>JAHBYP010000002.1:900000-1058753 GCA_019635875.1 Alphaproteobacteria bacterium
CAAGGGCAGCCGCGTCGCCACCAGCCTGATCCACAACGGCCTGTGGTCGAACGGCAGCCTGGTGCAGGCGGCGCTGGCCGGCGGCTTCGGCGACCCGCGCCGCCCGCGCACCGAGACGCGCAACGCACTGGTCGGCGTCTATCGCACGCGCGACCAGAAATGGCTGTCGCTGGTGCTGGTGCGCGAGGACAAGCAGTGGCCGCCATTCTGCCGCGCCATCGGCCTGCCCGAGCTGACCGACGACCCGAGATTCAAGGAACGTCCGACGCGGCAGGCCAACGCCCGGCTGCTGCAACCGATCCTCGACGCCACCTTCGCCGGCGACGACCTTGCGGCCTGGAAGCGTCGGCTGGGCGCCGAGGGCATCACCTTCGGCGTCATCGCCAGCCTGCGCGACGTGATCGCCGATCCGCAGGCGGAGGCCGCCGGCGCGTTCGTCGCCACCGGCCGCAGCGACCTGCCGCGCGCGCTCGCCAATCCGCTGGAGGTCGAGGTCAGCGGCAAGGTGCCGCCGCGCCGCCCGCCGGAACTGGGCGAACACACCGACGCCATCCTGCGCGAGGCGGGCTATACCGACAGCGAGATCGCCGTGCTGCGCCAGTCGGGCGCGGCGGCCTGAACGACCATGGAATTGCGATGACCGATCAGTCCCTTCCGTTCGCCGGCCTCAAGGTGCTGGACATCTCCTCGTTCATCGCCGCGCCGGCGGCGGCGGTGATCCTCGCCGACTACGGCGCCGACGTGATCAAGGTCGAGGGGCCCGACGGCGATCCCAACCGCACCATCGTCAAGGACTCGCCGAGCTATCCCAAGGGACCGATCAACTATCCCTGGGCGATGGACTCCCGCCACAAGCGCTCGATCGCGCTCGACCTCAAGCAGTCCGCCGCGCGCGAGGCGCTCGACCGGCTGATCGCGCAGTCCGACGTGCTGATCATCAACTTCCCGCCGCCGGTGCGCGAGCGGCTGCGGCTGCGCTACGAGGATTGCAGGGCGATCAACCCGCGGCTGATCTATGCCTCGCTCACCGGCTACGGCGAGAGCGGTCCGGATCGCGACCGGCCGGGCTTCGACGCCACCGCGTATTTCGCGCGGTCGGGCCTGTTCGACGTGCAGCGCTACGAGGGCGGTCCGCCGGGCACGGCGGCGCCGGCGCAGGGCGATCGCGCCACGGCGGTGGCGCTCTTCGCCTCGATCCTGATGGCGCTGTTGCATCGGCAGAAGACCGGCGAGGGCAGCTGGGTCGGCACGTCGCTTTACGCCAACGGCCTGTGGTCCAACGGGGTCTTCGCCCAGGGCGCCCTGGTGGGATCGTTCCTGGCGCCGCGGCCGCCGCGCGACCGGCCGCGCTCGGCGCTGGGCAACATCTACCGCACGCGCGACGATCGCTGGCTGCAGCTCACCATCGTGCGCGAGGACAAATTATGGGCGCCGCTCTGCCGCGCGCTCGAAGAGCCGGAACTGATCGACGATCCGCGCTTCGCCGAGCTCGATGCGCGGCGCGCCAATTCCAAGGACCTGGTGACGATCCTCGACGGCATCTTCCTCACGCGCGACTACGAGGATTGGCGCGAGCGGCTGGCGGCGCAGAGCATCACCTTCGGCGTGATCGGCCGCGTGCAGGACCTGCCGACCGACGAGCAGGCGGTGCATGCCGGCGCGATCATCGACGCCGACGTGCCCGAGGCGCCGCGCCAGATCAACAACCCGATCCGGCTGAGCTTCGCGCAGACGCGCACGCCCAGGCCGGCGCCCGTCCTGGGCGAGCACGGCGAGACCATCCTGCGCGAAGCCGGGATGGATGCCGGCGCGATCGCCGCGCTGAAGGCGTCGAAGGGGTTGCTGTAACGACCACGTCGTCCCGAGCGCAGCGAAGGACCTTGCGGTGTAGCGGTCACATCAAAGCGATCCACCCGTTCGCACTACTGCGAGGTCCTTCGTTGCGCTCAGGACGACGGCGGATCTACCGCGTCTGCGCCGTCGAGTCGTCGGGCTTCCTCGAGTCCTTCTTGCCACCGAGTATGCCGGCGACGACGTCGCCGACGCTGCGCTGCCGGCCGGTGTCGATGCGCACCATGGCGGTCATGCCGGCGCGCAGCGGCGGCTCGCCGGCGTGCGGCAGCAGGCGCAGCTTCACCGGCAGGCGCTGCACGACCTTGACCCAGTTGCCGCTGGCGTTCTGCGGCGGCAGGATCGCGAACTCCGCGCCGGTCGCCGGGCTCAGGCTCTCGACGATCGCTTCCCAGACAACGTCGGGGTAGATGTCGAGCGCGACGCGGGCGCGCTGGCCGACGCGCACATGCGTGAGCTCGGTCTCCTTGAAATTGGCCTCGACCCATGGCCGATGCGCGGCGACCAGGGCGAACAGCGGCGTCGACGCCTTGACCTGCTCGCCCGGCTGGGTGCGCAGATTGACGACGATGCCGTCGACCGGCGCGCGGATCTGGGTGCGCGCGAGATCGAGCGCGGCGCGTTCGCGCGCCGCGCGCTTCTCGCGCACCATGGGATGCTGGTCGGCGGGCAGCTGCGGATCGCCGTTCAGCGCCGTCAGCACGCGGTGCAGCTTCTCCTTCACCGTGGCGACGCGGTCGGTGGCGCTGCGCGCGTCGTTCTGCGCCTCGTCGCGCTTGGCCGCCGACAGCACGCCCGTCCGGGCCAGTTCCTCCTGGCGCTGCCACTGGCGCTGGGCGTAGGCGGCGCGCGCCTCGGCATCGGCCAGCTCGCTCACCGCCTCGCGCCAGGTGGCGCGCAGGGTCTCGACATGGGTGCGCGCGGCGTCGAGCTCGGCCTCGGCGGCCTCCAGCGCCAGGCGGAACGGCGCGGTCTCGATGGTCAGCAGCACGTCGCCGGCCTTGACCTCGGCGTGGTCGCGCACCGGCACGCGGCGCACCGGGCCGGCGACCTCGGGCGCGATCTGCACGATATTGGCCTTCACATAGGCGTTCTCGGTGCTGATGTAGCGGCCGCCGGAGAGCCACCAGAACACGCCGCCGGCGACCGCAGCCGCCGGGATCACCACCAGCAGGGCGAAGCGCAATGCGGTGCGGTGGCGGTAGCTCACGGCGCGGCCGCTCCGCGCGCGCGCGGCTCGGCACCGCCCGGGGCGCTGTCGTCGCCGGCCAGCATCTGCAGGCGGCGCTTCACCGCCGCTGCCATGCGCGTGAACTCCGCCTGCTCCTTGCTCGACAGCGGCTTGAGTGCGTCGTCGACCGTGGCCCGGGCGATCTTCCACATGCCGGCGTGCACGCTGCGCGCATGCGCCGTCAGGTGCAGGCGCTTGATGCGGCGGTCGACCGGATCGGGCCGGCGCTCGAGCCAGCCGCCATTCTCCATGCGGTCGATCATGCGGCCGGCGCTGGCGCGGTCGAGTTCGAGCATCTCGGCCAGCTCGGTCTGGCTGGCGCCGGGCCGGCGGGTCAGCCGGGTCAGCACCAGCCACTGCGCGCGGGTCAGCCCGAGCTCGCGCACGCGCCGGTCGAAGACCGTGCGCATCAGCCGCGCCACGTCCGACAGCACGTAGCCGATGTAGTCGTCGTCGTTCGGGCCCACGCCCATCTCCCATGCGCCGACGCGAGTCGACCGATAATGTTGTCTAGGCTACATTAGCCATGACCATGACATCAAGTGCCGCCGCCACGCCCCTGGAGCAGGCCAGCCCCGCCGAATCCTTCTCGGTCGGCCGGCGGGTGCTGATCCTGGTCATGGTGGTGCTGGGCTCGACGCTCTACGCCACCACCCTGCTGATCGCCTCGACCTTGCTGCCGCAGATGCAGGGCGCGATGTCGGCGACCCAGGACGAGATCGCCTGGGCGATGACCTTCAACATCCTGGCCACGGCGGTGGCGACGCCGATGACCGGCTGGCTGGTGGCGCGTTTCGGCAGGCGCGAGACCATGACCTGGGCGGTCCTGTGCTTCACCGTCACCACCCTGCTGTGCGGCATGGCCGAATCGCTGGAGACGCTGATCCTCTACCGCGTGCTGCAGGGTGCGCTGGGCGCGCCGGTGATCCCGCTGTCGCAGACCATCCTGCTCGATGCCTTCCCCAAGAGGCAGCAGGGGCTGGTGACCTCGATCTTTGGCATGGCCGTGGTGATCGGGCCGGTGATCGGCCCGACGGTCGGCGGCATGCTGTCGGAGCTCTACAGCTGGCGCTGGGCCTTCTACATGATCGTGCCGGTGGGCGTGCTGTCGTTCGTCGGCCTGCGCTTCACCCTGCCCTACGACCGGCCGACCGGACGCATCGCGCTCGACTGGACCGGCTTCCTGTCGCTCTCCGTCACCATCGCCTGCGTGCAGCTGGTGCTGGCGCGCGGCCAGCGCCTGGACTGGTTCGAGTCCGGCGAGATCGTCGTCGAGACCTTCATCGCCGTCCTCGCCTTCTGGATCTTCCTGGCGCACAGCCTCACCGCGTCCAAACCGTTCCTCAACCTGCGCCTGCTGCTCGACCGCAACTACGCCATCGGCCTGGTACTGGTGCTGATCTACGGCATGCTGAACTTCACGCCGATGGTGCTGCTGCCGCCGCTGCTGCAGCAGCATGCCGGCTTCCCCGACCAGCTGATCGGCGAGGTGATCGCCGCGCGCGGCGTCGGCGCCACCATCGGCTTCTTCCTGGCGATCTTCGTCGGCCGCATGGACCCGCGCATCGGCCTGATCGGCGGCTTCGGGCTGCTGGCGATCTCCGGCTTCTGGCTGATGCACATCGACCTCAACGTCGACATGGGCACCCTGCTGGCCAACAGCCTGGTGCAGGGCGTCGCCATCGGCGTGATCTGGGTGCCGCTCACCCTGGTGACCTTCTCGACCACCAGCCCGGCCAATCTCGCCGAGGGCACGGCGGTCTACCACCTGCTGCGCAATATCGGCTCGAGCTTCTTCATCTCGATCTGCGTCGCCGAGATCGTGCGCTCGACCGGCGTGAACTACGGTCGCCTGGTCGAGCTGGTGAACCCCTACAACAAGGCGCTGGCGCTGCCCTGGGTCACCGGCGGCTGGGACGTCACGACGGTGCAGGGCCTGGCGCGGCTGTCCCGGGAGATCAACCGCCAGGCGGCGATGATCGGCTACATCAACGCCTTCGGCCTGTTCACCCTGTGCTCGGCACTCGCGGTGCCGATGATCCTGCTGATCGGCCGGCGGGCGAGGGCGAGATTGGCCTGAAGATCGAGCTGTCATCCCGAGCGCAAGGAATCCAGGGAAGCAGCCTGGATCCCTCGCTGCGCTCGGGATGACAGATTCTCCTTCAAAGATTGAACGTGCCGATCACGGGCACGTGGTCGGAGGCCTTCTCCCAGTCGCGCGTGTCCTTGAGGATGCGAAAGCCGCCGATCGCGCCGCGCAGCGCCGGCGTGGCGAGGATGTGGTCGAGCCGCCGGCCGCGGTCGGATTTGCGCCAGTCCTGGTTGCGGTAGCTCCACCACGAATAGAGCTTCTCGTGCGCCGGCGTGAAGAGGCGCGGCACGTCGATCCATTCGCGCGACTTCAGCATGTGGCCGAACAGCTCGACCTCGACCGGTGTGTGCGAGACGACGTCGAGCAGCTGCTTGTGGCTCCATACGTCGTGCTCCAGCGGCGCCACGTTGAGGTCGCCGACCGTGATCGCGCGCTTGCCCTTGCGCGCGGCCTTCCTCGGCGCGCCGTCGGCGAACCAGGTCGAGATCTCGCGATAGAAGTCGAGCTTGTGCGCGAACTTCAGGTTGGCTGCCGGGTCGGGCACGTCGCCGCCGGCGGGGATGTAGAGGTTGTCCAGCACGATCGGATCGCCGCCGACATCCAGCCAGGCGCGCACGTGCCGGCAATCCTCGCGCATGACGCGGTGGTGGATCTCGACCTTGCTGAAGGGCAGGCGGCTCACGATGGCGACGCCGTTGTAGCCCTTCATGCCGTGGATCAGCCGGTGCGTGTAGCCCAGCGCCTCGAACGGGGCGTGCGGGAACAGCTCGTCCGGGCACTTGGTCTCCTGCAGGCACAGCACGTCGGGCTTCTCCGCGCGCAGGAAGCGCTCGATGTTGCCGATGCGCAGGCGGACGGAGTTGATGTTCCAGGTGGCGATGGAAAGCGGCATGGGATCCCGAGATTAGCGCGGCGCGTTGTGCCTTCCTATATAGTGGCGTTTCACCGCCGCCGGAGCATGCCATGCGCCTCGACGACACCCCGGAAAGCGACAACATTGAGGATCGCCGCGACGACGGCCCGGCCAGCCCGGGCGGCTTTGGCGGCGGCGGTTTCGGAGGTGGCGGTGGCGGCTTCGGCCTGCCGATCGGCGGCGGCGGCATGAGCGGCATCGGCGTGATCGTGGTGATCGGCGCCGCCCTGTTCCTCGGCATCGATCCCCTGGCGCTGCTGAGCGGCGTGCAATCGCCGCCGCCGCGCGAGTACCAGCAGCCGCGCCAGGCGCAGCCGAGCCAGACGGCCCGGCCGATCGGGCGCGACGACGAGATGCGCCGTTTCGTCGGCCGCGTGCTGGGCAGCACCGAGGAGGTCTGGCGCGAGCAGCTGCCCGCGCAGCTCAATCAGCCCTACCGTGAGCCCACCCTGGTGCTCTTTACCGGCCGGGTGAACTCCGCCTGCGGCTCGGCGACGGCGGCGTCTGGCCCGTTCTACTGCCCCGGCGACATGAAGGTGTACATCGACCTCAGCTTCTACGACCTGCTGCGCACGCGCTTCCGCGCGCCGGGTGATTTCGCGCAGGCCTATGTCATCGGCCACGAGGTCGGCCATCACATCCAGCGCCTGCTCGGCATCCTCGCCAAGGTGCAGGAGCGCAAGCGCGTGGTCGGCCAGACCGAGGCCAACGCGCTGCAGGTGCGCGTCGAGCTGCAGGCCGATTGCTTCGCCGGCGCCTGGGCGTTCCATGCCAACCGCAAGCGCGCCATCCTCGAGCCGGGCGACGTCGACGAGGCGCTGCGTGCCGCCGCGGCGATCGGCGACGACACCCTGCAGGGCCAGGGCGGGCGCGGCACCATCCGGCCCGAGACCTTCACCCATGGCAGCGCCGCGCAGCGCCAGCGCTGGTTCAAGCGCGGCCTGCAGAGTGGCTCGCTGCGCGACTGCGACACCTTCACCGCGCGCGAATTGTGAACGACGACCAGACATTCCTGCGCGCCGCGATCGGGCTGTCGCGGCGACGCATGGAGGCCGGCTTCGGCGGCCCGTTCGGCGCCATCGTCGTGCGCGACGGCAAGGTGATCGCCGAGGGCTTCAACCAAGTGACCTCGGCCAACGATCCGACCGGCCACGCCGAGATCAGCGCCATCCGCGCCGCCTGCGCGGCGCTGAAGAATTTCAGCCTCGCCGGCTGCACGCTCTACACCAGCTGCGAGCCCTGCCCGATGTGCCTGGGCGCGATCTACTGGGCGCGCCTGGACCGCGTGGTCTACGCCAACACGCGCGCCGATGCCGCCGCCATCGGCTTCGACGACGACCACATCTACCGCGAGTTCGACAAGCCGATCGCCGCGCGCGTGATCCCCTTCACCCACCTGCCGTCCGAGGAAGGCCGGGCGGTGTTCGCGGCCTGGCAGGCCAAGCCGGACAAGGTCCTGTACTAAGCGCATTCCGCGAGAAGCGACCACTCTGTCGTCCCGAGCGCAGCGAGGGATCCAGGCATCGCCGCTGGATTCCTCGCTGCGCTCGGAATGGCAGTGGAGCCGCGTGCGACGACCTCGCTCCAGGCTCGGCCCGACATCCTTAAGGATGGCAAAAAGCCTCGTGCCATCGGCATCGAACCGCAGTTTTCGACAACCGTAGGGGTAGAGATCGACCGCGCGCGATTTTCGTGACTTGCTGGGCGCAAACCGAAAGGAGCGCGCATGAGTGACGATGGGTGACGATGGTGCCGATAGGGACGGTGCTGCCGGGCGATTTACTGGTTGAAACGGCACCAGGCCCCGACCGCCGGTAACCCGCTGCGCCTGCATGGCGCGGCCGGACCTCTCCCTCTCTCTAAAGCAAAAGAGGGCGACGTACAGGCACCACAGGCACCACCGTCAACATCCGGCACCCGGAATCGCAGATGCCGGATGCGGCGGCGCCTGGCGCTCAGCCGCAGCCGTTGTGCTTTCGCCACAGGGCGGGATCGTGGCCGGGCGGCACCGCCGCGCAGGGCCCGGCGCCATAGCCGCGCAAGGCGTTGTAGCGCGCCACCTGCTCGCTGCTGAGCAGCGCCGAGACCTTCAGATGCGCCGCCAGGTGGATGAAGCGCAGCGCCGAGCGGCTGGCGCCGATGTCGTCGAGCATGCGGCGCAGGCTCTGCTCGCTGATCGCGCGGGCCTGGAACGCTTCCTCCAGGGCCCGTTCGCGCGCGATCAGGCGCTCGCCTTCGGCGATCGCGTCGGCGCGCATGCGCTCGACGATCGCCTCGATCGCCGAGACCTGCGCGGCGGACAGGGCGATCTCGCGCTTCAGCTCCAGCAGATGGACCGGCCCCGGCATGCCGTTGAGCTCGGCCGCCTTGGCAAGGCCCCAGCCGCCGCCGCGCCGCAGCTCGGCGACGTCGTCCGGCGACAGCCCCTTGATGGCCCGGCTCTCCTGGCCGGCATAGGGCGAGGGCGCGACATGGCCGTGCTGGGCCTGCGCCGCGGTGGCGACGCACAGCAGGATCGAGGCGAACAGCGGCAGTTTCACGGGCAGGCTCCGGGCGCGATCGAGGGAGCCGGACCTTGCCAGACCTGCTCCGGCAGAAACATGATATCTGTCATGTCGTTGATCGAGGCCCTGACGCGCCTGGAGCCGGCCGAGCGACGCTTTGGCGCTGGCGAGCACCTGTTCCACCAGGGCGATCGGGTTGCCGTCCTGCATCTCCTCGTCGCGGGCAGCGCACGGCTCGTGCGCCACCAGCTCGACGGCGCGACGCTGGTCCTGCAGCGGGCCGGGCCGGGCACGATCCTCGCCGAGGCATCGATCTTCTCCGACCGCTACCACTGCGATGCCCTGGCCGCGACGCCGGTTCGAAGCCTGGCGGTGCGCAAATCGTCGATCCGCGCGCGCATCGCCTCGGAGCCGGACTTCGCGATGGCCTTTGTCGCCCATCTCGCCCGCGAGGTTCAGGCGAGCCGCCTGCGCGCCGAGATCCTGTCGCTACGCACCGTCGCCGCCCGGCTCGATGCCTGGATCGCCGCGCACGACGGCCGCCCGCCGGCGCGCGGCGAGTGGAAGGCCGTGGCCGGCGAGATCGGCACCAGCGCCGAGGCGCTGTACCGCGAGATCGCGCGCCGCCGGGGCCCGGCGGCCTCGGGGCTCAGACGTAGGTGATCGCCACCGAACCGCAGCGCTCGACATGGCCGATCAGGGTGTCGCCCTTGACCACCGCGCCGACGCCCTCGGGCGTGCCGGTATAGATCAGGTCGCCGATGCCCAGGGTGACCAGGCCGGACAGGTAGGAGATGGTCTCGGCGACGTTCCAGATCAGTGCGTCGAGATTGGCGTGCTGCCTGGTCTTGCCCGACACGTCGAGCCTGATCTCGCCCTTGTCGGGATGGCCGATTTCCGCGGCGCGGTAGAGCACGCCGATCGGAGCGGAATTGTCGAAGCCCTTGCCCATGTCCCAGGGCCGGCCCTTGTCGCGGGCGGCGTTCTGGATGTCGCGGCGGGTCATGTCGAGGCCGGCGGCATAGCCCCAGGCGTGGTCCAGCGCCTTGTCCACCGGCACGTCGGCGCCGGCCTTGCCGATGGCGACCACCAATTCCATCTCGTGGTGAAGATTCCTGGTCGCCGGCGGGAAGGGGATGCGCACCGGGCTGTTCACATCAGGGGCGACGATGATGGCGTCGGTCGGCTTGGCGAAGAAGAACGGCGGCTCGCGGTCCGGGTCGCCGCCCATCTCGCGGGCATGTGCCGCGTAGTTGCGTCCGACACAGTAGATGCGCCGTACTGCGAAGAGGTCGGACGTGCCGTGCACCGGAACGCCGACGCTCGGCGGCGGCGGAAATACGAAAGCCATGCGATCCTCGTCAAGCAACCTGCCATCAAGCCTTAACACGCCATGGATGACCTGATCGAGGTAATCGCCGAGCCGCGGCGCCCGACGCGCGGCGTGCTGCGTCATGGCTCGCTGCTGGTGCCCTGCGCGCTCGGCCGCGGCGGCGTGCGCGCCGACAAGCGCGAGGGCGACGGCGCCACGCCGCTCGGCGTCTTTCCGCTGCGCCGCCTGTGGTATCGCGCCGACCGGCTCGACGCGCCGCCAACCGACGCCCTGCCGGTCCGTCCCATCCAGCGCGAGGACGGCTGGTGCGACGATCCCGACTCGCCGCAGTACAACCGACCGGTGAGCCTGCCGCACCCGGCGCGGCACGAGCGGCTGTGGCGCGAGGACGCGCTGTACGACCTGGTGGTCGAGCTCGGCTACAATGACGGCCCGGTCGTGCCCGGCGTCGGCAGCGCGGTCTTCCTGCACGTGGCGCGAGCGGACTACGGCCCGACCGAGGGCTGCGTCGCGATCGGCCGTGGCGACCTGCTGCGCCTGGTGGCGGCGTTCGGTCCGGCCACCAGCCTGCGGGTGACGGCGATGCGCTGAGCGCGCGCTACTCCTGGTCGGCCGGAATCTCGATGGCCAGCAGCGTCACGCCGCTCGTGGTGGTGCCATTGTACTTGATGCCATTGTACTTGACGCCGTTGTAGCGGATGCCGTTTTCACCGCCGCCGTTCACACTGACGTAGGCCGTCGCCGGGCCGATGGTGGCGAGAAACGTGGTCGCGATCAGGGCGGCGAGCATGGCGGTGCGGGACATCGGAACCTCCCCGGACGTGGGACAGCAGCGGACCGACTGCTTCGTCGATGGCCGCATCCTGCCAGGGTCATGTCACGCCGGGATGTCGCGGCGGCCGCTCTTCTGTCTCGTGCGCAACGTCAGGCGTCGGCGCCGGTCGCCGGCTTGTGGCGCGTGGCGAAGAACCACAGCAGGCCCAGCACGAGGCCGCCCAGCGCGACCATGAAGAGGCCGAACACCGGGTCGGCGGGGATCGCCGCGCCCTTGATTCCCAGCCGCCAGCCGGTCGCCATGTTGACGAAGGCGACGACGCCGGCCAGCACGAAGGCGCCGCCGGCGATCTGCGTCACTGTCAGCAGGAACCCCTTCATTGGCTGCCTCCGATGCCCGACATCAGCATCGTGCCGCCCGATCGTGGTGGCCCCGTGGCGGCAATGTGCAAAGACCGGCCGCATGTCCGCCATGCCCTGGCCATGGCCGGGAATCCCTTGCCTCACACCGCCCGATGACAGAATTTCGTTTCAGGGAAACGCTTGGATGACGGGACGGATATGACCAGCCAGCGCAAGGCCTTCGAGGGCATTCTGGTGCTCGACCTGACGCAGGGCGTCGCCGGCCCGCACAGCACCATGCTGCTGGCCCAGCACGGCGCCGACGTGGTCAAGATCGAGCCGCCGGAGGGCGATTGGGGCCGCGGGCTGGGCGAGATCCAGGGCGACCACTGCGCCCACTCGATCGCCTTCAACCGCGGCAAGCGCTCGATCGCCATCGACCTGAAATCGCCCAGGGGGCTGGAGGTGGTGAAGAAGATCGCCGCCAAGGCCAACATCGTCATCGAAAGCTTCCGCCCCGGCGTGGTGAAGCGGCTGGGTCTGGGCTACGACGACGTCAAGGCGATCAATCCCAACGTGATCTACACCTCGGTCTCGGGCTTCGGCCAGACCGGCCCGAACAACAAGCGGCCCACGGTCGATGGGCTGATCCAGGCCTTCAGCGGCATGATGGTGATGAACCGCACCGCCGAGGGCTGGCCGCATCGCCAGGGCATGATCGCGGTCGACGTGACGACCGGTCTGTACGTCTTCAATGCGTTGAGCGCCGCGCTGATGCGCCAGCTGCGCTTCAGCGAGGGCAGCCATCTCGACCTGTCGCTGATGCAGGCGGCGGCCGCCTGGCAGGGCGCCAAGCTGATGGAGTACGTGTGGAGCAACGGCACGCCGCCGCCGCTCTACATGCCGGCCGGGACCTTCAAGACCGCCGACGGCCATATCGTGCTGAGCGCCATGCGGCCGCACCATTTCCGCAAGCTCTTCGAGCTGGTCGGCCGCCAGGACATCGCCGACGATCCCACCCTGCAGACGCACGAGGATCGCATCCGCGGCACGGCCAAGATCATGAAGGCGCTCAACGAGGCGATGCCGGCGAAGAAGACCGATGAGTGGATCGAGCTCCTGCAGGCGCAGGAGGTGTTCTGCGAGCGGGTCAACAACTACGCCGACTATCTCGAGCATCCGCACGTCAAGGCGGTGGGCGCCGTCGACTGGGTCGAGCAGCCCGGCACCAGGCGCCTACCCTTCGCCCAGATCCCCGGCCTGCCGCCGGCGCGCGACACCGACCCGCGCCTGAACTACGCGCCGCATGTCAGCGAGAACTGCGCCGAGATCCTGCGCGATTTCGGCTACGCCCAGGGCGACATCGACGCGCTGGTCCAGGCCGGGGCGGTCTTCCCGCCGGCGCCGGTGGCCAAGGCGGCCGAGTAGCCGCCGCTTTTTCGTTTGACCGCGCTGCCGCGAGGTTCTTGGCTGTCGCCAAGGATCTCGGGGGACACCACGCATGAAGCACCGCGTCATCGCCGTCGCGTTGGCCGCGATCCTGGTGGCGCCAATCGCGTCGGGCGCGCAGGAGATGAGCCCGGAGTGGGAGCGCTGCGTCAACCGCGGCAACCAGCTCGACACCGACCTGCAGATCGGCAGCTGCACCGCGATCATCCAGGCCGGCCGCGAAACCACGAACAAACTCGGCATCGCCTACGGCAATCGCGGGCTGGCCTGGCGACGCAGGGGCGACAACGACAAGGCGATGGCCGACTACAACCAGGCGATCAAGCTGAAGCCCGACAGCGTCAGCTCGATCAACGGCCGCGGCAACATCTACAACGACCGCAAGCAGTGGGATCTGGCGCTCGCCGATTTCAACCTCGCCATGCGGCTCTCGCCCAACACCGCGATCATCTACAACAATCGCGGCAATTCATGGGCCGGCAAGGGCGATCACCAGCGCGCGCTCGCCGACTACAACGAGGCGCTGCGGCTCAACCCGCAATACGCCAACGCCTTCAACGGGCGCGGCGCGACCTACTTCGAGATGCGCCAGTACGACCGCGCGGTGCAGGATTTCGACGCCGCCCTGCGCATCAATCCCAGCCATCGCGATGCGTTGAGCAATCGCGAGAAGGCGATCAAGGCCAGGGCCGGCCGGTAAAGCGAGGTTCCATGCCCACCATTCTGCTCACCGGTGCCGGTCGCGGCCTGGGTATCGAGTTCGTCAGGCACTATGCCGCCGCCGGCTGGCGCGTGCATGCCTGCGCGCGCGACGCCGACGCCGCCCCGCTGAAGGCGGTGAAGGGCGATGTGCGACGCCACGCGCTCGACGTCACCGATTTCGCCGCCACAGCGAGGCTGGCTGCCACGCTGAAGGGCGAGGCGATCGACGTGCTGCTGGCCAACGCCGGCATCGCCGGGCGCGAGGCGACCGAGTTCGGCAAGGTCGACCCCGATGTCTGGCTCGAGACCTTCCGCGTCAATGCGCTGGCGCCGCTGAAGCTGGCCGAGGCCTTCGTCGATCACGTCGCCGCCTCGCAGCGCAAGGCGATGGTGGCGATCTCCAGCCGGCTGGGCAGCATCGGGCTGAACCGCGAGGGCGGCCGCTATGCCTATCGCGCCAGCAAGGCGGCGCTGAACATGGCGTGGAGGAGCCTGGCCGCCGATACCCGGCCGCGCGGGCTGACCTGCGTCGTGCTGCATCCCGGCTGGGTGTCGACCGACATGGGCGGCGCCCAGGCGCCGGTCACGCCACCGCTCAGCATCGCCGGCATGACCAAGGTGATCGAGGCGCTGAAGCCCGCCGACACCGGCGGCTTCATCAACTTCGACGGCACCCGCTTCGAGTGGTGATCCGCGCCATTCTGTTCGATGTCGGCGGCCCGCTCGAGGACACCGCCGGGCTCGATGACCGCGCCGACGCGCTGATCGTCGATCTGTTCCGCCGCGAGACGGTCCACATCCAGCCCGCCGACTATCTCGCCGCCGAAAGCGAGACGCTGGCCTCGCGCGCGCCCGATTTCTGGCGCGGCGTGATCTGGCATTTGTCCGGCCGGTCGCCGGCGCTGGCGCACACCGTCTGGACCCGCTTCGCCCAGGCGCGCGGCGCCGATAGCAGGGGCGTGGCGCGCGAGGGCATGATCGAGCTGATCGCAAGCCTGCGCGCCGGCGGCATCGGCCTGGTCGCGTTCGACGACGCGCCGCGCGATCTCGGCGGCCGGATCGACGGGCTGGGCTACGGTGCGCTGTTCGACGCCGCCGTCAGCGCCACCGCGCTCGGCACCGCCAAGCCCGATCCACGGCTCTTGCTCGCGGCGGCCGAGGCTTGCGGTGCGCGACCTGCGGAATGCCTGATGGTCGGCGACCGGGTCGACCTGGATGTCGCGCCGGCGCGCCGTCTGGGCATGGCGACGATCTGGCTGCGCGTTGGCCGCTGGCGCGACGTCGAGGTGCGCGACTGGACGGAGATGCCCGACGCCGAGGCGCGCGATGTCGACGCGCTTGCGAGCGCGATCGACCGGCTGACGTCTCAGTGATGCCGCGCGCGACATCTGTCGCCGTGACACGCCGTAACACGACGGCCCGCTCGGCCCGATCCGGCATGCGGTACGGTACGATCGTGAATCGGGGAGGGTGAGATGTTCAGGGCAGCTGTGGCGATGCTCGGGCTGCTGTTCGCCGCGCAGGCCCAGGCCCAGGCCCAGCCCGTGGCCGATCTGCGCGATGGCCGCAGCGGCGAGATCCGCTTCGCCTCGTCCTCGCCAACCGGGCCAACGGCACTGATGACGGCCAGCGCGCCGGGCGCCGAGATCGTGGGCACGCTCAGCCTGCCGCCGGGCACGGCGCGGGTGCCGGCGATGGTCGTGGTGCATGGCAGCGGCGGCGTCTCCGCTGGCCGCGAGCATGCCTGGGCGAAACGCCTGACCGACATGGGCGTCGCCGCCTTCGTCACCGATTCGTTCCGGCCGCGCGGCGTGGGCTCGACCGCCGAGGACCAGAGCCGGGTCTCGACCGTGGCCATGGTCGCCGACGCCTTCAACGCGCTGAAGCTGCTCGCGACGCATCCCCGCATCGATGCCGGGCGCATCGGCATCATGGGCTTCTCCAAGGGCGGGCAGGTCTCGCTCTACACCGCGCTCGAGCCGTTCCGTCGCGCCGTCGCGGGCGACCTGCGTTTCGCCACCCACGTGCCGCTCTACCCATCCTGCGCGCTGCCCTACATCGCGCGTGAGATCACGCGCGCGCCGATGCTGGTGCTGATGGGTGGCGCCGACGACTACACGCCGGCGACGCAGTGCGAACGCTACATCGAGTGGTTCCGCGGCAAAGGTGCGCCGATCCGCTCGATCGTCTACCCCGGCGCCGCGCACGGCTTCGACTCGCCCTCGGCGGTGCGGCGCATGGACAACGTCCAGACGGCGCGCGACTGCCGCATGGATATCGAGCTGGAGCCGGTGCAGGGCCGTCGCTGGGACGATGGCGCGCTGGTGCCGCCCGAGCGCATCGGTCCATACCTGCGCGACTGCATGACGCGCGGCGCCAGCTTCGGCGGCAACCCGGCGGCGCTGTCGCGCGCCGTCGAGGATCTGCGCGCGCATCTGGCGGCGACGATCGGCGCGCGTTGAGCGGCGGTCCGATCACGCCGTGCGCACCTCGATGTCGATGCGCGCCAGGCGCTCGAACAGGCGCCGGCGCCGGCGATGCGGCCACCAGTCGTAGAGATAGATCTCCAGCGGCCGCCACATCGCCACCCAGCCGACGATCAGCAGGCCTTCGTTGAGGCCGCGCTGGAAGACATTGTCGGGCAGCACGATCGACAGCAGCTCGCGCAGGCCGGTGCAGGCGGCGAGGAAGGCCAGCCCGATCGTCAGGCTGACGCGGCCGCGCTCGAACTCCACCCGAAGATCGCGGGCGGCCACGCTGGCGCGATAGGCGAAATAATTGTGGATCGCGTCGGTCAGGCTGCGCGCCTGCTTCGACTCGGCCTCCGCAGCGGGCAGATGGATCACGAGGCGTGGCCTGCGGTCCTCCGGCAGCTCGGTCAGCGCGCCGACGATCCACTCCTCGGCGTCGCGATCGAGGTCCCTGGCGAGGAAGGGCGCCGGGTCGAGCGAGTTGAAGAGCTGCGCCACGCTGTCGAGGCTGAGCTCGATCAGCGCCGCGTCGCCCTCGATGCGATAGGGCGGCTGGATCCGGTCTCGGCTCATCCGTCGAACAGTGCCGCGCGGTGGGCGGCGAGATAGGCGGCCTGCCGCTCGCCCTTGATGGCGAGGCGGAACTCGGGATCGATTCCGGCCCGGCGCGCGTCCTCGGCGTCGAGATGGCGGGCCAGCATCACCATGCCGTCATCCTCGAAGGCGATCAGGCCGTGGCTGAAGGCGACGTGCCAGGTCGGCGTCAGCAGCAGGCCATTTTGCGGATCGAGCCGCTCCTCGTCGCTCGCCAGCACCCAGGGCTTGATCGGCGCGACGATCACCAGGCCGGGATTGGTGGTGCCGGTCGCGGCGCAGGTGTCGCGCCACAGCGCCCTGACCTCCTCGCCGAACTTGCCGGCACCGAGCCGCGCGGCGACCAGCGCCTCGACCGCCTCGTCGTCGCGCTCGCCGGCGCCCAGCGCCGTGGCCATGGCCTCGCCGACCGCGCCGCCGGCGACCGGATCGCCCGCCAGCATGGCGTGGATCAGGCGCTGCGCCACACCCTCGCCGATCGGGAAGACCCGCGTCTCGGCGCGCTCGTTGCCCGGCTGCAGCGGCGACTCGACGATCGGAAGGGCGCCACGCAGCAGGGTGCTGAGCGATTCGAAGGCGAGCGGCGTCGGCAGGTCGAAGAACCGGCCGGGCACGATGCGGGCGGGACGGCGCTGATGGTCGCTGCCGAGCTCGACGACCTCCTCCTCGCCGGGGCCGACCACCGCGAACACCGCCTCGAGATCGCCGCCGACGAAGGCGAAGCCGAGATCGCCGGGCTTCATCGCGGCCGCGGTCATGAAGCCGGGCGCGGTCTTGCCGAGCTTGTCGCGCCGGGGCACGACGATCAGCTCCTCGTCCCAGAAATCGATCTCGTCCTCGTTCTGGTTCAGCCACCAGTACGCCATGAATGGTCCTTCCGCCTGAGCGGCGGACCTATACGACGCGTAGACGCCGTCGTCATCCCTCCCTCTCCCCGCAGGCGGGGAGAGGGAGCTATTCCGCCGCCTTGGGCTTCCTCTGGGTACCCCAGTAACCGAACATCGAGCCGGCGATGCGGCGGATCTGGATCTCCTCCGAGCCCTCGGTGATGCGGTAGCGCCGGTGGTGGCGGTAGATGTGCTCGAATGGGAAATGTCGGGAATAGCCGACGCCGCCATGCACCTGCATGGCGCGGTCGGCGGCGTCGCAGCACAGGCGGTTGCCGCGATAATTGGCCATCGCCACCCAGGGGCTGACATCCATGTGGTGCTCGCGGTCGAGATACCAGGCGGTCTTGCGCACCAGCCCGCGCACCATCTCGGCCTCGGTGTGCAGCTCGGCGAGCGGGAACTGGATCGCCTGGTTGCTCGAGAGCTTCTTGCCGAAGACGACACGCTGGTTGGCGTATGCCACGCTCATGTCGATGCAGTACTGCGCCGCGCCCAGCGACGAGGCGGCCTGGCGGATGCGGTTCTCGTGCACGAAGGTCTGCGCCACGTCGAGGCCGTGGCCCTCGGCGCCCAGCATGGTCGAGGCCGGCACCTTGACGTCGCTCAGCGACACCTCGGCGTGATCGCTCGGCATGTTGAAGGTCCACCACATGTACTCGACCTTGAAGCCCGGCGTGCTCACCGGCACCAGGAAGCAGGAGATGCCGCGCGCGTCGCCCGCCTTGCCCGACGTGCGCGCGAAGACCAGGTCGTGCGTCGCGGTGTGCATGCCGGTGTTGAACCGCTTCATGCCGTTGATCACCCAGTCGCCGCCCTGCTTGACCGCGGTGGTCTCCATGAAGGTGGCGTCGGAGCCGTGTCCGGGTTCCGTCAGGCCGAAAGCGACGCGCTTCTGGCCGGCGAACATCGGCTCGATGAACTGCTCCTTCTGCTCCGCCGTACCGAAATGGTGCAGCAGCAGGGCCACCGGGAAATTGCCGACGATCGAGCTCTCGTTCTGCAGGTCGTTGTGCAGGCCCAGCCCCTTGTGCGCGAGATGCTCGCGGATGATCGCCATGGCGAGGTTGGAGCCGTCCTTGCCGCCCAGCGCCCTGGGCAGGGCGAAGCGCAGATGGCCCGCCTTGTCGGCGCGCCGGCGCATCTCCATCAGCAGGGCTTCCCATTCGCGGCGCGGCTGGCCGTCATTGTCCCAGTCGGTGCGCGCGTGCTCGCGACGATGGTCGAAGAAGCGGATATTGTCGTCCTGCTGCTCCAGCGGCCGGATCTCGCGCTCGATGAAGGCGTCGAGCTCGCGCAGATACGCGGCGATCTCGGCGGGTATGTCGAAGTCCATGGCGCGCTCCTCGGGTGAACGGTCGTTTACCGGATCATGGACAGGCGTTTGGCGCGAGTCGAGGCTGGCAGTTCGCCTGTCGGCTAGAGTGTCGGCATGAGCACCGTCGTCACCTCGCGCCTGATCCTGCGTCCCCTCGTGCCTGCCGACGCCGAAGCCTATATGGCGATGCGGTTTCATCCCGCCGTCACGCAGTGGCTGCCGGTATCGCAAGGCGAGCCGGGCGAGCGCGCACTGGCCACGATCGCCGCCTTTGCCGCCGACTGGAGCGGACGCGGCTACGCGCCTTGGGGGGCATTCGAACGCCTGGCGCTCGGCAACGACGCGTCGTGCGAGGGCCGGCTCGTCGGACATGTCGGCCTGCGCTTCCTGCCCGAGTTCGACGGCACCGAGGTGCTCTACGCCTTCCACCCCGACCTGCACGGCGTCGGATATGCGCGCGAGGCGGCCACGGCGTCGCTGGATTTCGGCTTCGACGTCGTCGGGCTGAAGTCGATCCTGGCGATCACGCGGGAGACCAATGTGCGCTCCTGGGGACTGATGAAGCGGCTGGGCATGAATCGCGGCCCCGATGGCCACTACAAGGGCCTCGATGTCGTGCGCTACGATATCGACGCCGCCACCTGGCGCTCCAGGAGGAACACATGACGTTGATGCGACGCATCGCGCCGCTCGGTGGTGCCGGGCTGATGGCGCCTGTCCTGGCAGCACCTGGCAGCCGCGCGGTCTGCTTCGTGCACGGCTACGGGGCCGCCAGCGTGCTGACGGACGAACGCTACCAGACCATCCTGGGCGGCGTGTTCAAGAGCGACAGCGTCACAGTCGACTTTCTCACCCGTCGCTTCGCCATGCAGCGCGAGGCGAAGTCAGAAGGCGCGACCGTCGACCAGGGCAATCTGATCCGGACCCAGCAGCAGGACATCAATGCCGGCAAGGGGTTCGACATCCTGGGCAATGCCGACCCGCGCGCCAACCAGGTCTGAAGCATGCGTCCCACCGTCGTCACGGCGCGACTGCATCTTCGGCCGTTCACCATGGCCGATGCCGAGGCCTATGCCGGGGTCCGCTATCATCCTGACGTGGATGCCTGGCTGATGCCGGCGCCGACCGGGGACCCGGTCGCGCAGCAGCGCGCGCAGATCGCCGAGTACGACCGGCGCTGGGAGGCCCATGGCTACGCGCCATGGGCGGTGATCGAGCGCGCCAGCGGCCGGCTGGTCGGTCATTGCGGCCTGCGCTGGATGGAGAGCCTGTCGATCACCGACACGATCTGGACCATGCATCCTGACACGCAGGGCAAGGGCTATGCTCGCGAGGCGGCGCGCGCGGCGCTCGACTGGGGTTTCGCCAGCGCAGGCTTGCCGCGCATCGGCGCGCTGATCCGTCCCGACAATTTGCGCTCGCAGGCGGTGGCGCGCGCCATGGGCATGACCGTCCGGCGCGCCGGTCTCGAGCGCCGACCGGGCCAGATCCGCGATCTCTGGGTGGTGGAGGCGCCATGCGCGGTCTGATGCATCACCTCGACCTCACGGTTCGCGACCTCGCGGTCTCGGCACCGTTCTACGACGCGGTGCTGGGCTTCATGGGCTATCGCCGCACGCGCGAGCAGGCCGACGGCTTCGACTGGGATCGCGAAGTACCAGGCCTGTTCTGCGGCATCGGCATCAAGCCGGCGCGACGCGACGTCACGCATGACCGCTACACGCCCGGCCTGCACCACGTCGCCTGGGCGGCCGGGAGTCGCGACGATGTCGACCGTCTCCATGCCGAGCTGCGACGCATCGGTGCGCGCATCCTCGACGCGCCCGCCGACTATCCGCAGTACGGCCAAGGCTACTATGCGGTGTTCTTCGCCGATCCCGACGGGCTGAAACTTGAGTACGTATACGTGCCCGGCCAGACCGCGGGTTGACGCGAGGCCGGCCACCGGCCGATCCTCCGCCGCCTTCACGTCAGGAGTTCCGTCATGCCGGCCGCCAACACCTACCGCCTGCTGATCCTGCCCGGCGACGGCATCGGGCCGGAGGTCATGGGCGAGGTGCGCAAGGTCGCCGAATGGTTCCGCGACCGGAGGCAGGCGCCGATCGAGATCCGCGAGCGGCCGTTCGGCATGGCCTCGTGGGAGAGGTTCGGCAGCCTGATGCCGGACGAGACCTGGGCCGAGATCAATGCGGCCGACGCGGTGCTGTTCGGCGCCACCGGCTCGCTCGCCCAGCAGGCGACAATCTCGGCTGCCGAGCGCAAGAAGGGCAGCCTGCTGACCATGCGCAAGGCGCTCGATGTCTTCGCCAATCTGCGACCGATCAAGGCCAATGCGGCGCTGCTGTCGGCCTCGTCGCTGAAGCCCGAAGTGGTCGACGGCGTCGACCTGGTGTTCGTGCGCGAGCTCACCGCCGGCGTCTATTTCGGCGAGCCGCGCGGCGTCGAAAAGCTCGCCGATGGCAGCGAGCGCGGTGTGAACACGCATGTCTATACGACGAAGGAGGTCGAGCGCGTGGCGCGCTTCGCCTTCGAGCTGGCGCGCCAGCGCAAGGCCGAGGGCAAGCCGGGCCATGTCCATTCCGTCGACAAGGCCAACGTGATGGAAGCGGGCGCGATGTGGCGGCGCATCGTGCAGCGCGTGCACGATGCGGAGTTCGCCGACGTAACCTTGCATCACATGCTGGCCGACAATTGCGCCATGCAGCTGATCCGCTGGCCCAGGCAGTTCGACGTGATCGTCACCGACAACCTGTTCGGCGACCTGCTGTCGGATTGCGGCGCGATGATCACCGGTTCGCTCGGCATGCTGCCCTCGGCCTCGCTCTCGGCAAAGGATCAGCATGGCCGCCGCCGCGCGCTCTACGAACCGATCCACGGCAGCGCTCCCGACATCGCCGGCAAGTCGCTGGCCAATCCGCTGGCGGCGATCCTGAGCTTCGCCATGTGCCTGCGCGAGACCCTGGGCCAGGCCGAGGACGCGGCGAGGCTTGAGCGCGCCGTCGACAAGGTGCTGGCGTCGGGCGCGCGGACGGCCGATCTTGCCGCCAAGGGCGCGCCCGCCCTGTCGACCATAGGCATGGGCGACGCCGTCGTGTCAGCGCTTGCGAGTGCGTGAGATGAGCCCAGCCGATCTTCCTCCCGAGCAGACCGGTCCCGCCGCCTGGTACGGGCCCGAGATGGCCAGGCGCACTGACTGGATCGTGCCGCTCTCGACCGACGATCTGGCCGAGATCGTGGCCGCGACCCGGCCGCTGGTGGCGCGCGAGGCCGATATCGCGGCGATCACCGCGCATGACTTTCCCCTGCCGACGCTGGGCCCGAAGCTGAGAGCGGCGCGCGAGGATTTGCTCGAGGGTCGCGGCTTCTTCCTGCTGCGCGGCCTGCCGCTGGCAGATTGGAGCATGCGCGAGGCGGCGACGGCCTACTTCGGCATCGGCGCGCATCTCGGCAACGCGCGCTCGCAGAACGCCAGGGGACACGTGCTCGGCCACGTAAAGGACCTGGGGCTGAGCAGCGCCGATCCCAATGTGCGCATCTACCAGACCAACGAGCGGCAGACCTATCACACCGATTCCTGCGATGTGGTGGCGCTCTTGTGCCTGAAGACGGCCAGGCGCGGCGGGCTGTCGACGCTGGTGAGCTCGACGACGATCTTCAACGAGATGCGCAAGCGCCGTCCCGATCTGCTGGCGCTGCTGTTCGAGCCCGTCGCCACCGACCGGCGCGGCGAGGTGCCGGCGGGCATGAAGCCGTGGTTCGAGATCCCGGTGTTCAGCTGGCACGCCGGCCACCTCACCGCGATCTACCAGCGCCAGTACATCGACAGCGCCCAGCGCATCGAGGGCGTGCCGCGTCTGACGCCGCAGACGATCGAGGCGCTCAACCTGTTCGACGATCTCACCAACGATCCGGCGCTCAACCTGCATATGGAGTTCAAGCCCGGCGACATGCAGTTCGTGCACAACCACACGCTGCTGCACGACCGCACCGGCTTCGAGGACTGGCCCGAGCCGGACAAGCGTCGCCATCTGCTGCGCCTGTGGCTCGCCGTGCCCGGTGCGCGGCCGCTGCCACCGGTCTTCGCCCAGCGGTATGGGAAGGTCGATATCGGCGATCGCGGCGGCATCATCGTGCCCGGCGCGGTCAACCTCAACGCGCCGCTCGAGGCGGTGTAGGCACGACGGAGCCTCAGCGCGATTTCGCGAGCTGTCGCGCGATCGAGCCGTCGGCGAAGCCGACCTCGACGATGAAGGCGTTCACCGCGGCGGGTTCGGGCGCGTTGTCGGCGAACAGAATCAGGTCGACCTCCGGGCCTTCGAGCGTCGCCAGCCCGCCGGCGTGCTGCGTGTTCAGCCACTGATCGCCGGCCACGACCAGCAGCAATGGCTGTGCCGGATCCTTGGTGTGCCAGATCGGCCCGACCGGCCGGCTACTGGCGTCCATCGCCTGCAGCGCGATATGCATCAGCTCCCGAGAGCTCAGCTTGCCGACATCGATGGTCAGCACGAAGCGGCCGTCGGGCCTGCCGCTGGCCGCGATGCCGCGCGGACCGACGCGATCGTCGTAGAGACCGAAGTACACCAGCTTCAGGGTGCCCGGCGGGAGTGCTGGCGGCGGTGACGCTGGCCTGGTCGTCGGCGGCGGCTGCGAGACGCCCGACGCCGAAGACGGGACCGCCGCAAGCATGGCGCGCTCGTAGCTGGCGGCGAAAGGATTGTGTGTCGGCTCCAGCGTGGCGCGGCCCTCGGTCCAGCCGATCACCTCCACCGCGGCGACGAGGATCTCGTAGAGCGCCGTCTGCGTTGCTGGCGAGTCGCGCAGGTGCCGCCCCAGCTGCTCGAGCCGCTCGCTGGCCCGCGCCGTGTCGGTGTTTGCCGGCCAACGTGTGGCGGCGCCAACGCGCAGGACAGCGTGGTCGAGCAGCAGCCTGGCCTCGTCGCGCAGCGATCGCACGAGATCGGCCTCGGTGACCGCGGGTGCGTCGCGCAGCCAGGCCGTCGCCTGTGCCTTCAGTGCGGCATCGGCCTGTGGCGCCGTCATGCCGCCGCGCGCTACGCGCGCAGCGAAGATCATGTCCTGCAGCTCCAGCAGCGGTACCAGCGCCGCCGTGCGCTCGCGGCTGGGTGGATCGCGGGTCGGCGTGGTCTGCGACCGGGCAGCGGACACGCCGAGCGACAGCGCCGCGGCGACGATCAGCGCCGCGACCGGTCCGCGCATCCCTCGATCACGCATGCCGCCCTTCACGAACAGCCTCCGCGACGCCCATAGGCGCGCAGGATGCCATGGTCTCGTGGTCAGGGTGAGTCGGATCGCAGACGCAGGGCGATGCCGCCCAGGACGACGCCGATCACCAGCGCGCCGGCACCGACGGCGAACAGCGGCATGTAGGCCGAGGTGAGCGCGAAGATGTGCGACAGCGCCCAGGCGCCTCCCGCCAGCGCCACGCCGAAGGCGCCTGTCATCCAGCCCCAGACGCGGCGGTGGTCGGCCAGCCCGACGAGCTCGGCGACCCAGGCGGAGCACAGCGAGGTCGAGCCCGACACCAGCATGCCGACGATCAGCGAAGAGGCGAACAGCGCCGCCGGGTGCGTCGAGACCAGCGGCAGGCCGACCGCGGCGGCCTTCGCCAGCATCGACAGAACGAAGGCGAGACCCAGCCCGAAGCGGTCGGCGAAGAGGCCGCACAGCAAGGGGCCGATCACCACTCCGCCGCCGAAGACGATCCAGTGCATGCCGCCGTTCTCGAGGCCGTGGCCGAGCGCGCGGGCGATGAAGTCGATCCAGAACACCGTGTGCGGGATGAAGCCGATCGCGTCGCAGCCATAGGCCGCGAGCAGCGGCCACACGGCGCGCGGAAGCCGACGCGGGGGCGCCGCCGTCGCGGCGAGACCGACGCGCTCGCGCGGGATGGCGAACCAGATATAGGCGGTGAGCGCGGCGGCGGCGGCGGCCAGCGCCAGCCAGACGATGCGCGGTCCCGCCGCGGCGAGCGCCGGGATGATCAGACCCGAGGCGGTGATGCCGACGCCGATGCCGGTGATCACCACGCCGGCTGCGCGGCCACGCCTGTCAGGGGCCGTCACCGCCAGCACGACCGGCACGGCCAGCACCATCAGCACGCCGCCGGTGACGCCGGCGAGAAAGCGCCACCCGGCGTACCACACGAAGCCGACATTCCAGCCGCACGCCAGCAGGCTGACCGCGGTCAGGGCGGCCGCGAGACGGATTGCATCGGTGCCCGTCATCGCGCGCGACAGGCGGTCGGCGATCAGCGCGCCCACGAGGTAGCCCGCGAGGTTGGCGGCAGCGAGGTAGGAGGCCTCGGCCGGCGCGAACCATCCGGCGGCGATCAGCACCGGAATCAGCGGCGTGTAGGCAAAGCGGCCGAGCCCGTTGCCGATGAACGTCGCCGCCAGCCCGCCGGTCGCGACTCGCCAGGGATCCATGGACGAGGGCACGATGTCATCCCTCGCTGCGCTCGGGATGACAGGGGGCCACTAGTTGGCGCGCGACGGCGGCAGCGAGCGCAGATAGGCGATCAGCGCCGCCATGTCGTCATCGCCGATTCGCGCGTAGTAGGAATAGGGCATCGGCGGGAAGAGCTTGCGGCCGTCCTTCGACACGCCGGTGCGGATGGCGCGCGCGATCTGCGCGTCGCTCCAGTCGGCGATGCCGACCTCCCTGTGCGGCGTGATGTTGGAGGAGACCGAGGTGCCCCACGGTCCGGTGAACGGCCGGCCACCGGCGCCGAGCTTGGCGAAATCGGGCGAGTGGTCGGCCTTGGGCGGCGTGTGGCACTCGGTGCAGTGGCCCATCGGGCCGGCGAGATAGGCGCCATAGGCGACCCTGTCGCCGCGCGGCGGCGCCTTCACCTCGCCCACCGGCGGGCCGTAGGTCGGCGGCAGGGGCATGCGGTAGGTCGACTTCGCCACCGCGTTGCGGATCGGCTTCACCGTGCGCAGATAGGCGATCATCGCCCGCACATCGGCGTCGGCGAGGCCGCGATACATGCCGAAGGGCATCGGCGGTCCGATGATCGAGCCGTCCGGGCGCTTGCCCTCGCGGATCGCCAGGAACAGCTGGTCGTCGGTCCACCGGCCGATGCCGGTCTCGGGGTCGGGGGTGATGTTCGAGGCGATGGCCGTGAAGGGCTGCTCCTCGATCACGAAGCCGCCGGCCAGCGCCATGCTGGGCAGGTCGCCCTGCGGCCCCTTGGGCGTGTGGCAATTGCCGCAGGCCGCGATGGTCTCGACGAGATAGCGGCCGCGCTCGACGGTCGACTGGGCCTGCGCCAGTGACGCTGTCCCGATCAGCGCCGCCGCCAGCATCATGGTTACGCCACGCATCGTCGCTCTCCCATACCTGGTACCGCCCCGCTTATAGCCGGGCCGCGATGCAACACGGAACGCTTGTTCGCGTCGGGCGCGCTGGGCATCGTGTCGCCACCACAGGAGGACACGCATGAGCACGGCACTGGAGCTTCGATCCAAGATCAGCAAGGGCGGCGAGCTGGAGATCTCGCTGGCCAAGGTCGACATCCCCGAGCCCGGCCCCGATCAGGTCGTGGTCAGGGTCGAGGCGACGCCGATCAACCCCTCGGACCTCGGCCTGCTGATCGGCCCGGCCGACATGAGCCAGGCCACGGCGTCGGGCAGCGGCGAGGGCATCGTCGTCAAGGCGCAGATCCCGGCGCCGGCGCTGCCGTTCCTCGCCGCGCGGCTCGACCAGTCGATGCCGGTCGGCAACGAGGGCGCCGGCACGGTGGTGAAGGCGGGCGAATCGGAAGCGGCGCAGGCGCTCTTGGGCAAGACGGTGTCGATGGTCGGCGGCGCGATGTACGCGCAGTACCGCAGGATCAAGGCCGTCGAGTGCCAGGCGCTGCCCGAGGGTACCAGCGCCGCCGACGGCGCGTCGTGGTTCGTCAACCCGCTCACCGCGCTGGGCATGACCGAGACGATGAAGCGCGAGAACCACAAGGCGCTCGTGCATACGGCGGCGGCCTCGAACCTCGGCCAGATGCTGAACAAGATCTGCCTGAAGGACGGCATCGGCCTGGTGAACATCGTGCGCAGCGCCGAGCAGGCCAGCCTGCTGCGCGGCATCGGCGCCAGGTATGTCGTCGATTCGACTGCGCCGACTTTCATGGACGACCTGGTGCAGGCGCTGGTCGAGACCGGCGCCACCATCGCCTTCGATGCCATCGGCGGCGGCAAGCTGGCCGGGCAGATCCTGACGGCGATGGAGATCGCCATCAACAAGACGGCCAAGGAGTACAGCCGCTACGGCTCCAACGTGCACAAGCAGGTCTATGTCTACGGCAGCCTCAATACCGGGCCGATGGAGGTGACGCGCAATTTCGGCATCGCCTGGGGCATCGGCGGCTGGCTGCTCACCCCATTCCTGCAGAAGATCGGCCGGCCCGAGCAGCTGCGCCTGCGCCAGCGCGTGGTGTCGGAGCTGAAGACGACCTTCGCCAGCCACTACACCAAGGTCGTGTCGCTGCCCGAGGCGCTGCAGCTCGACAACATCGTCGCCTACAGCAAGCGCGCCACGGGTGAGAAGTACCTGATCAATCCGAACAAGGCTTAGTACGGCACTGTCATTCCGAGCGCAGCGAGGAATCCAGATCCCTCGCTGCGCTCGGGATGATGGGGTGGATGGCCCCCAAACGGCATCGAGCGTGCCACACTGGTGTCGTTGAAGCAGCCAGTCAAAGGGGACCGTCCATGGAACAGGCTATCACGATCGGACTGGACATCGCGAAGAACGTCTTCGAGCTGCATGGCCGCGACGCCAGCGGCAAGGTGGTGTTGCGTCGTCGCCTGAAGCGGGCGCGGATGGCGGAGTTCTTCGCCGGGCTGCCGAAGGCGACCATCGGCATGGAGGCGTGCGGCTCGGCGCACCACTGGGGGCGGGTGCTTCAGGGTCTGGGCCACGAGGTTCGGCTGATGCCGCCGGCCTACGTGAAGCCCTACGTCAAGCGCAACAAGAACGACGGGCGCGACGCTGAGGCGTGCTGCGAGGCGATGAGCCGTCCAGACATGCGCTTCGTGCGGCTGAAGACGGTGGAGCAGCAGGCGGCGCTGTCGCTGCATCGCAGCCGCGAGCTGCTGGTGCGCCAGCGCACGCAGACGGCCAACGCCCTGCGCGCGCTGCTGGGCGAGTTCGGCATCGTGGCGCCGGTCGGCAAGCGCGGCCTGGATCAGCTGCTGGCGGCGATCGGCGAGGACACGGCAGGGCTGCCGCGCTCGGCTCTGATGTCTGCGCGCAGCCTCGCGGCCCATCATGCCCAGCTCGAGACGACGATCGAGGAGCTGCAGGCAAGCATCGTGGCTGAAGCGCGGGCCGACGCCCGGGCGCTGCTGTTGGGGAGCGCGCCCGGGGTCGGCCCGCTCACCGCCCATGCCCTGCTCGCCACCATGCCGGATCCGGCGATGTTCAAGAGCGGCCGCGACTTCGCCGCCTGGCTCGGCCTGACGCCGCACGACCAGTCGAGCGGCGACAAGCAACGCCTCGGCGCCATCACCAAGCAAGGCGACCGCACCCTGCGCCGCCTGCTCGTGCTCGGCGCCACCGCCTGGCTGCGCCACGTCGCCCGCCAGCCCGACAAAGCCTCGCCCTGGCTGCGCCGCCTGATGGCGCGCCAGCACAAGAAGAAGGTGCTGGCCGTCGCCCAGGCCGCCCGCACCGCCCGCATCCTGTGGGCCATGCTCAGGGACAACCAGCCCTATCGCGCTCCGCTCGCCGCCTGAGACGACGAGCCGGCGCCAACCCTTCGCAAGGAGCCAGCAACGATAGATGGCGAAATCGGTAGGCCTACCGGACCGGGAACACTCCCTGCTGTCATCGCCCCTCGAGGGCGTCGGGATGATTGGAGATCACGGCCACGGATACCTTCTTGGCCAGCGGCTCTCACTGCCGCACACACAGGTCGCATACATGACTGCTCCTACCTGCTCGCCAAACGTCGCTACTCACACCTTGCGAAACGGGGGCCGTCCATACATGACAGGAGCGGAGGAGGAGACACCATGCGCCTGGCCAACAAGATCGGCATCGTCACCGCCGCCGGCTCGGGCATGGGCCGGGCCGGCGCGATCCGCTTCGCGAAGGAGGGGGCGAAGGTCGGCGTCGTCGATATCGACCAGGCCGCCGTCGACGCCGTCGTCAAGGAGATCGAGGCGGCGGGCGGCAAGGCGATCGGCATCGCCACCGACCTGCGCCAGGACGACAACGCGCGGCGCATCGTGCGCGAGACGGCGAAGGCGTTCGGCGGGCTCGACTTCGTGTGGAACCATCTCGGCCATCCCGGGCCGGCCGCGGTCGAGGGCATGGACTGGAAGGATTTCGACCTCGCCGTCGATCTCAACCTGCGCTCGCAGATCGTCACCACGGAAGCCGCGCTGCCGGAAATCAAGGCGCGTGGCGGCGGCGGCAGCCTGCTGTTCACCGCCTCGACCTCGGGCCTGCAGGGCTCGCAGTTCAGCCCGATCTACTCGGCGGTGAAGTTCGGTGTGGTGGGCTTCGTGCGCGCGCTGGCCAAGCGCGTCGCGAGGGACGGCGTGCGCGTCAACGCCATCTGCCCGGGCGCCACCGACACGCCGATGCTGCGCGTCTTCGTGGCGCGGCCCGACCAGCAGAGCACCCAGGGCCGCGATCCTGAGGAACTGGTGCGCCTTCGCGCGGGCGCCAACGCCATGGGCCGCCCGGCGCGGCCGGAGGAGATCGCCAACGCAGCCCTGTTCCTGCTGTCGGATGAGGCGAGCTTCATCACCGGCGCCGCCCTGCCGGTCGATGGCGGCACGACAGCGTGATCGCTGTCATCCCGAGCGCAGCGAGGAATCCATGCTGCTGCCTGGATCCCTCGCTGCGCTCGGGATGACAGAGGCGGCCTTCGCGACATCGGCGGCGATGGCGCGGGCCATGGCGGTCAGCGGTCCGGCGTAGCGTTCGCCGGCCTGCGGCTCGCTCAATGCCGAGCGCGGGAAGCGCATCGAGATGCAGCCCAGCACGCGCGCACCCTGCCTGATCGGCACGGCCATGCCGTGCAGGCGCAACGGCCTGGGCGGCACGGTGAAGGCGTAGCCGTCGCGGCGGATGCGCTCGAGCGCGGCGCCGAGCGCCGGGCCCTGGCGCACGCCGATGCTGCGCAGCACGGCGCGGCGGTCCTCGTCCGGGCAGAAGGCCAGCCAGACGCGGCCCAGCGCGCCCACCAGCATCGGGCTCTTGCGGTTGTAGCCGGCGGCCTCGAACGACATCGGGCTCTCGGGCGCCGTCGAATGGCGCACCACCATGGCGCCGGCGCTGGGCGTCGCGAGATACAGCGGCCAGCCGTGCTCGCGCGTGAAGCCGCTCATGTGCGGGATGGCGGCGTCGACCAGGTGGTCGATGAAGCGCACGCCGCCGGCCAGGTTCAGCACGCGATCGGTCAGCCGGTAACCCGCCTCGCGCGAGACGCGCGCGGCGTAGCCCAGGGCGATCAGCGTGTGCAGCAGGCGCACCAGGGTCGGCCGCTTCAGCCCGGTCTCGGCCGCCAGCACCGTGAGCGTGGTCGAACGCCTTCGGTTCAGCGCCTCCAGCACGGCGAAGGCGCGGGCGATCGGCTCGATGACGGTTTGACCGGGCATGGCGGTGGAGACTCCTGAATCTCCTGTCATCCCGAGCGCAGCGAGGAATCCAGGATGCAGCCTGGATCCCTCGCTGCGCTCGGGATGACAGGAAGAGCCTAGTCCGCAATACGGACTCTGTCGACTTTGCCCGGGCGCGGCGGCGGCGGCGGGCCTACAACGGCGGTCGACCACGCGGAGGAAGCCCATGGCCTACCAGACCATCGACGTGCGCAAGCTCACCCCCACCATCGGCGCGGAGATCTTCGGCGTCGATCTCGGCAAGCCGCTCGGCAACCAGCAGTTCCAGGAAGTGCATGACGCGCTGATGGACAATCTCGTGGTCTTCTTCCGCGACCAGAAGATGAGCATCGACCAGCACAAGGATTTCGGCCGCCGCTTCGGGCCGCTGCACACGCATCCCAACGCGCCGATCGAGTTTCCCGACCATCCCGAGATCCTGGTGATCAAGGCCGACGAGAAGAGCAAGCACGTCGCCGGCGAGGAGTGGCACACCGACGTCTCGTGCGATCGCGAGCCGCCGATGGGCTCGATCCTCTATCTCACCGAGGTGCCGGAAGGCGGTGGCGGCGACACGCTGTTCGCCAACATGTACCGCGCCTACGAGACGCTCTCCGACCCGATCAAGCGGATGCTGCAGGGGTTGACGGCGCTGCACGACAGCTCCAAGGCGCACTACTACCGCGTCAAGGCCACCGATCGCGACGACATCAAGTTCCCCAACGCCGAGCATCCGATCGTGCGCACCCATCCGGTGACCGGCAGGCAGGCGCTGTTCGTCAACCGCGGCTTCACGCTCCGCATCCCGCAGCTGCGCAAGGTCGAGAGCGACGCGCTGCTCGAGATGCTCTATCGCCACATCGAGACGCCGGAGTTCCAGTGCCGCTTCCGCTGGCAGGCCGACTCGGTGGCGTTCTGGGACAATCGCTGCACCCAGCACCACGCGATGTTCGACTACTACCCACAGCGCCGCTACGGCCACCGCGTCACGGTCTGCGGCGACAAGCCGTTCTATCGGGCGTAGCGCCCTCGCTGTCGTCCTGAGCGGAGCGAAGGACCTGGCGGTATTGCGATTGGTCGACTGCGAGATCCTTCGCTTCGCTCAGGATGACAGGGTGCGCTTTCCCAGCATCTCCGTCGCCAGCTGCGTCCACTCCTCCTCGAGTGTGAGCTTGGACACCGGGCGGCCGGCGCGGCGGTACCAGCCGCTGGCGTTGCTCATGTCGCCTTCCTGGCGATGCAGATGCGCGTGCACCACGTCGCAATCGGCCTCGCCCTCGTGGCCCTGCACGGTCTCGTGCGCCTTGCTCCAGTCGCCTTGGCGCAGCCACCACAGCGCTTCGAGCGCGGGGCCAAGATCGGTCGGCGCGGACTTGGCGGCCTGGAAGGCTTCGAGTGTCGGCATGGCCTACTCCAGCAGGATGGGCAGCGCCTGTCGGTAGGCGACCTCGGCGCGCTCTTTCAGCTCGGGCAAGGTGCAGCTGCCGATCGGGTGCTGCACCGTGAGGAAGGGATAGTCGGCCAGGCCGAGCACGCGCGCGATGTTGCGCGCCGTGACCTCGAACGGCGTGGTGCACAGCACCACCGCGCGCTTGCCCAGCTGCTCGAAGGTGATTCCGTCGTGCAGACTGCACGTCGAGCAGGACCCTCAATCGCCCAGGCCGGTGATGAGGAAATCCACCTCCTGCGCGACCGAGGTCAGCGTGTTGCCCGGCGCCGGCGCGCTGGCGTTCTTCTTCGAGGCCAGCGTGCGCACCGTGCAGCCGTGACGCTGCACGAAGAGCGCGGCGACCTCGTTCAGCATCTCCTCGGCGTTGAGCTTGCCGTTCTCGAGGATGCCGATGCGCATGCCGTCGATCTTCGCGAGCCTGGGCGCGCGGATCGCCGCGCGCTTGGGCGTGGTCGACATCGGCGAGTAGAGCTGCATGGCGTTAGCTCCTGACGGTGATCGGCTTGTGCTGCATGATCGAGCCGCGACCGCGGCTCCACGAGGGCAGGAAGCAGGAGTGGCCTCCGGCATCGCCGCCGCCCATGGTGATCAGGATATCCTCGGGCGTCAGCCCGCGATGGATGAAGCCCGCTTCGGTGAGCTGGTGCGCAGCCTCGCCGTGCTGAGTCTCATACTCGCGTTCCCGGTACTTGCCGACGCCCTTCATGCCCTCGACCGAGCGCTTGGCCTGGGTGAACAGGAAATCCTGCGCCCGCTCGCGCGACCAGCCGGCATCGCCGACGATCTGCATGTGCTCGGGCGCCAGGATCACCACGCTTTGGCCGAGCGTGATGCAGCCGTAATTGGCCATGGCGTCGGCGACCGAGCCCAGCACCTGCTCGGGCGTGTTGCCGCCGTGGTTCTCGACATTGCAGAAGCCGCCGGCGGCGTAGCAGGTGACGCTCGACGTCCCCTTGGCGTAGCCCTGCGCCTCGCACAGCAGCGGCCAAGGATTGCCGCGCGAGCGCTCGGCGATGCACAGGCTGTACTTGCCGGGATTGCCTTGAGTCGACTTGTCGGAGATGCCCGGCAGCATCTGGAACACGTTGCGCAGGATCAGCCGCACGGCGCGGCCGATCGTGGCGTTGGCGCGATTGCCGGGGCCGAACAGGTTGACGTCGCTGTTCATGCCGATTTCGTCGGCGTACGGGCCGCTGACGATCAGGAGCGGCGCCGAGCCGCCGGTGCTGGCGGTCGAGCCGTGGAAGTTGAAGCCCTCCTGGTCCATCGCCTCGTAGGCGGCGACCAGCACCGGGAAATGCTCGGGCAGGCAACCCGCCATCACCGCGTTGACCGCGGCGGCGTGCAGCGACAGGTCGAGCCCGGTGGCGGGATGACGGCAGATCACCGTCCCGGCCGGCCGCGCGTCGGCTGCCAGCATCGCCTTCACGCGCTCGACCACCGGCGGCACCACGGGCAATCCATCCGTCCAGCCCTGCTCGTAGCACCAGTCGATGGCGGCGAGCAGGTCGTCGGGCACCTCGTGGGTGCGGAAGCGGGCGGCGGCGGTGGTCATGGCGCTTCTGTCATCCCGAGCGTCTCTGTCATCCCGAGCGCAGCGAGGGATCCAGGGAGATGCCTGGATCCCTCGCTGCGCTCGGGATGACAATCAACGCCTCGGCCACGGCGTGGGCCTCACAGATACTTCGCCGGCCGGATCATCGCGCGCCACATATGCGCGACCGGGCTGTTGTCGAAGCCCAGGCCCTCTTCCGGCTGCTTGAAGTTGCGGCCGATGATGTCCTCGAACTCCTCGAGCTCGACATGCACATCGGGGTCGAACGAGTAGATGTCGTGCACGGTGATCATGCGGCCCGACATGTACCATTTGTGGTTCCGCATCCGCTGGTAGTCCGCCTCGATATACGGATCGACCACGTAGTCGGCGCCGAACAGCGTGACGTAGGATTGCGGATACTCGTAGCCCACCGCGGGATCGGCGTAGAAGCGAAGCACCTGGTGGGCGCGGATCGCCCAGGTCACCTCCTCGTCGACATAGGGCTCGACGAGCTGCGCACCCCAGTAGCCGTGATCGCCGCGGATGAAGCCGGCGGCGGCGATGTCGTGCAGCAGGCAGGCCAGCACCATCTTCTCCGACAGCCCACCCTTCACCGCGTGCCGCGCGCTCTGCAGCAGGTGCATGCTGGGCCCGAAGCGCAGCTTGAAGAAGTCGATCAGCGTCGGCTTCTCCGGCATCTTCGGCAGGCGCGGATCGTCGCCCATCAGGATGCGCAGGTTGGAGTTGGCCTTCAGCATCGCGCCGGCATTGGGCGGCGGGCTGAAATCCGCCTCGGCCAGGCTGTGGATGCGCGACTTCACGACGAGGTAGTCGAGCTCGCGCGACTTGCGCGCCTCCAGCGCGTCCGCGCGCTCGTGCAGGGCAAGGGCCGCGTCGTTCATGGCATGTCCTCCGCGATATATCTCGTTGCTCCCGAAACTCACGAGCAGCCTACCACGGCGCGGAAGTCAGCGCTTGGCCCCAGGATTCGCCGATTCGTAAAGATTGATCAGCCGATTCTGCTCGACGATGAAGCCATTGGTCCGTTCGAGCTTGGCACGCAGGAACACCTCGGCGTTGAAATTGGCGTTCAGCACCGGTGCAAGATCGTTCATCGCCGAGGTGGCGACATAGGCCTGGGCACCGCGCACGCCGAGCTTGGCCACGGCCACGCTCGCGCCGACATAGGGGTTGGCGACACCCCACACCTCGCCGACAAGCTCGGCGAATGCGCTCAGCTCCAGCGTCCAGTCCTTGGTGGGCTGCCGTTGCGAATGCGCGATTCCCTTGACCACGATCTCGAGCATTGCGTTGGCGCCGGCCAGAATGCGGCGCGTCTTGGCATTAGCCGGCGTGTCGGGCACCAGTTGCATCGCCTTGGTGAGCGAGAGATTGCCTTCGGCGATCAGCTTCATGCGCTCGGCGTCCGGCTGCCGCATGCCGATGACGCCTTCGGTCACGCCAACCAGCCCTTTGACGGCATTGAAGGCGGCCATAAACTTGGTCTCGAAGTCCGGAATGCGCGCGGCGAGACCGGCCTGCGCGATGTGCGGGGCGAGCGCCTCCGCCGGGATCGCCGACAGGATGTCCGAGAACACGCCGGCAGCAGCATCGCGCCGCAGATCGGCCCATTCCTGGGCGTCGGCACGCAGATCGCGGCGCCAGCGCTGGACCTCGGTGATCTTGGCCTGCAACTTGTCGGCCAGGTCGCGCAGGCGGTCGCGATCGCGCACCGCGTCCTCATAATATTCACGGGTGATGGACGCGCCGGGGTGGACCACGGGTACGCACTTGCCGTCCTTGTTGTAGAAGCCGGCATTGCAGTCGCACACCGCGCGCCTACGGATCGTGCCGTCGGGCATGGTCGTCGTCGTTCGTCGAACGACATAGGCATTCGCCTTGCCGGGACAGGGTTCCTGGGCAGCCGCGTCGGCTGGCATCACCGTGATCAGCAATAGACCCAGCCCGGCGGGAAGGCCAAGGCGTCGAGCCGTCATGGTGGGGGCGTCAGCTTCCATCGCGGGTCCCCCAGCTTGAACTCCTTGCCGTCACAGGGCGGCTTGTACCAGAAGCCCGTCAGCTTGAATTCGCCGCCCGACCACTCGTAATGGCCACCGGCGCCGCAATCGCCGATGCCGCGATGCAGGGCCATAGTGGTGAGCCGCTTGCTGGCTTCGTTGAAGTCCGGGTTCCACACCACATTGGTTGTCCACCACTTCTTGTCACGATTCCACTCGCGGAAGCGATGAAGCTTGGCCTGGGCAGGTTGGGCAGGATCGACCGTGAAGACCAGCCCTCCGACGTTGTAGGCCGCCATCCAGCAGGTGACGAGGACCACCTTGAACTTGGTGTCGAGGTCGAACGACTGCGCGTCCTCCATCGCCTGGTCGATGGTGACGGTGCAGTCCTCCTTGACTAGTGCTGCATCGATTACCGGCTTGGGAATGATCGCCTTGCTTTGGGCAAAGGCGGGCACGGCCATGATCATGCCCAGGCAGGCCACAATCAGCGCACGAAACATCGATCTCCCCCAAACCGACCAAGCGCTCCGCAACACCCGCATCACAAACGAAGCCTCAAGTGAGCCAAAATCCGTGTTTAAAGTAAAGGCGTCCTGCTAGCGTGCCCAAACCAACCGGGGAGGCAGCGCATGCTCCGTCAGGGCTCGAAGACTCTGCTCGGCGCGATGACCTGGCTTTTGCTGGTCTCTGCCGCGACAGGAGACGTCCATGGGCAGGCGGCGCGACCAGCGCTGGCATTCAACGAGCTTACCCACCTGATCATCAGCGACGACGGCCAGTCGGTCCGACTGTTCGGCCGGATGAACGCCGCCGGTCCGCAGGGGCCGGTTCCCTATCTGCAGTTTCTCGCGGCGGCGTTGCTGCTTCCCGAGGAACGGGGCGACCTCGGCGCGCATGGCAGCATCCCCGGCTTCAGCCTCGACGTGACGCCGCAGTCTCTGCAGGCGCTTTCGTCGCTGCGACGGCGGATGAACTCGCCCGAGGCCGAGCAGCTCATGGGCAAGTACTACGCCAATCCCGCCGTCTGGAGGTCGTTCCTTCACGCGAGCCTGCCGCAGATCTGGGAGGATGTCCGGGAAATCCTCAAGCGCCTCCTCTATCAGGGACTCGGACGACGCCAGGCGGATGTCATCATCAACAGGATCAACAGCGTCGAGGATCTTCGCAGGACGCTCGACACACTACTGCGGGAACGTTGGCCCTTTTCGAGTCAGGAGGACGTCGACCACGCCATCGAACGGGGCCTGCACCGGTTTCAGACCAGGGTTGGCAGCGTCTTCTTCTTCCCCGAGGGAACCACCGAGACGCTGTATGGCACGGCCCTCTACTCGGAACCGAAGTACCTTGGGATGCACCGAGACACGCAGCTCGCGCGCGTCGTCTTCGAGGCCGACCTCGCCATCAAGCTGCTGGCCCGATCGGTCGACCTCAAGAAGCGGCTGCCCTTCCATCAGCCCATGATGGAATGGGAGCTGAGGAACTCTACACCGCAAGAGATGTCCGCGCGCCTGCACGGCGGCATCAACGCCATCCAGGTTCACCCCAAGAAAGTCGAGCTCGAGGTCTCTGCCAACGGTCGAATCATCTCCTTCACCAAGGCGGAGATGTTGATCCAGGTAAGGCCATGGGATCAAAGCGAGACGCCCTATGCCGCCCAGTTGAGCTACAGCCAATTCGTGACGGAGCGCTATGGTCAGTACGCGGCGGCGCTCGGAGCGCTATGGGAGTTTCGCGAGGCAGCCAAGATGTTGGCCGTCGCCCGCCATCTGAAGGCCGCGGGCATCCGGCTCTACCTGTCACTGGAGCGCTCTTGGACGGCACCGAAGAGTGTGAAGGCGAATTGGCTTGCAGGCAGCCTGGGTGGCGGTGGCCAGAACTTCTATCTCGTATCGCATTTCTACGGTGGTGTCGGCCTGCAGATGCGTCGCGCCGCTTCGGTCGAACCCATGCCACGCGAGGCCAGCGATCGCTTCAAGACCGCCGCCGAGCAATTGTCGGGCGTGCTCAACACCGCCGATAGCGGCATCTGCATGGACGGCCGTCCGGGCTGCCGACGTGGCGAGTCACTAGGCACCTTGCGGATCAATCTGCCGCCACCAGGTGCCCGATCCATCTCGAAGCCGACGCTTGAACGCATGATGAAGGACCCGGCGACGCGCGCGTTGCTGGATGCGGAAGCGCGCGCCGACAAGGCGATGGTCGAGGCGACGGCGGCGGTACAGGCGAAGGAGAGGGCACTGGCCGTTGCACCGCCAGCGGCGAAGCCGCAATTGCAGGTCGAGCTGGTCCGAGTGCGTCAGACTGAAGCCAATGCCAAGAGCGCGCAACGCGTCGCGCAGATCAAGGTCGCCGACGCCGCCAAGATCATCGACGAGGTGGAATTGCTGCCATCGACGCCCAACAGGAAGTGACGGGAGCATCGTCCTTGACCACCGACCTCGCCCAACCCGCCCCCGGCAAGTCCTGCGGCTCCTGCACGCTGTGCTGCAAGGTTGTCGGCATCGCCGAGCTGAAGAAGCCGGCCGATGTCTGGTGCGGTCACTGCAACAAGGCCAAGGGCTGCAAGATCTACGACACCCGCCCGCAGGAGTGCCGCACCTTCAACTGCCTCTTCCTGCTGCACGCCGACTTCCCCGAGGCATGGCGGCCCAGCAAGTCGAAGCTCGTGCTCTACGGCCAGGGCAACGACGTCGTCGTCCATGTCGATCCCGGCGCGCCCGCCGCCTGGCTGGGCGAGCCGTTCTACACCGCGCTCAAGGGGCTGGCCCAGAACCAGGGGCCGCTGGGCGGCATGGTCAGCGCGCGCATCGGCAGGCGCTGCGTCGTCTTCAAGCCGGATGGGCATATCGACATCGGCACGCTGGAGGCCGACGAGACCATCCGCTTCAGCTTCCAGCACGGGCAGGTCGAGGCGGCGAAGGTCCGGCGGGCGGCTGCGGGGTAGGGCGTCGGTTCCCTCCCTCTCCCCGCCTGCGGGGAGAGGGTTGGGGTGAGGGGCCGGTCCTCATTTGACCACGGCCGCAGTTCGTCGCACGAGCCCCTCACCCTCCCATCGCGCTGCGCGCGACGGGTCCCTCCCTCTCCCCGCAAGCGGGGCGAGGGGGTCATCGGGCGCCGTTCCGCCGGGCGGCGGAGAGGGATAGAGTCGGCCATCATGTTCGAGACGCGACACTGGTCCGAGCTCGTCCGCGACGGCTACACGGTCGTGTCGGGCGCGATTGAGCCCCGCCTGCTGCACGCGGCGCAGGAGGCGGCGTCGGCGCTCGCCGCGCTGCATCCGGGCGGCGACTGGGAGCGCTCGAAGGACGAGTCGTGGCGCGAGATCCGGCACTGCGCGCATCCCGCATTCGGCGCGATCGTGCATGCGGCGCTCGATCCGCTGACGGCTGAGATCCTCGACAGCGCGCCGCCGCTCGAGCCCGTGCAGCTCGCCGCCACCATGCCCGGCTTCGCGCCGCGCGCCCGCATCGGCCGCGCATTCCATGTCGATGGCGGCAGCGGCCCGGCGCTGGGCGTCTTCAACGTGCTGCTGGGTGTGGCGCTGACGCCGGTCGACTCGGACACTTCGGGCGGCTTCCACGTCTGGCCCGGCTCGCACGCGCGCCTCGCGGCGCTGTTCGCGCGGCTTCCGGTCGACCAGCCGGTCCATTGGGGCGAGGCCAAGCTCGCGGGCCAGAAGACGCTGCGGCCCGAGGCACGCATGGTGGTGCCGAGGCTCGCGGCCGGCGACATCGTCGTCGCGCACAGCTTCATCGCGCACGGCACCTCCGCCAACACGACCGATGTGCGGCGTGACATGATCTTCCAGCGCCGCGCCGCGGCGCCGCTGTGGGACCCGTCCACCCAGGGCGCCGCGCGCACGCGCTTCATGCGCGATCCGTGGGCCTTCTTCCGGCTGCCGGTCTGACCTGGCTTTACCTTCCCCCGGAGGGGGAAGGTGGCGCGGAGCGACGGATGGAGGATGTTGAAGTCGGACTCCAGCGTTCGTCTTCGACATCCCCCATCCGCCCTTCGGGCACCTTCCCCCTCCGGGGGAAGGTAGAGTCCATGCGATCGCCCTGCGCTGCCGGCTCGACGCCGACCTGCTCGACGCGCATCAACGCTGTGTTGCGCAGTTATGTCGAGCCGCGCTCGCGGATGAGGTGATAGGAGTTAACTGTCGTCCCGAGCGCAGCGAAGGATGACAGCAGAGGGAGGATCGTGTCGTGACATTGCCGCTCGAAGGGATCCGCGTCATCGAGATCGGCCAGGCGCTGGCCGGGCCGCTGGCCGGCGCGCTGTTCGCCGACATGGGCGCCGACGTGATCAAGATCGAGAAGCCCGATGGCGGCGACGACGCGCGCATCTGGGGTCCGCCCTACGGGCCGGACGGCGAGACGTCGCTCTATTTCTACGGCCAGAATCGCGGCAAGCGCTCGGTGATGCTCGACCTCAAGCGCGCCGCCGACGTCGAGACGCTGCACCGCCTGTGCGAGACCTCGGACGTCCTGATCCAGAACCTGCGGCCGGGCGTGGTCGACGAATGCGGCATCGGGCCGGAGACGATGCTCGAGCGGCACCCCCGGCTGATCTACTGCTCGATCTGGGCCTTCGGCTACCAGGGGCCGATGCGCATGAAGCCGGGCTTCGACGCGCTGCTGCAGGCCTATGGCGGCATGCTGAGCGTCACCGGCCGGCCCGAGGATCCGCCGACCTTCTGCGGCGCCTCGATCAACGACAAGGCCACCGGCATGTTCAGCGTCATCGGCGCGCTCGCCGGCCTGCGCCAGCGCGACAGGACGGGCAAGGGCTGCCTGGTCGACACGTCGCTGTTCGAGTCGGCGGTGTTCTGGGTCGAGGGCCAGGTCAACTCCTATATCGCCACCGGCAATGAGCCCAAGCGCCACGGCACCGGCGGCGCGGTGATCGTGCCCTACCAGACCTTCGACTGCGCCGACGGCAAGGCGATCTGCCTCGCGCCCGGCAACGACCGGCTGTGGGCGCGCTGCGCGGCGGTGCTGGGTCATCCCGACTGGGCGACCGATCCGCGCTACGCCAAAAGCGGCCAGCGCGTCGCCAACAAGGACGAGCTGCTGCCGATGATCGCCGCGGCGATGCGCAAGAAGACGCGCGCCGAATGGATGGAGGCGCTGGAGAAGGCCGGCGTGCCCAACGCCCCGGCCAACAACATCGGCGAGCTCGTGGCCACCGAGCAGCTCGGCGCGGTCGACCTCGTGCACGAGCTGGCCCCACGCGACGGCGAGCCGGGCGGGCTGAAGGTCGTCGGCCTGCCCATCTCCTTCGACCACCACCGCCCGAAATCCATCCGCGCCGCGCCGAAGCTCGGCGAGCACACCGCCGAAGTGCTCGCCGAACTCGACGCCCGCAGCAAGGCCGCGGAGTAGTTGTTCCTTCCCCCGGAGGGGGAAGGTGCCCGAAGGGCGGAAGGGGGATGTCGAAGGCGGACCCCTGCGTTCGTCTTCAACATCCCCCTTCCGTCGCTCCGCGCCACCTTCCCCCTCCGGGGGAAGGGAAGATCAAAACTTCGGCGGCTCGACGTTCTGGTTCCACTCGGGATCTCGGCTGGGGCTGAGCGGCGGGTCGGTGGCGAGCAGGCCCTTGCCGGGGATGAAGTTCACCTCCAGCCGGATGCCGTCGGGATCCTCGAACACGAAGTAGTAGTAGCCCGGCGCCCAGTCGCCCTCGAGCGGGCCGCGATCGATGCGCCCGCCCAGCGCGCGCACCTGCTCGGCCGCTCGATCGACATCCTCGCGCGTGCGCGCGCGCAGGCAGAGATGGTGCAGGCCGACGCGGTTCTGGTTGAAGCGTGCCTCCTGCTGGTCCTCGGCGGCGCGCTGGATGCCGATCGCCGTGCGCCCGCCCACGTGATAGAGGAAGTTGTTGCCGTCATAGACCTTGCGCATGCCCAGGAACGGCAGCAGCCCGGCATAGAAGGCGCGCGCCTTGTCCCACTGGTTCACGGTCAGGATGACGTGCGCGAGGCCGTTGACTTCGATCATGGGCAGCTCCTGTCATCCCGAGCGCAGCGAGGGATCTAGATTCCTCGCTTCGCTCGGAATGACAAAGGCATCGTGCTCATACAGCCATGCGATATTCGCGAGCGAGCGGTCGCCGCTATTGCGCATCGCCTCGTCGCGCTTGGCCTGCTCCGGCCCGTCGGGCAGGTGGAAGCGCACGCGGTTGGCGCGCGAGAGTTCCTGCAGGCGGCTGGCGCGCGGCTTGCGCAGCGTCTCGTAGCGCTTCAGCGCGCCGGGCACGTCGTCGGGCGTCGCGGCCAGCAGGGACGCCAGCGCCGCGCCGTCCTCGATCGCCTGCGCCGCACCCTGCGCCATCATCGGCAGCATGGGATGGCAGGCGTCGCCCAGCAGGGTGACGCGCCGGTCGCTCCAGCGCGGCAGCTCGGCGCGATCGTGCAGCGCCCAGACATAGGTCTCGGGAAACGCCGCGATCAGGCCGCGCACCATCGGGTGCCAGCCCTCGTAGCGCGCCAGCACGTCGGCGACCTCGCCGCGATCGGTCCACGATTCCTGGGTCCAGTCGCCGCGCTCGACGACGCAGACCACGTTCATCATGCGCCCGCCGGCGACCCAGTAGTGCACGACATGCGCCGCCGGGCCCATCCAGTTGTGCGACACCACCTCGATGTCGAGATGGCGGATGCGATCGGCGGGCACCAGCCCGCGCCAGGCGACGCAGCCGGTGAAGCGCGGCTTCTCCGGTCCGTAGAGCGCCGTGCGCACGCGGCTATGGATGCCGTCGGCGCCGATCAGCGCGTCGGCCTCGATGCGCTGCCCGTTGTCGAAGGCCGCGACGACGCGCTCGCCCCTGGGCTCGAGCCCGACCAGCTTGTGGCTGGTGTGGATGCGGTCAGGCGGCATGGCGTCGGCCAGCAGGTTGGCGAGGTCGGCGCGGTGGAAATGGTAGTAGGGCGCGCCGAACGCCGCCTCGACCTCCGGCCCGAGCGGCGCGCGCTGCAGGGTACGGCCATCGTCCCAGCGAAGCTGGTGCACGCCGCGGGGCAGCACGCCGACGCGATCCATCGCCGCGCGCACACCCAGCCGGTGCAGCAGGCGCGAGGCGTTGGGGCTGATCTGGATGCCGGCGCCGATCTCGGTGATGCGCGGCGCCTGCTCGTAGACCCGCACGTCGAAGCCGGCGCGCAGCAGCGCCAGCGCCGCCGACAGCCCGCCGATGCCGCCACCGATGACGGCGATGGTGAGCGCTGTCATCCCGAGCGCAGCGAGGGATCTAGGACGCCCCTGGATCCCTCGCTGCGCTCGGGATGACAGGTGGTTCCCGGGTAGGGACGGCTCACCGGCACGAGCACTTCTTGCCCGGGCCGCCGAAATTCTTCTTGGCGAAGCTCTCGGCGTCGGAGCGGAAGCCGAAGCTGCTGAGCTGGCAGATGCCCGAGCCGCGCGCCGACTTCATCTGGTTGAAGTCGCGCGAATCGACCTCGATCTTGTTGTTGGCGCAGTACACGTAATAGCCCGCGGCATGGGCGCCGAACGGCGCCGCCAGCAGGACGATGGCGATGGCCGCGACGATCGCGTTGCGCATGAAGATCCTCCCCTATCGAACCGCGAGGGCGCGCGCCTCGTCGGATGCCCTGGCCAGCGCTTCGGAGACGTCGCCCGCCGAGGCCAGCGGCGGCAGGCGGATGGTGTCGATGTCGGTGATCCCGGCCTCGTGCAGCCACCAGTCGAAATAGGATACCTGAAAATCGGCGCCGAATTGCGGTGGCTTGCCCGGCGCGTAGATGCCGGCGCTGTAGACCACCGTGGCGCGCTTGTCGCGCAGCAGGCCCGAGTAGCCCTGGGCGCGGTCGAGGTTGAACAGCAGGCCGGGCTGCATGATGACGTCGATGTAGTGCTTCAGCCGGTAGGGGATCGAGCCGTTCCACATCGGCACGCTGAAGACATAGCGCTCGGCGCCGCGGAAGCGCTCGACGACGGCGAGCACGGATTGCCACGCCGCGCGCTGGGCGTCGTCGGGCCGGCCCTGGCGCATCACCGCGAGCTTGGCGGCGACCATCTGGTCGTCGAAGACCGGCAGCTCCTCGCGCCACAGGTCGAGGGTGTCGATCGTGAAGTCGGGGTGGTGGGCGCGGAACGCCTCGACATAGGCCGCGGCGACGGTGTTGGAGCGCGAGGTGGCGCCGCGCGGCGAGCCCACGACATAGAGAAGACGCGCCATGTCAGTCGTCGCCCGCCTTGGCCGTCGTCTTCGTCGCGGCTTCCTTCCCGGCCATCTTGGCCTTCAGCTGCTCGGGCGTCAGGCGCACGATGTGCTCGTTCTGGTGGCTGTAGATGTCGTATTTCTGCACGTCGAGATCCTCGAGCACGATCTCTCGCGACAGCACCTTGCGCTTCCAGTCGGCGTGCTCGGCCTCCGCGGCGTGGAACTCCGGCATGACCTCCTTGGCGAAGAGCTCGAGCGATTCGCAGATGTCCTGGTGGCTGGTCCTGCCGGCCTGGTTCAGCAGGATCACCTGGTCGACCCGGCTTTGCTGAAACTGGCGCAGCTTCCTGCGGATGGTCTCTGGCGAGCCGATCAGGCCGGACTCCAGCGCCTTCTTCTCCTCCGGTCCGCCCTTCCAGCTCTGGTACTCCTGCCACAGGTCCGAGGTGCCGGGCGCGTCGACGCCTTTGCGGCCATAGTAGCTGAGCGCGAAGATGAAGAACGTCCAGCCCGCCGCCTTGGCTTCGGCCTCCGCGTCCGTGGCCGCGCACATGAAGCCCGACACCATCGCCACGTTGGCATTGCTCGGGTAGTCGGCGAGCTTGCGCGGGTTGTTCAGCAGGTTGTTGTAGTACTTGTGGACCCAGGCCCGCGCCGCCTCCGGGGTGACGAAGGTGAAGCCCAGCGCGCCCATGCCCCATTCGCCGGCCTTGCCGATGGTCTGGATGTTGGAGCACGCCACCCACAGCGGCGGGTGCGGCTTCTGGTAGGGCTTGGGAATGACGTTGCGCGCCGGGAAGTCGTAGTACTGGCCGTGGAACTCCCAGCTCTCCCTGGTGAACATCGGGATGATGGCCTTGACCGCCTCTTCCCACCGCTCGCGCTTGTCGCGCACGCGGATGTTGAAGGGATGCAGCTCGGCCGGCCCGGCCGCCTCGCCCATGCCGAGATCGACGCGCCCGCCGCTCAGCAGGTCCAAGGTCGCGACCTTCTCGGCGACGCGATGCGGCTGGTTGGTGGTGAGCTGGATCACGCCGTGGCCCAGCCGGATGCGCCGGGTGCGCTGGCTGGCGGCGCCGAGGAAGACCTCGGGCGCAGAGGAGTGCGAGTACTCCTCGAGGAAATGATGCTCGACCTCCCAGGCGTAGTCGTAGCCCAGCCGGTCGGCGAGCTCGATCTGGCTCAGTGAATCCTGCAGCAGCTGGTACTCGCTCAGCGCGTTCCACGGCCGGGGCAGCTGGTGCTCATAGAAGATGCCGAACTTCATGCCTGTTCTCTCCCGTGCCGGCGATTGGACGGCCCGCTCCGCTGCGAGTCAATCGCGTGCGTGTTCGCGATCAGTAATCTGACCAAGAAGTTATGGCGATCAACGGCGAAACCCTGTAAGAGCGATGCACCGGTGCAATGAACAAACCTAACGTGTTGTCGCACAACAAGCTTGCCACCGAGTCGGCGCGCTGATGGCCTTCAGCCATTCCTTCGTGGTGCCGTCCTACAATCACGGCCAGTTCATCGGCGAGACCATCGAGTCGTTGCTGAACCAGGAGCTGCCGGGCTCCGAGATCGTCGTCTGCGACGATCACAGCACCGACAATTCGCGCGACGTGATCGAGCGTTATCGCGACCGCATCCGCATCGTCCATCCGCCGCATCGCATGGGCATGATGCCGAACTACAATTTCGCCACGGCGCAGGCGACCGGCGAATGGGTGTCGCTGCTGGGCTCCGACGATCGCGCGCAGCCCGGCTTCGCACGCCTGATCCGCGAGGGTGCCGCGCGCACGCCCAACACCGTGGTGGTCACCGGCGATTACGACCAGATCGACGGCGAGGGCCGCAGGATCCGCACCGAGCGGGTGCTGTCGGTGCGGCCGGTCACCCGGCCGCCGGAGACGTTCTATACCCAGCTCGCCGCGCCCAAGGTGCCGCCGGTGGCCAACGCCTTCCATCGCCCGTCGTGGGAGAAGGTCGGCGGCTTTCCCGAGAAGGCGACCCTGATCGGCGACTGGGGCCTGTGGCTGCGGCTGGCGCCGCTGGGCGATTTCGTGCACGTCGCGCAGCCGCTGGCCGAGTACCGCGTCAGCTACCGGCCCAACATCGCCTACGAGCGCCGCATCGAGGCGCTGCGCGACGACGTCTACATCGTGCTGACCCTGATCCCGGAGATCGCCGGGCAGATCCCCAACGTCGACATGAAGTATGTCGCGATGGCCAGCCGCGTGCGGCTGCGCTCGCTGATCGCCGGCTACAGCAAGCTGCTGAAGCCCGACGACCGCGCCTTCGCCGTCGAGATCCTGCGCGACTGGGCGGCCCGCACGCGGCTCGAGCACATGCTCGAGCGCTTCGCCCGCGGCGAGACCATCGCCTCCGGCTGGCGCGACAGCACCCTGCGCCGCATCCTGCGCGACATCTACAAGGCGCTCAGGCGCTGAGGCGAACCCCGTCGTCCTGAGCGCAGCGAAGGACCTTGCGGTGTCGCGGTCACACACCGGCGTAGTGGCCGATCGCGCCACCGCAAGGTCCTTCGCTGCGCTCAGGACGACGGTAGCGTCGTCACTCCTGCCAGGGGAAGCGGGGCAGGAAGAGGTCGGTGCTGTAGCGCGAGAGGCGGTAGTTCTCGGTGGCGTTCACCAAGGCGGCGCGGATGCCGGGCTCGAGCGCGGAGTGGCCGGCGTCGGGCACGACGACGTAGCGCGCCTCCGGCCAGGCCCGCACCAGCTCGTCGGCGGTGACCGGCGGGCAGACCGCGTCGTAGCGGCCCTGCACGATGGTGCAGGGCAGGTGGCGGAAGCGATTGATGTCGCGCCACGGCCAGCCTTCGGCGAGGAAGACGCGGTTGATGAAGTAGTGCGCCTCGATGCGCGCCAGCGCCAGGGCGAAGCCGCCGCCATCGGCCTCCAGCGCGCCGCGCGCGCTGGGGTAGAGCGTCGAGCAGGTCGCCTCGTAGCGGCTCCAGGCGCGCGCCGCGGCGCGGTGGCGCACCGGGTCGGGATCGGTCAGCCGCCGGTAATAGGCGGCCAGCAGGTCGGAGCGCTCGCTGGGCGGCAGGTGCTCGGCGAATTCGCGCCAGGCCTCGGGGAAGATGTTCCGCATGCCGTGCAGGAACCACTGCACCTCGCTGTCGCGGCCCAGGAAGATGCCGCGCAGGATGAAGCCGATGCAGCGCTCGGCATGGCGCGAGGCGTAGGCCAGCGCCAGGGTCGAGCCCCACGAGCCACCGAACAGCAGCCACTGCGCGATGCCCAGATGCCGCCGCAATTTCTCCAGATCGTCGATCAGGTGCGCCGTGGTGTTGTCGGTGACGTCGCCCAGCGGCAGCGAGCGGCCCGAGCCGCGCTGGTCGAAGATGACCACGCGGTAGAAGGCGGGATCGAAGAAGCGCCGATGCACCGGCGCCGAGCCGGCGCCCGGCCCGCCGTGCAGGAAGACGACCGGCACGCCCTCGGGATTGCCGCTCTGCTCCCAGTACAGCGTGTGGCGGGGATCGACCTGCAGCATGCCGGAGGCGTACGGCACGATGTCGGGGAACAGCTCCGACCGTAAGGGGTTCTCCGACCGCGGCATATGCTAGGCGATAACGCTCCCGTGTGTGCCGTCGGGGCAGGGTTTCGCGACCGCGACGCGGGGCGATATTATGCGATCGCCGGTGGCCGTCAACGCGCTCGCGCGGCGACATCGGGGCACTTCTTGGATCGAGGTCTTGAATGGCGGCGCAGCTGCGCGGAATTCTCTCCTGGATTGCCTTTCGCGACCGGCAGCGCCGGCGTGCCGCCGGCCCGCTGCGCCTCGTCCTGGCGCTGCTCCTCGCCGCCGGACTCGCCGCCTGCCAGACGCCGCAGTCGAACGGCCGGGCGTCAACGCCGGGCGAGGGTCGCGCCCAGGCGGCCAATGATCCGGCCTCGATCTATGTCCGCGGCGTGTTCGACCGCCTGGTCACGGCCAGCGGCGAGCAGCGCAACTGGAACATCTCCGTGCTCAACATCCCCGACGTCAACGCCTTCGCGCTGCCCGACGGGCGGGTCTACGTGACGCGCGGCCTGCTGGTGCTGCTCGACAACGAGGCGCAGCTTGCCGCCGTGGTCGGCCACGAGATGGCGCATGTCACGGCGCGCCACGCCGAGCAGCGCCGCGCCCTGCGCCAGCGCAACGTCGAGGCCGCCGTCTCGGTGGCGCGCACCACCGGCGACCCGCGGCTGGCGCGCGACGTGGTGGCGCTGGGCGTGCTCGACGAGCGCGCCTATTCGCGCGACCAGGAATTCGAGGCCGACCGCATCGGCATCGCCATGATCGGGCGCGCCGGCTACGACGTCGACGCCGCAATCGCGGCGCTGACGAGGCTGCGCGAGCACGACCTGCTCGAGGCGCGGCTGGCTAGCCGCTCGCCCGACGCCATCGATTCCGCCGCCAACATGATGTCGACGCATCCCCGCACGATCGATCGCGTCAAGGCGGCGCGCGATCTGGTGGCGTCGCGGCGGGCCGGCGGCGAGGTCAACCGCGACAAGTACCTCGACGCCATCGACGGCATGCTGTTCGGCGACGAGCCGCGCCAGGGCTTCGTGCGCGGCCGCTCCTTCCTGCACCCGGAGATGGGCTTCGCCTTCACCGTGCCGCCGGGCTATCGCCTGCGCAACAGCCCGAGCTCGGTCATGGCGCTGGGTCCCGACGAGTCGGGCATGCTGTTCACCTGCCGGCCCGGCGCCGGGGAGGGGCCGATGGTCGACACCATGCGCCGGCTGCTGCCTTCGGTGAGCCTGGCCGACGCGCGCGCCACGACGATCAACGGCATGGAGGCGGCGATCGGCCGCCGTCCGCGCGGCGCCGGCCAGGACGAGGATTTCCGCGTCGTCGCCATCCGCTTCACGCCCAATGTCTGCGTCTTCCTGATGCGCTCGACCGCCTTCAAGCAGCCCGACCGCGGCGAGGAGATGGTGCGCGCGGCGCAGAGCTTCCGCCGCCTCGCCCAGAACGAGCGCGCCGAGCTGCGGCCGTTCAGGCTGAAGGTGCACACCGTCGCCGCCGGCGACACGCCGCGCAGCATCGCCGCGCGCATGCCGCTGGGCGAGAGCTCGCTCGACTGGTTCAGCACGCTCAACGGCCTGCAGCCCGGCGCGAGCCTGCAGCCCGGGCAGCGGGTGAAGACGGTCGTGATGGATTGAGCGCCCCGTCGTCGCGGGCGCAGTCGCGACTGCGCCAGGCCTGGCCCGGGCACTGCGGCCCGGGCCCTTCCTCTCCCCTGCCTAATAGTCCCCGTCCGGCGGCATCGCCGGCGTGCTGTCCTTCTTCGGGATCTCGGCCACCAGGGCCTCGGTCGTGATCAGCAGTCCGGCGATGGAGGCGGCGTCCTGCAGTGCGGTGCGCACCACCTTGGCGGGGTCGATCACGCCGATCTGCACCAGATCCTCGTACACGCCGGTGGCGGCGTTGTAGCCCCAGCTGTACTGGCCCTTCTCCAGCAGGCGGCCGATGATCAGCGAGCCGTCCTCGCCGGCGTTGACGGCGATCTGACGCGCCGGCGCCTGGATGGCGCGCCGCACGATGTCGATGCCGGCCCTCTGGTCGGCGTTCACCGGCGTTAGCTTGTCGAGCGCCCTGGCGGCGCGCAGCAGCGGCACGCCGCCGCCGGGCAGGATGCCTTCCTCGACCGCCGCGCGCGTGGCATGCAGCGCGTCGTCGACGCGATCCTTGCGCTCCTTGACCTCGACCTCGGTGGCGCCGCCGACGCGGATCACCGCGACGCCGCCCGCCAGCTTGGCCAGCCGCTCCTGCAGCTTCTCCCTGTCGTAGTCCGAGGTGGTCTCCTCGATCTGCGCCTTGATCTGCGTGATGCGGCTCTTGATGGCGTCCTTCGAGCCGGCGCCCTGCACGATCGTGGTGTTGTCCTTGTCGATCGAGACCCTCTTGGCACGGCCCAGCATCTGCAGCGTCACTTTCTCGAGCTTGATGCCGAGATCCTCGGCAATCATCGTGCCGCCGGTGAGGGTGGCGATGTCCTCGAGCATCGCCTTGCGGCGGTCGCCGAAGCCCGGCGCCTTCACCGCCGCGACCTTCAGGCCGCCGCGCAGCTTGTTGACCACCAGCGTGGCCAGCGCCTCGCCCTCGATCTCCTCGGCGACGATCAGCAGCGGCTTGCCCGACTGCACCACGGCCTCGAGCACCGGCAGCATCGACTGCAGGCTCGAGAGCTTCTTCTCGTGGATCAGCACATAGGCGTCCTCGAGCTCGGCCCGCATCTTCTCGGGATCGGTGACGAAGTAGGGCGAGACGAAGCCGCGGTCGAACTGCATGCCCTCCACCACCTCCATCTCGGTGGTCAGCGCCTTGGCCTCCTCGACGCTGATCACGCCTTCGTTGCCGACCCTTTCCATCGCCTCGGCGAGATAACGGCCGATCTCGGTATCGCCGTTGGCCGAGATGGTTGCGATCTGCGCGATCTCGTCGTTCCTGGTGACCTTGTGGGCACGGCTCTTGATGTCGGCGACCACGGCGTCCACGGCCATGTCGATGCCGCGCTTGAGATCCATCGGGTTCATGCCGGCGGCCACCGCCTTGGCGCCCTCGCGGACGATCGCCTGGGCGAGCACAACCGCCGTCGTGGTGCCGTCGCCGGCCACGTCGCTGGTCTTGCTGGCGACCTCGCGCACCATCTGCGCGCCCATGTTCTCGAACTTGTCGGCGAGCTCGATCTCCTTGGCGACCGTCACGCCGTCCTTGGAGATGCGCGGCGCGCCGAAGCTCTTGTCGAGCACGACGTTGCGGCCCTTCGGACCCAGCGTCACCTTCACCGCGTTGGCGAGGATGTCGACGCCGCGCAGAATCCGCTCGCGCGCTTCGGTGGAGAACCTGACTTCCTTGGCGGCCATGACCGATCCCTCCCTTGGTGATGTGGCGATTGGTTCAGGCGGCGCGTCGCGTCGGTGCCTTCCGGGCGAGCACGCCCATGACGTCGCTCTCCTTCATGATCAGGAGTTCCTCGCCGTCGATCTTGGCCTCGGTGCCCGACCACTTGCCGAACAGGATGTGGTCGCCCGGCTTCAGATCGATTGGGGTGAGCCGGCCATGCTTGTCGCGCGTCCCCGGGCCGACGGCGATCACCTCGCCCTGCATCGGCTTTTCCTGGGCGGTGTCGGGAATGATGATGCCGCCGGCGGTCTTCTGGTCGGCATCGATGCGGCGCACGACGACACGGTCGTGCAACGGGCGGAAATGCATGCAGTTCCTCCGGTTGCAGTCGCTGATGTCATGAGCCCCGGCCTCGCGGCCAGGGGATGAACCCCGATGTAGACAGGCGGCTTCCGCCTTCAAGATTCCTTGATGAAAATATTCACCGCGACTTCAGCGAAAGAGTGGCGGCCCTCCGCGCGATCGAAGGGCCGCCGAGGATGCGATGCCGGGAAAGGGACGTGCCTTCGCTGGCGGAAGGAAACCCGGCACCGGATTCAGCTGCCGCGCGCCGGCGCGAGGCGACGGGGACGCAGGCGGGCGAGCCCCCGCATCAGGCGTCCCGGCAGGTCGAAGACAAGCGCCAGCGCGACCAGGAAGATCGCCGCCGGCGCCACGACCAGCATGTGACCGAACATGGCGTCACGCCGCTCCCGCCATGGCCAGCGACGGCGCCGGCATGAACGGCACATCGCGCATGGGCGGGCGCTGAGCGGCACCGCCGCGCCGGGGCGGCGTTGGCGCGTCGAGCGCGGCCAGGGCGGCGAAGATGTCGCCGACCTTCACCGGGCGCAGGCTGCCGGGTGCCAGACGCAGTGTCGGATCCGACTCCACGGCGCAGGCGTCGGAAGCCCAATGGGCGAGAATGGACCGCTTCTGCTGGAGACTGAGCGCGGGATCGTCGATCACCGCGCCGGGATGGGAATAGCGCGAGGCGGGCGAGATCACCCGGCCATCGGTACTGCGGCCGTCGCCGTAGCCTTGCATGACGCTCCTCCTTCATGGCTGGCGCATCCCGGCCGTCGCCGGGATACGCAGGATGATGATCGGGATGCCGGACACCCGGATGCGGGCGCCTGCGTCGGGTGAGATAGTGCAGGTGCGCAAGTGGTCAAGGGACGTACCCCTTGAAAATTCGCGGCGGCGAACTTGATCTTCCGTCGTCCCATTTTCTCGATGGAGGTCAGGCATGATCGAAGGGTCGGCGACTGTCCAACGGCCGCGTCCGCCCGCGTATCTCCAGGCGCTCGACGATGCGCCCTGGGGCAACATCCTTGTCCATCAGCCCGATGCCGCCGAGGCGCTGGAATTGCAACGCATCCTCAGGATTGCCGGCTATCGCGTCGTGGGCCCGGCCGCGAGCCAGGCGGATGTCGAGCGCTTCATGGAGCGCAACGAGATCGACTGCGCCGTGATCGATGCGCGGGCGGGGTTCGAGCTCGGCGCACTGCTGGACGAGCGGTCGATACCGTTCATCGTCGTCTGCGGCGATGCGGCGGGCGCGCTCTTCTGGCGGGCCGCGGGTCGGACTCTGGTGCCGCGACCCTATCGCGCCGGTGAGATCCTGCGTGCGATCCATCAGGCCGTGCGGCGCCGGGTGACGCGCGAGCCGCCGCCCCGCAGTCGTCTGGATTCGTGAAGCGCGCCTCTTGAAGGGACGGACGCTCCGCCTAAATCGTCGCTCGCGGGGCATTCGTCCCGTTCCTTTCGTCTTCACCATCCGTCCGGCAGACCCGCGGCGGCTGCGCGGTCTGCGTCGGACGAGCATCGCAGGAGGCCGTCATGGCGGGTCTGTACGCGCATCCGTTCGGCGCGCTGCTGGATTTCCAGAACGCGCTCGACCAGCTTCGCTCCAGCGACTGGCTCGCCAGCGGGCCCAGCGCCCAGGGCGCCTATCCGCCGCTCAACGTCTTCCGCAAGGGCGACGACCTGGTGATGGTCATCGAGGTGCCCGGCGTAAGGAAGTCGGACCTGCGCATCGAGGCCAAGGGGCGCACCATCCGCATCGCCGGCACCAAGGATGTCGGCCGCGACGACAAGGCGAGCGTGCACCGCCTGGAGCGACGCGGCGGCAGCTTCGACCGCGCCGTCACCCTGCCGATCGAGATCGACGCCGAGAGCATCAAGGCGGAATGCCGCGACGGCATCCTGGCGCTCTTCGTGCCGCGCGCCGAGAGCGACAAGCCGCGCAGCATCTCGGTCGCCTGACCATCCACCGTCAACGACAGGAGGCAGACATGGCCAGCCAGCCGCTCGAGGTCCAGGAGAAGAAGGAGCTGGTGTCGAAGGGCGAGAAGACGACGCCGGCCCGCTACTACGTTCCCACCACCGACATCCACGAGACCGGCGACGCGCTGATCGTGACCATGGAAGTGCCCGGCGTCGATCGCGGTAGCATCGACGTCAAGGTCGAGGACGACGTCCTGCGGGTCGAGGCGCGCATCGACCCTGCCAAGTACGAGGGCATGGAGCCGCTCTACACCGAGTACAATGTCGGCCACTTCACCCGCTCGTTCTCGCTCCCGCACGTGGTCGACCAGGGCCGGATCGACGCCGCGCTCAACGATGGCGTCCTGACACTGACGCTCAACAAGGTGCAGAAGGCGCAGCCGCGGCAGATCGAGATCCGATGACGCCGGTTCCCAGCGTGACGCGCCGTTGGCCTCGCGTGCAGGCAATGACGGGAGGTGTTCACTGGTGTATTCGTACCGTTCGCCGTGGTGGGTGCAAAGGCAGCCGGGCGCCCTGCGGCATGCGGCCGATGCAAAAGCTGCTCGATGCACTGGACAGCATCACCGTTCCCTGCGCTTGATTCACCATCACCAGCATGTCTCCGCTGTTTGCAGGCGCTGGTGGCCGAGAGAGGTACGCGCGCTCCCGCCTGAAGAGCAGGAGTACGCGATGGTTGCATCCAAGGCGACTTTGCCCCTGTTCCAGGCTGCCGCGGCCGCCGGGCCGGACTGTCCTGAATGCCGAATTCCCACGATCATTGCCGGTCGCGAAGCGGTCATCGGCAAGCCCGACCGCGTGGTGCAACGCTTCCACTGCTCGAAGTGCGGGCGCGATGTCGTGCAGGAAATCGGTCGCGGCGCGGAGGAGGCTTCGGATGGCTAGGCGACAGCTGCCCGATCACGCCGCGATCGCGCTCGAGATCATCGCCGATTTCGGCCGGCGCGACATCCCGAAGAACGAGTTCCTGTTGCGCCTGCATCAGCGCGGGCTCAACGGTCGCGATGCCGGCGAGGCCATCCGGGCGTTTCAGCGGCGCGGCTGGGTGGAACTCGATGGACGTTCGCTGGTGATGACCGAGGCGGCCTTCGACGCGGCGCGGCACGGCGTTCGGGCACACGCCCCGACGCGTCGTCATCGGCAGCGCCGGGTGCCCAACCTGTTCGCCTGACCGGCGGCGCGGCACGGCAAGGGCGTCGGTCCGGCATGCACGCGTGGCACGCATGCGCGCGTGATGCGCGCGTGTCAGGCTTGCGTTGTTGCGTTGTTCCCCGTCAGCGCCGCGTTGCCAAACAACGCAATAACGCAAGCCTGACACCCACGCCCAACGCCCATGACACCATGGCCCCGACCAAGGCCACCCGGGCCGGGGCCTGACGCCCGGGCTCTGCGGGTTCCACAGGCCCGACGGTCGAGCGCTGGCCATCGGGGCTTCAGGGCGGCGCGCGTTGTGCTACGATGGCGCTCCGGATGGGAGAGACGTTCACGCTTTCGTCTCTTCGCGTCGGCCGGGCGCGCCGCTCGAGTATCGGCGGCGGCCCGCCCTTCCGGCATCACGGCAGTCCCGACTTCCCGTCACGTTCCGAGCGAGGGCCTTTAATGCGCGCTGACTTCCTTTTTCCATTGCTCAGGTTCGCCCGCATCTGTCTCGCCGGCCTCGCCGCGACCGCCCTGGTCCTGCCCGACCTTCCGGCCTCCGCCTCCGCTTCCGCCCAGGAGATGGTCAGCGTGTCGCGGGAGAAGGTCAACATGCGGGCGGGCCCCGGGACCAACCACCAGGCGACATGGATGCTCAGCAAGGGCTATCCCCTCGTGGTCATCGGCCGCGAGGGGGACTGGCTGAAGGTTCAGGACTTCGAGAAGGATGTCGGCTGGATTCTCAGGTCGCTCACCGGCGGCGTGGCGTATCACATCGTCACCGCGCGCGTGGCCAACCTGCGCGCCACGCCGAGCGAGAGCAGCCGGGTTCTCGGACAGGCGGTGTACGGCGAGACGGTCAGGACGCTCGAGAAGCGCGACAGCTGGGTCCAGGTCCAGCGCGAGAACAAGATGAAGGGCTGGATCGCGCGGCGACTCCTGTGGGGGTGGTAGGGCCGGGCGGGCCCGCGTCCGGATACAAGCGGCTCGCCTCGGACAAGGCAGGCGGTGCGCGAGCGGCGCCGGGCGAACGAGGAAATGCGCAACTCTTCTGGGAGCGCCGGCGTCCCGCCGGCTCATGATGCCGGCGGGACGCCGGCGCTCCCAGAAGAGATTCCTTGCTGCGCTAACCCACCACCTTGCGGTAGAGGTGCCAGGTCGCGTGCCCGAGCACGGGCAGCACGACGATAAGGCCCACCAGCAGGGGAATGGCGCCGATCGCGAGCGAGCCGGCGACGATCAGGCCCCACATCGCCATCGGTCCGGGATTGGCGCGCACGGCGCGAACCGAGGTGGCGACGGCGGTGCCGACGCCGACGTTGCGGTCGAGCAGCAGCGGGAAGGAGACGACGCTGATCACCATCGCCACGAGGGCGAACACGAAGCCGACGCCGCAGCCGACCGCGATCATCGTCCAGCCCGCCGGGGTCGTCAGCACATCGCGGGCGAAGACGGCGGCCGAGACCGGCGGCTCGGGCCCCAGGGTCAGGGTGTAGATGAGGTCGGCCGCGAACAGCCACAGGCAGAACAGCGCGAACAGCAGCGCGCCCAGCACCGCGATCGAGCCGATCGCCGGCGCGCGCAGCACGGCGAAGGCGTCGGCCCAGCCGGTGGCGATGCCCTTCTCGCGCCGCCGGCTCATCTCGTAGAGGCCGAGACCGAACAGCGGGCCGACGAGGGCGAAGCCCGCGACCAGCGGGAAGATCAGCGCCACCATGCCGTAGTCGACGGCCATGCGCGATATGACGAGACCGGCGATCGGATAGATGAGGCAGAGGAAGATGACGTCGGTGCGGCAGGCGCCGAAATCCCTGACGCCCCGGGCGAGCGCATCGCCGATGTCGGCGGCGTGGATGCGCCGCACCACCGGTGCCGCGGCGTCGCCGCCTTCCCAGGCGCCTTCGACCGTGTGCGCCGTCGTCTCCATCGCCTGGCCGGTGTGCTTGAGCTGATCCCAAACCCATTCGGCGGGATTGCGGATCTGGTTCTGCATGGGCATGTCTGCCTCCTCTCGAACCGGCAATTCGAGGATCGCGGCGACAAAGATCACGAACGTGCCGCGATCCACCACGCGAGGAGTCTACGCCTGTTCGGCGGCCGTGTAGAGGGGCATGAGCGCGTTCCGCGAGGGCGCGGGACGACCCATGGTGGGCCGTCCTCCCGATCGGCTTGATTCAGTCATCCAACCGGTCAACGCTGGGATATGGGCGCTTGCCTCGAACGTCACGCCAGCACAGGCCGCTCCGACCATGTTTGCCGATCACGACGCCTACATTGCCGAGGCTCCAGAAGTCCTCCGCCCGCTGCTCACTCGATTGCGCGCTCAACTTGCGCGCGCGCTGCCCGACGCCGAAGAAGTCATCGCCTATAGAATGCCAGGGTTCAGGATCGGACCATCCATCGTCGCGGGCTACGCAGCGTTCAGTAGGCAATGCGGCCTTTATGTTTCTCCTTCCGCCATCAAGTCACATGCCGACGACATTGCCGCGGCCGGGCTCAAGTCGACCAAGACTGGCGTCACCTTCTCGCCGAGCCAGCCAATCCCTGACGGGCTGGTCAAGAAGCTCGCCCTGGCTTCTCGAAGGGATCAAAGTCGCTGAGAATCCGTTCCGAGAATCACGGATGGACATATCTGCCTGGCGTATTGCCGCCCGGGATACGATCAAGGTGCCGACCGCGCGGTAGGTGGTGCCGTGGCCGACGAGAGTCGGATGCCGCTGTCGATCAAACCGCCAGCCGATCGAGTTCGCGCCCGCCGCGGTCGAGCAGCAGCGCCAGCAGCGGGCCGCCGAAGCCGCAGCCGCCATCGACGGTCACGCCCACGGCGCCGCTCACGATTCCCGGATGCGCGCGGTCGAAGCCGCGCACGGCGCGCTCGACGCCGGCGAAAGGCGCGGCGATCTGCTCGAAGGGATGCGCGGTACCCCACCAGAACGCATCGCCCTGGCGCTCGAGCGGCATGCCCGGATCGACGCCGTGGTTGACGAATAGCAGGCGGCCGTCCTCGCTGAGCGCCGCGCGCTTGACCGCGGTGTGGAGTGGCTCGTGGCCGGCATGGCCGCGCACCGCCTGGCGCAGCGCGCCGGTCCAGCGCGCCGTCATCATCGGCCCGGCGCCCGCCGCGCGCAGGCCCTCGGCGATCGCCTCGCGGCCGGCATAGGCCTCGATGGTGGCGCCCACGCCGTGATGCAGCATCCAGCGCAGCACGTCGCGCGGATTGACCGCGAAGTGCAGCTGGTCGAGCTTGCTCCACATCTCCTCCTGCGCACCGCGCAGGAAGACCACGTCGCAGGCGCGCGCGCCGGGCCGCGCCAGCACGGTACGGCGCAGCCGCAGGGCGATATCGAGGGTCGCGGCGACATCGGGAGGCTCGCCGCCGGGCGGGCCGCCGACTAGGTTGCCCATGAAAACCAAGTGGTCGCCCGGCTCCAGCCGCGCCACGATGCGCGCCGCCAGGGCGGCCAGTCGCGGCGCCACGCCGTGGACCGAGGCGATCGCCCAGATCCGCCCGCCGGCTCTCAGTCGCGCGATCGTGTCGGTGATCGTGTCGGTCATGGGCGGGATGGCACCCCCAGACGCAGGAGGGGCGGCGCGACGGGATTCCGCCGGCCGCCCCTCGGGCTTGGTCTCGCTGGGCGGCGCCCCTAGGCGGCCTGCTTCAGCACGCTCTGCAGCTTGAGCGTCGCGGCGTCCTTGTCGATGCGCTCGACGGCCGCCAGCTCGCGCGCCAGCCGGTCGAGCGCCGCCTCGTAGATCTGGCGCTCGCTGTAGGACTGGTCGGGCTGGCCGGCGTTGCGGTGCAGGTCGCGCACGACCTCGGCGATCGACACCGGGTCGCCGGAGTTGATCTTGGCCTCGTACTCCTGGGCGCGGCGGTTCCACATCGCGCGGCTCACGCGGCTGCGGCCCTTCAGCGTCACCAGGGCGGTGTCCATGATCTTGCGCGAGCTGAGCTTGCGCAGGCCCGAGGTGCGCGCCTTGGCGACCGGCACGCGCAGGGTCATGCGGTCCTGCTCGAAGGAGATCACGAACAGATCCAGCGTCTGGCCGGCGATCAGCTTGGCCTCGATATCGACCACACGGCCCACGCCGTGCGTCGGATAGACCACGAAATCACCTTTCTCGAACACGAACTCAACCATCTTCGGCTTGGCCTCGATCTTCGGCTTGGCGTCGACCCTGGGGGGCGCCTCGACGACCTTCGGCCTGGGGGTCTCCGGCCTGGACGCGGGGGGCTTGGGCTTCGACGCGACGAGTTTCACGACAGCCCTGGCGGCGGGCTTGGCCCGGGCTTGCACCCGCGCTGGCTTGGCAGCGGCCTTCTTGCGGGCGTCGGCCTTTGGCTTGGCCGCCGCCTTCCTGCTGCTCTTGGTCGGCATCTTCCGGTTCCTCGTACGATATCCCGTACGCCTCAGGGCAGCCCCCGCAGACACGCCCGCCCCGCGCCCCCTTTACGCGGTATCCGGTCGGCGGTTCCGGCTTCCGCCCCGATTCCGGCGCCTCACAGGAGGCAAAACACCCCTCTCCGCGATAAAGCGGCGTACGGGGTACCGGGATTGGGCAGAAACCAGCCTGACGACCGGGCGGCGGGGTCCCGCATGGACCTCCATCGGCGAGGGAAGTTTTACCACAAGATCGATAGGGAGTCGCGGGCAATGTTGCAGAAAAGCAACGCAATGGGCGCGTCCCGTTATGCACAGGACGCAGATCACCCACTAAAAGTGAGGGCTTGCTAGCAAATCAGCGCTTGGCCGGCTCGGGGCTGAAGAATTTGTCGAACTTGCCGTCGAGGTCCTTGAACTCGTCGGCGTCGTCCGGCTGGGTGCCCTTGCGGGTAATATTCGGCCACTTGGCGGCGTACTCGCGGTTGAGCTCGAGCCAGCGCTCGAGATCGCCGTCGGTGTCGGGCTTGATCGCGTCGACCGGGCATTCCGGCTCGCACACCCCGCAATCGATGCACTCCTCGGGGCTGATCACCAGCATGTTCTCGCCTTCGTAGAAACAGTCCACCGGACATACTTCTACGCAATCCATGTACTTGCACTTGATGCAGGCTTCGGTGACCACGTAGGCCATCGGGCCCTCCCGAAAATGCGCGATGTCGCAAAAAAGCGGGCCGTTACTAACCTTTAGGCCGGGCAGGCGCAAGGCGCGGACAGACGCAGAATTGTCCCGATCGCATGAGCGCAGCGCCGCGGCCCGTCGCGATCAGGACCCGTCGACCTCCTCGTAGAGCGTGCGCGCCTCGGTCGCCGGGCCGCGCCGCTCGCCAAGCGCCAGCACGCGGACGACCTTCACGCCGCCGCCATGCGCGAAGGTCAGCACCATGCCCGGCGCAACGGTGGCATGCGGCTTGTCGGTCGGCCGGCCGTCGATGCGGAAGGGCGTGGTCTCGACCGCGCGCGTGGCCATGGCGCGGCTGCGGTAGAACCGCGCCTGCCACAGCCACTTGTCGAGTCGCATCGCGCCGGCGCTACTTCTTGCCGAGCTTCAGTTCGAGCAGCTTGGCGAAGGGCGAATCCGATTCGGGCGTGTCGCTCTTCTTCTCGGTGGTGGCGACCAGGCGGAACTCCGGCCCGCCGGGATCGCGGCGATCGCGCGCGCCTTCACGACGTGGACCGTCGCGGCGCGGCCCATCCCGACGCGGGCCATCCTGCCTCGGCCCTTCCCGGCGCGGCTGATCGGCGCGCGCTCCGTTGGGCTGGGCGGCTTGCGCCTCGCGTGCCCGCGGCGGACGCTGCTCGCCCTCGGCCCGCGGCGGGCGCTCGCCGCGCGGCGCGCCGTCCTGCGGTCGCGGCCCGCGCTCGCCATCGCCGCGACGCTCGCGGCGACGATGGTGCTGCGGCCGGCCTTCGCGATTGTCGGGCCCGCGGCGCTCCTCGCGCTCGCGCACGAAGCGCGGCTTCATCGAGAAGCTCGGCTGCGGTCCGGTCTGCTCCGACGGCTGATGCACGCGATAGCCGAGATCGCGCAGGATCTCGGTCATCTCCTTCTCGGTGCAACCGACCAGCGACAGCATCTCGGCCGTGGCGCGGAAATGCCCGGGCTGCAGCACCGGCGCCCTGGGCTTGGCGCTTTCGTCGTATTCGATCCAGCGGCGTTCGGCCGTCGACCACGCCAGCGGCACCGGGATGGAGCCGTCGGTCTCGCGCGAGGCCAGCGCCGAGCCGTCGTCGACCGGTTCCGCCGCGGGCTCGGGCTCGGCCGCCGGCGCCGCTGTCGGCGCGGCCATGCCGGGATCCTCGCCCAGCGCCGCGGCGGCGATCATCCACTCGGTGACGACCGGCGTGTCGCTCGCCTCGCTGCGCCCGGCCCTGGGCTGACGCTTCGCCGGCGGCGGCTCGCGATCCTTGCGCTGGCCCTCGCGCGAGGCGCGCACCGCCTGGCGCGCTGCCCAGGCCAGACGCTCGACGATGTCGGCGCGGATCGCGCGCTCGCCCAGCGGCATGTAGCCGACGGCGGCGAGGAAGCCGCGATCCATTTCCGGACCCATGACCATCGACGTGCGGCCCTCGCCCGGCATCGACGGGGTCTCCTCGCGACCATTGGCGATCGCCCACAGCATGGCGCGCATGCGGATCGCCGCCGGCTTCAGCATGGTGGGGATGTAGACGGTATAGACGCCGACCCGCACGCCGACGCGCGCCAGCGCCTTGCGGTCTTCGTCGCTGACCGCCGCGATCTGCTCCTCGGCCGGCTCGCGCGCCATGGCGCCGAGCTTCTCGCTGAGTTGAAAGACCAAGCCGCGCGCCGGGCCCGAGAGTTCCGCGTCGCGCGCCGCCATCAGGTCGGGCAGGGTGGCGCGGATGCGCGCCTCGATCCAGCTCGCGCAGCGCACGCGCACCGCCTCGCGCTGCGGGCCGTCGAGCAGGTCGCTGGCGATCGGCTCGACCTTGGGCGACAGCGGATCTGGTCCCGCCATCAGGCGCGCCACGGGACCGCCGCCCCAGACGAGGCGCAGCTGCGGATCGATCGAGATCTCCTGGTCGGGCGCGGCCGAGAATTTCTCGACGCGCGCCGGGATCACGTCGCGCAGCGCCCGCATCGCCGTGGTCAGCACGGCGTTGCGCTCGGCCTCGTCCTTGGCGGTCTGGGGCGCGAAGCGGAATCCCTCGAGGCGGCCGAGCGATTCTCCCTCGACCGTGACCTCGCCGTTATCCGACACCCCCGTCATCAACTCCTCCGAAACGTTCAATCTCTTTACCAGCAAAGCGGTGCGCCGGTCGACAAAGCGTTGTGTGAGGCGCTGGTGCAGCGCATCCGACAGTCTTTCCTCGATCGCCGCCGTGCGCTCCTGCCAGTGCGGCGCGCGATCGAGCCAGCCGGCGCGATGCGAGATGTAGGTCCAGGTGCGCGTATGGGCGATGCGCGCCATCAGGGTGTCGATGTCGCCGTCGTAGCGCTCCAGCCGCTTGACGTGGCTCTCGACCCAATCCTCGGGCAGGCGCTCGGCCAGCGACGTCAGATGGCTGAAGACCTGCGCCAGCAGGGTGGCGTGCTCCTCGCTCATCGTCTTGCGGAAGTCGGGGATCTGGCAGACTTCCCACAGCAGGCGCACGCGCTGGCTCGAGCGCGCCGCGTCGGCGATATCGCGCTTGTCGGCGAGGTTCTGCAGCGCGATGTGATCCTCGCCCTCGCGCGCCTGCTGCAGCACGACATGCGCCGGCCGCGCGTTGAGCGAGGACAGCAGCGACTGCAGCGAACGGAAGTCGAGATCGCTGTTGCGCCAGTTGATGACGCGCACCGGATCGAAACGGTGGTTCTCGATCGCCTCGACGATCTCGCCGTCGAGCGGGCCGACCTCGGCGGTCGTGCCGAAGCCGCCGTCGCTCATGTGGCGGCCGGCGCGACCGGCGATCTGCGCCAGCTCGTCGGTGCGCAGGACGCGCAGGTTGCGGCCGTCGAACTTGCGCAGCCCCGCGAACCAGACATGGCCGACATCCAGATTCAGGCCCATGCCGATGGCATCGGTGGCGACCAGGTAATCGACCTCGCCGGCCTCGAACATGCCGACCTGGGCGTTGCGCGTGCGCGGGCTGAGCGCGCCCATCACGACCGCGGTGCCGCCGCGCTGGCGGCGCACCGTCTCGGCGATGGCGTAGACCTCGCTGATCGAGAAGCCGACCACCGCGGAACGGCGCGGGATGCGGCTGAGCTTCTTGGTGCCGGCGTACGACAGCTTGGAGAAGCGCGGCCGGGCGATGGTCTCGATCGAGGGAATCAGGCGCTGCAGCAGCGGCCGCATGGTGTCGGAGCCCAGCACCATGGTCTCCGACAGGCCGCGCGCATGCAGCAGACGATCGGTGAAGATGTGGCCGCGGTCGGGATCGGCCGCCATCTGGATCTCGTCGATGGCGAGGAACTGCACCGGCCGCTCGACCGGCATCGATTCGACGGTGCTGATGAAATAGCGGGCGTTGGGCGGCTGGATCTTCTCCTCGCCGGTGATCAGCGCCACCCTGGCCGCGCCGACGCGCTTGACGGCGCGGTCGTAGTTCTCGCGCGCCAGCAGGCGCAGCGGAAAGCCGATCATGCCCGACTCGTGGCCAAGCAGGCGTTCCATGGCGAGGTGGGTCTTGCCGGTGTTCGTAGGGCCCAGCACCGCCGTCAGGCGGCCCTGCGCGGGCGTCGCGTTCATGGCTCAGGATTCCAAGCGCCGTGGCGAAGCGCAAGCGCCACTGTACGCGGCCCTGGCGCTGTGTATCTTCGCCGGCAGGAAGAACGGGGTATCGTGATGAAGGTTTCCGAAGCGGTTCTCTCGCGCCGGTCGATGCGCGTGTTCAAGCCAGATGCCGTGCCGCGCGCCACCGTCGAATGGATCGTCGAGACCGCCAACCACGCGGCGTCCAACGGCAATCTGCAGCCCTGGAAGCTGTACGTGACCATGGGTGCGGCGCGCAAGCGGCTGTCGGCGGCGATCCAGAAGGCGATCGACGCCCAGGAGCCCGACACGCGCGAGTACGATGTCTATCCCAGGAACTTCCGGCCGGTGTACGACGCGCGGCGCAAGACGGTGGGCAAGCAGCTCTACACCCTGCTCAACGTGCCGCGCGGCGATTCCGCGGGCATGGAGAAGCAGTTCCGCAAGAACTACGATTTCTTCGATGCGCCGGTCGGCATGATCCTGTGCATCGAGCGCGACATGGGCGACGGCCAGTGGATCGACTGCGGCATCTTCCTCGACCAGCTGATGCTGCTGGCGCGCGAGAAGGGATTGCACACCTGCCCGCAGGCCGCCTTCGGCCGCTACCAGGCCGTGGTGCGCCGCGAGCTTTCCATTCCCGACGACCAGATCGTGCTGTGCGGCCTGGCTTTGGGCTACGCCGACGAGAACGAGCCGCCCAACAACCTGATCGCCGAACGCGCGCCGCTCGGCGACTTTGCGACGTGGTTCGAGTGACCTCTGTCATTCCGAGCGAAGCGAGGAATCTCGAGATCCCTCGCTTCGCTCGGGATGACAGGGTGCGCTAAACCAGCTTCACCCAGTCCTTCACCCAGGTCAGTGCGTCCTCGTCGGGCAACGGCTGGGTCGAGGCGTCGACCTCGAGCCGCTCGCCGATGCGCCGCGCGCCCAGCTCGGCGAGCCGCTTGTCCATCTGCTTGCCGCCGCCGCAGAACGTGTCCTGGTAGGTCATGTCGCCCAGCGCGATCACGCCGTAGCGCAGCGACGACAGGTCGGGCTTCTCGCGGCCCAGCGCCTCGTGCAGCGGGAACATGTTGCTGGGGATGTCGCCCGAGCCGTGCGTGGCGCAGACGAACAGCAGTGTGTCGTGGTCGGCGAAATCCGCCGCCGTGGTGGCCTTGTCGGTGATCTTCACCTCGTGGCCGGCGCCGGCCAGCTCGGGCTCGATCGCCTCCGCCACCATCTGCGCGTTGCCCGATTCGGTGCCGATCAGGATCAGGATGTTCGACATGGTCATCTAATTCGGTATCCCGGTACCGAATTAGCCAAGACGGGCGTCCGGCGCAAGGGGCCAAGCGGTCGCAGCGCGGAACCGGCGGTTTCACCGGTCCCGGCGGCCATGCCACTCTCCGCGGCCGAAGGAGAGATCCCATGGCCTACGAGACCCTGACCTATGCGCTTGCCGATGGCGTCGCGACCATCACCCTGAACCGGCCCGAGCGGCTCAACGCGCTGAACCCGAAGCTGGTCGAGGAGCTGATCGCCGCGCTGGGCGCGGCCGGCGCCGATTCCGACGTGCGCGCCGTGATCCTGACCGGCGCCGGGCGCGGCTTCTGCGCCGGTGCCGACATTGCGCCGAGCAAGGACGGCCCGCTGGCCGGCAACGCCCAGCAGCGGCCCGATCCGGGGCCGGGCATGGATCGTCTGTTCAACCCGCTGATCCGCTCGGTGCGCCGCCTGCAGAAGCCGGTGGTCGGCGCCATCAATGGCGTGGCGGCGGGTGGCGGGGCCGGCCTGGCGATGGCCTGCGACATCATCCTGGCGGCGCGTTCGGCGCGTTTCGACCAGGCCTTCGTGCGCATCGCGCTGGTGCCCGACATGGGCTGCACCTGGTTCCTGCCGCGCCTGGTCGGCGAGGGCAAGGCCAAGGCGCTGGCCATGCTGGGCGAGCCGGTGATGGCCGAGGACGCCGAGCGCATGGGCATGGTGTGGAAGGTCTACGACGATGCGCAGCTGATGGAGGAGGCGCGCAAGCTGGCGCTGAAGCTGGCCGCCGGCCCGACCGGCACCTACGCCGCAATCAAGCGCGCCTACGAGCAGTCGGCCGCCAATTCGCTCGACCAGCAGCTCGACGCCGAGCGCGACCTGCAGCGCCGCTGCGCCGCCAGCGAGGATCACATCGAGGGCGTCACCGCCTTCCGCGAGAAGCGCGCGCCGAAATTCGCCGGACGGTGAGCTGCTTGCCGGCGCGGAGAGGTGTCCCTAAATTGTAGTCAGATTGACTAATTCGGAGAACGCCATGGCACGCCGAGCCGGAGGCAAGAGCTGGGGGGCGGCGGAAGCAAAGTCGCACTTCAGCGAAGTTCTCGACTTGGCATTGAACGTCGGCCCGCAACGAATTACGCGCCATGGCCGCCAGATTGCGGTGCTTGTGTCGCATGAGGAATTCGAGCAGCGCATGGGGCGGCGGGGCAGTGCCGCATCGACGGAGGATAAGCCCGAGACGCTGGGCGACTTCTTTCGCCGTTCGCCGCTTTGGCGGTCAGGTCTGGACCTCTCGCGGCCGAAGGCGGTTCTGCGCGATCCGTTCGGACCTGACGCGCGCGGGATGCCGCCGAAGCGGCGGCGATGAGATATCTGCTGGATACCAGCGTCGTTTCGGAGATGGTGAAGGCGACTCCGCATCGCGGCGTCGTCGCGTGGACGAACGCGCAGCCGTTCGACACCATCCATCTCAGTGTCGTTACATTGATCGAGTTGCGCTTCGGCATCGACCGGTTGCCGCCCGGGAAACGGCGCGAAGGTTTGGCGCGCTGGCTCGACGTAGAAATTCCGGTGCAGTTCGAGGGGCGGATCGTGGAACTCGACAGCGCCGTCGCAGACGCCGTCGGTCGCCTTTGGGCCCAGGCCGTCGGCGCAGGCCGTACGCCGGACCTCGTCGACGTCGTTCTAGCCGCGACAGTGAAATGCTTCGACCTGGCGCTGGCTACCCGGAATGTCCGGGACTTCGACATCTACGGCGTCCGTGTCGTCGATCCGTGGAGCGCTGCCTAAGGCGCTGAAGAATTTGGAATAGTCAGGGGAGACAACGCCATGCAGACCAACACCGTCGAGCCGAAGTTCAAGGAGCTCGCCTCGGGCTTGAAGTTCCCCGAAGGACCGATCGCGATGCCCGACGGATCGGTGATCCTGGTCGAGATCGCGCGCCAGACGCTCACGCGCATCGCGCCTGACGGCAAGAACCACGTCATCGCCAACCTCGGCGGCGGCCCCAATGGCGCGGCGATGGGGCCGGACGGCAAGATCTACGTGACCAACAACGGCGGCTTCAACTGGATCGAGCGGCCCGACGGCCGGCTGTTCCCCGGCACGCAGCCGGCCGACTATCGGGGCGGCTCGATCCAGGTGGTCGATCCGCAGACCGGCAAGTTCGAGACGCTCTACGATTCCTGCGACGGGCGGAAGCTCAACGGCCCCAACGATCTGGTCTTCGACAGCGCGGGCGGCTTCTGGTTCACCGATCTGGGCAAGACGCGCGAGCACGACAGCGACCGCGGCGCCGTCTACTACGCCAGGGCCGACGGCTCGAAGATCGAGCAGAAGATCTTCCCGCTCGAGCGGCCCAATGGCTGCGGGCTCTCGCCCGACGACAGGACGCTCTACGTGGTCGAGACGCCGACGGCGCGCTGCTGGTCGTTCAAGCTGTCCGGTCCGGGCGAGATCGAATCGGCCAACGGTCCCTATCGCGGCGAGAAAGGCCGCGTGGTCGTCGGCCTGGGCGGCTACCAGATGTTCGACTCGATGGCGGTCGACGGCGACGGCCATATCTGCGTCGCCACCCTGATCACCGGCGCCGTGTCCGACATCTGGCCCGACGGCAGCCGCGTCGATCAGTTCAAGCTGCCCGATCCGATGGTCACCAATGTCTGCTTCGGCGGCAAGGACCTGCGCACCGCCTACGCCACCTTGTCGATGACCGGCAAGCTGGTGAGCTTCGAATGGCCGCGCGCCGGCCATGCGCTGAAGCACCTCAACCGGCCGTGATCTACACGCTGCACACCGTCACGGCGGCGCCGCGGCGCTGGCCCGAGGTGGCGCGCGTGGTGAAGGGGGAAGGCGGCGCGGCCGTGCGCGAGGCCGGCGGCGTCTTCTACGGCGTCTGGTGGGGCCTGCTCGGGCTGGCCTCGACGCAGGGCATGGTGATGTCGGCCTGGCCCGACGCCAACGAAGCGACCGCGCACGCGGGCAAGGCGCTGGCCGACTGCGCCGACATCGTCGAAACGTCCCTCGACCTGCTCGAGCCCACGGTGCGGCCGACCGAGTCGACACCGCCCGACCGTCCCGGCGTCTACGCCTTCCGCACCTTCGAGCTGGCGGAAGCGGACTGGCCCACCTTCCGCGACCTGTCGCTGGGTGTCTGGCCGACCTTCGAGCCGACCTACGATGCGCGCGTCTACGGCCTCTTCCGCAATCTCGCGGTCTCGCCGCCGCGCCGGCGCATGCTGCTGCTGACCAACTACCCGTCGATGGCGGTGTGGGAGAAGTCGCGCCTGCGCACCCTGCACACCGGCGGCGATGCCGGCGCGCCGGAGGCCAAGGCCAACCTGTCGAAGCGCCTCGACGTCACGACCTGGACGCGGGTCGTGATCGGCGTGCCGGCCTGACCTGCTTCATCGGGCGGATGTTCATGCTCTTGATTTGCTGTCATCCCGAGCGCAGCGAGGGATCCAGGGCAGCCGTAGATTCCTCGCTCCGCTCGCGATGACAGAGTGGGTGATTTAGACTAGCCTTTCGCCAGCCTCTTGACCTCGCCCGATGCCACGATCGCGCCGTCGGCGTAGGCCTCGTGGTTGGCGTCGACCTCTTCGAGGCGGTAGCGGTAGTTGACCATCAGGCCACAGCTCTGGCGCAGGCCGTTGGGCGAGGTGTCGCCCAGCCAGTTGATGCGTTCGACGCGCGCGCCGTTGCTGAGATGGAAATGCGCCACACGATCGAGCGCGCGGCCGTCCCTGCTGCCCAGCAGGTAGCGTGCGCAAAGACGGATCAGCACCGGCTTGAGCGCGATCTCGGCCGCCGGCTGCTTGGTCCAGTCTCCGCTGTTCACCAGGCGCGTGATCGCGCCGGCGCCGCGCGGCAGGTCGGGCGCGTCGGCAGGCGGCGGCGAGACCGACGCGAGATGCTCGATCTCGTCGGCCGACAGCTGCGTGTCGCCCTCGGCTGCCAGCGTCTTGAGCAGCCAGGAGCGGAAGCCGGGGACCGGCGAGAGCGTGGCGAAGCTCTTGATGTTGGGCAGGTCGCGCCCGAGCTCGGCGGCGACGCGCTTGATCAGGAAATTGCCGAAGCTGACGCCCGCCAGGCCTTCCTGGCAGTTCGAGATCGAGTAGAAGATCGCGGTGTTGGCCTCTTCAGGGTCGCGCGTAGGCGCCTTCTCGTCGAGCAGGCGATGCACGTCGCCGGCCATGCCGTCGACCAGCGCCACCTCGACGAAGATCAGCGGCTCCTCGGGCATGCGGGGGTGGAAGAAGGCGAAGCAGCGGCGATCCGAATCGAGACGGTTCTTCAGATCGCTCCAGGAATGGATGGCGTGCACCGCCTCGTAGGTGATCAGCTTCTCCAGCAGCGAGGCCGGCGTGCGCCAGTCGATGCGCCGCAGATCGAGGAAGCCGACATCGAACCAGATCGCCAGCAGGCGCCGCAGATCGTCGGCCAGCCGCGCCACGGCGGGATCGCCCCTGCCCAGCTTCAGGAGCTCGGCGCGCAGATCGACGATGAACTTCACGCCCTCGGGCAGGCCGTTGAACAGCGCCAGCAGCCGCGTCGCCGGCGTCTCCAGCGCCTCGCGCATCTCGGCCTCCGCGCTGACGCGCGCCCGGTCGTCGGCGGCCTCCTGCCAGCGTGCCACCGTGGCGGCCAGGGCATCGCGATCGAGCGCGTAGTCGCGCGCCAGGATCAGCAGGAAGCGGCGGCGACCTTCCTGTGACAACGCCAGATAGGCGGTGCCCAGCTCGGCGGCGCGGGCGCGGGCGGCGGTCTCGCCGCCCGGACCGGACAGGCAGGCCTCGATGCGGGCCCTCAGGCGCGGCAGGTCGTCGTCCGGCAGGTCGGGGCGCAGCGGGGCGCCCACCGCCTCGCGCGCGCCGGTCGCGACATCCCTGAACGTGCGCGAAACCCGGTCCAGGGCACGATCGACGAGGCCGGTGAAAGCCATGGGTTTGATCCCTCCTGCGCGCCAGGCAAATGCAGCCGCCATACTATGGCCGAGACGCGACGACGACACGATGTGGGCGACCGTCGCGGGGTCCGCAAGGAGCGCGCCACTTCCGTGCATGGCCGCCCCCGCGAAACCGCCGCCAATGAGGCTTCGACTCCGGCCGGAGCGAGTGATATCGGGGCGGTATCGCGACAGAGCCGGACCACCGGGAGCGAGATCATGACAGACGCTTTCATCTGCGACGCCGTTCGCACCCCCGTCGGCCGATACAACGGCGCGTTGGCCTCGGTTAGGGTCGACGATCTCGCGGCGTTGCCGATCAAGGCGTTGATGGAACGCAACACGGGCGTCGACTGGGGCGCGGTCGATGATGTGATCTATGGCTGCGTCAACCAGGCCGGCGAGGACAACCGCAATGTCGCGCGCATGGCCGGCCTTCTCGCCGGCCTGCCGGTCGAAGTGGCGGGCGCCACGGTGAACCGCCTCTGCGGCTCGGGCATGGAGGCCACCGGCATGGCGGCGCGCGCCGTGCGGCTGGGCGAGGCACAGGTGATGATCGCCGGCGGCGTCGAGGGCATGACCCGCTCGCCCTACGTGATGGGCAAGCCGCAATCGGCCTTCGACCGTGGCATGAAAATGGAAGACACGGTGCTGGGCTGGCGCTTCGTCAATCCGGCGATGGCCAAGTGCTACGGCGTCGACGCCATGGGCCAGACGGCCGAGAACGTCGCGCAGGAGCACCAGGTCAGCCGCGTCGACCAGGACGCCTTCGCCTATCGCAGCCAGCAGCGTTGCAAGAAGGCGACCGAGAAGGGCTTCTTCAAGAAGGAGCTGATCCCCGTCACGGTGAAGGTCGGCAAGACCGAGAAGGTCTTCGATACCGACGAGCATCCGCGCTTCGACACCACCATGGAGGGCCTGAGCAAGCTGCCGGCCGTCTTCCGGGAGGGCGGCTCGGTGACCGCCGGCAATTCCTCGGGCATCAACGACGCTGCGGCCGCCATCATCGTCGCCTCCGAGAAGGCGGCCAAGGAGTACGGGCTGAAGCCGCGCGGTCGCATCCTCGCCACGGCCTCGGCCGGCGTGCCGCCGCGCGTCATGGGCATCGGCCCGGTGCCGGCGTCGCGCAAGGCACTGCAGATCGCCGGGCTCAAGATCACCGACATGGATGTCGTCGAGCTCAACGAGGCCTTCGCCGCGCAGGGCCTGGCGGTCATGCGCCAGCTCGGCCTGCCCGACGATGCCTGCCACGTCAATCCGAATGGCGGCGCGATCGCCATCGGCCATCCGCTGGGCGCCAGCGGCGCCCGCCTGATCATGACCGCGCTCAGCCAGCTCGAGGACACCGGCGGCCGCTACGCGCTGTGCACCATGTGCATCGGCGTCGGCCAGGGCATCGCCATGGTGATCGAGCGCGTCTGATCGACACGATCTCCCTCTCCCGTCTCGCGGGAGAGCGCCGGGACGTAGCCGGCCAACTCAGGGGGCGCCGCAAGGCGCCCTCTTTTCATGTGATCTGTCATCCCGAGCGGAGCGAGGGATCCAGGGTTGGCCTGGATCCCTCGCTCCGCTCGGGATGACAGAGTGGCGATTTCACGCCCGCCTGATCATCGCCGTCATCACGCCGGCGCCGATCAGCACGCCGCCGCCGACCCGGTTGACCGCGCGGCGCACGGCGGGCTCGCGGATGGCGCCGCGCGCGCGACCGGCGAGCAGGGCGTAGAGGCCGGCGTTGAGCGCCGCCAGGCTCACGAAGGTGACGACCAGCAGCACCGCCTGCGGCGCGATCGGCGCGCCGGCATCCATGAACTGCGGCACGAAGGCGACGAAGAACAGGATGCTCTTGGGGTTGAGTGCGGTCACGGCATAGGCATGCGCCAGCATGGTCCAGGCCGGCCGGCGCTCGATCGCCGCGTCGGCTTCCGCGCCGACCGGCGCGCGCCACAGCTTGATGCCCAGCCACACCAGATAGGCCGCGCCGATCCATTTCAGCACGGTGAATAGTTCAGCGGACGCAGCGAGAAGCGCGCCGACGCCCAGCAGCGACAAGGTCATCGCCGTCAGATCGCCCAGCGCCACGCCTGCGACGATGGCCAGTGCCGCGCGCCTGCCCTCGCCCAGCGCGTAGCCGATCACCAGCGCCACGGTTGGCCCGGGAATGACCAGCACCAGCATTGCCGCCGCACAAAAGGCCAGCCACAGCTCGAATGACATTGCATGCTCCTGTCGATGGTAGCGGCACTCAAGACAGCGACATCGCTTGCCGTCAACCGACGCCTCGGCCAAGGTCGCGACCAACGCCATGATCCAATCGTCTCCCTCCATCGCCGTCGTCGGCGCCGGCCCCTCGGGCTTCTATGCCGTCGACGCGCTCAGCCGCGCGCGGCCCGACGCGCGCATCGACATCATCGACCGCCTGCCGGCGCCGTTCGGCTTGGCGCGCTACGGCGTGGCGCCCGATCACCAGGGCACCAAGGGCGTCACCCGCCAGTTCGACCGGCTGCTCGCCAAGCCCGGCGTGCGTTTTGTCGGCGGTGTCGAGCTGGGCCGCGACGTCTCGCTCGAGGAGCTGCGCGGCCTCTACGATGCGGTGCTCATCGCCACCGGGTGCGGCCGCGATCGCAGGCTGGGCATTCCCGGCGAGGACCTCGAGGGCGTCATGGGCTCGATGCGCTTCGTCGACTGGTTCAACGCCCATCCCGACGCCGTCGACCTCACCGCGACGATCGCCGAGGCGCGCCACGTCGCGGTGATCGGCAACGGCAACGTCGCCATCGACGTCGCGCGCGTCTTCGCCAAGACACAGGACGAGATGGCGAAATCCGACATCGATCCGCGCGCCCAGGCTTCCATCGCCGCCATGAAGCTGCAGACGGTGACGCTCTACGGCCGGCGCGGGCCGGCCGAGGCAAGCTTCACCATCAACGAGCTCAACGAGATGGGCCGGCTGGCGCGCGCCGTGGCGCTGGTTGATCCGGGCGACGTCGCCGATGCCGTCGCGCCCGACAGCGATCCCACGCCCGAGCGGCTGCGCAAGCAGAAGAACATCGAGAGCCTGCGCGGCTTCTCGGCCAATGTGGCGGGCGCCAGGCCGGTAGCGCTGGCCTTCCGCTTCCACCGCGCGCCGCTGGCGCTCAGCGGCGAGAACGGCCGGGTCGTCGGCATCAACTTCGCCGACGGCTCCTATGCGCCCGCCGATCTGGTGATCACCTGCATCGGCTATGATGCGATCCTGTGCGAGGGCCTGCCGGCCGAACGCGGCCGCGTCGCCAACGAGGAGGGCCGCGTGCGCGGCCTGCCGGGCGTCTACGTCGTCGGCTGGGCGCGCCGCGGCCCCAGCGGCACCATCCCGACCAATCGCGCCGACTCCTTCGCCGTTGCCGAGCGGCTGGTCGGCGATCTCGCGCCGTCGTCCAGGCCGGGACCCGCCGGCCTCGACGCCTTGCTGGCGTCACGCGGCATCGCGATCATCGACACCGCGGGCTGGCAGCGCATCGACAAAGCCGAAGGCGAGGCCGGCGCGCGCGAGGGACGGCCGCGCGTGAAGCTTGCGACCTGGGCGGCGTTGCGCGCGGCGTCGAGAGCCACGTGCGGCTAATCAAGCGGAACTGTCATCCCGAGCGCAGCGAGGGATCCAGGCGGCGTCCCTGGATCCCTCGCTGCGCTACAGGGGCCGCGGACGGCCCCGAGGATGACAGGGTGCGCGCGGCGTCTAGTCCAGCCTGACCGCCCAGCCCTTCAACGCCTCGCTCGAGGGCGGATAGCGCTCCATCACCCGCGCGTCGTGGCCGGGCACCACCATCTCGATGCGCCCGTCGGCGAGCTTCTTCAGCTTGTCGTAGCCGGCCAGCATGTCGGCGACGTTGAAGACGATGGCGAACAGCTTGTCGTCCTCGACGCCCCAGTAGTAGTGCGCCGCGTCGGAGGCGAGCACCAGCCAGCCGTTGCGCGTCCACACCCGCACCGACTGGATGCCCATGGTGTGGCCGCCGATGTGATGCACGCTCAGGCCCGGGGCGATCTCGCCGTCGCCGTCGTGGAACACGACGCGATCGCCGTAGAGATGGCGTACCATCGCCACCACCTCCTCGACCTCGTAGGCGTGGCGGAACGGCTTCTTCGTCATGTGCCGGCCGGTGACGAACTGCATCTCCTTGTCCTGCACGTGGTAGCGCGCGCTGGGGAACAGCGCCCAGCCGCCGACATGATCGTAGTGCAGGTGGGTGACGACGACGTCCTGGATGTCGTTGGGCTCGACACCGAGATCGCGCAGGGTCAGCACCGGCGAGCGCAGCATCTGGCGGCCGCGCTGGGCGCCCACCGCCTCGCTGAAGCCGGTGTCGATGACGATCGGCTGTCCGCCGACCAGGCGCCTGCCGTCCTCGCCCAGCGGGATCGCCACCCAGACGAAATAGTCCATGGGATGATCCGCGTCGTGCGGATCGGCCATGATCTGCACCTCGTGCGCCTTGCGCGGCAGATGGGCGTACTTGCAGGCGTGCACTTCGTAGGTCGGCAGGTTGGGCATCTCGTCCTCGGGTGTTTCCTCGCGCCCGCAGCCTCCCGCGACCCAAGGGGACGGGTCAACTGGTCAGCGACGCCTTGAAGACCAGCGGCTCCAGCGCCAGCACGGAGTCCAACGGCGGCCTCAGCTCGAAAAGTCGCGGTTGCTTCGAGAACTGATAGAGCCGATAGAGCCGAAACGCGTCCGGACGCTCGTCGGATAGCGTGCGCTCGTTGCGCGTCAGATAGAACGGCGTCCGTTCCATGCCTTGCGTGGTCTTCACCTCGATCAGCCGCTCGGTGCCGCGGGCGTCGAAGGAGCGGATGTCGTAGCCGGCGCCGTCGCCATCCTCCTGCGCAACCCAGCGGACCTTGCGCGCGAGATCGGGACGGTCCTGCAGCTCGAGCTGTCGGCGCTCGAAATCGTAGATCAGCTGCTCGCCGGCCTTGCCGAGCGAACGATTGCGCTCGTCGCGGAGCGCCGGATCGAACTTCCTGACCAGCCGCTCGAGGGCGGCCGGCCGAGGCCTGGCCGGCACCAGGGGCGGCGGCGCCTCAAGGTATAGTTCCGTCGACTCCGCGAGCGCCATGGCGGACTCGCGAACGAGCGGGAGCGGATCGGGCCGGCTCGTCAGGTGGCGATCGATCGCCCCGAAGATGGCGTCCTGATAGTTCGTCGCCGGCTTGTAGCCGGCGATGTCGGGCATGCCGAGCTCGCGCAGGACGGCGGAGATGTTGCGGTGCTTGAACTCGATGGAGGCCCGGGTTCGGCCGATGCGCTGGACCAGGGCCGCGTTGTGCCGCGCCTTGTTGTAGCGGTGGCCAAGCTGCTCCTCGGCCAGCATGGCGAAATAGTCGGCGACGATCGCGTCGAGCTCGTCGGCGGTCCAGTCCGTCCCGCGCTTCGACTCGTCGACCAAACTGTCAGGCCGGTGCCGGCACGGCCCCGCTGCCGTCGATCTGCCGGAGCAGGGCGCGCAGGGCGAAGGGCTTCATCAGGACCGCCTCGGCGCCCTGCTGGCGGGCGTCGCGGGCCGAATCCTGGTCGAGATGGCCGGTCATGACGATCAGGCGCGGACGCGGCGCGGCGTTGGCGCCGATCTCGCGCACCAGCTCGAGGCCATCGCCGTCCGGCAGCTTCACGTCAGTGACCACGACATCCGGCCAGGCGCTGGAATCGGCCAGGGCGCGGCGGGCGCCGCCCAGGTCGCCGGAGGTCGATACGTCGTAGCGTCGGCGGCGCAGGAATTCGGCGATCTCCTCGAGGATGCCGACCTCATCCTCGACAACCAGTATTTTCAGCGCATTAGCCGACATAGACGGTCCCCAGACCACATCCCGCACCGGTTTGGCCGGCGTCCGCCCCTTATCTATCACATCCCGGGCCATTCCGCAGAGGGAGTGCGGAAGCTTTTCACTGACCATGTCGATTTGGATGCGATCTGATTTGCCGACCGGCATGGGGCTTTCGTACGTAGCTGTGATAAATTCCGTGGATAATTTGGCCCGTGGCCGCCAGGGACAAATGAACCTAGCTGGTTATTTCACCATCGGTTTGGACACTGCCCAGGCCATGCCGGCGACGTTCCGGCCATCGCTTGTCGTCCTGTCCTTCCTGATCGCTTCGTTCGGCGCCTTCACGTTCCTGCGCTTCGCCGGCCGGCTGAGCGAGATGCGCTCCCTGCGCGGCCTGTGGCTTGTCGCCGGCTCGGTGACCATGGGCGTCGGCATCTGGTCGATGCACTTCATCGGCATGCTGGCGCACGACCTGCCGGTGCCGGTGTCCTACGATCCGCTGATCACGGCGGCCTCGGCATTGCCGGCCATGCTCGCCGCCGCCATCGCCCTGCACCTGATCTCGCGCCCGACCCTGTCGACCGGCCGCCTGCTGCTCGGCGGCGTGCTGATGGGTGCCGGCATCGGCGTCATGCACTACACCGGCATGGCGGCGATGCGGCTCGACGGCATCGTGCGCTACGAGCCGACGCTGTTCGCCGCCTCGATCGTGGTCGCGGTGGCGCTGGCGATCGTGGCGCTGAAGGTCCGCTTCTGGGTCATCAAGGACAACGGCGAGGGCACGGTCTGGCAGGAGACGGGCGCGGCGCTGATCCTGGGCTTCGCCGTCACCGCCATGCACTACACGGCGATGGCCTCGACCTATTGCTTCGCCGTGCCGGGCAGCGGCCGCGGCGTCGACGACCTCGATCCCGGCGTCTTCGGCACGGTGACCACCATCATCACAGTGCTGCTGATCCTGCTGGCGCTGGCGATCGTGATCTTCGACCGCAAGGTGCGCCAGGAGATCGCGCTGCGGCAGGAGGCGGCCGATCGCGTGCTGAGCACCAGCCAGCAGCTGGCACAGTCGCAGAAGATGGAGGTCGTCGGCCAGCTTACCGGCGGCATCGCGCACGACTTCAACAACCTGCTCGCCGTGATCAGCATGAAGATGGAAGGGCTGATCGACGAGCTGCCGCCCGATTCACCCTACCTGCCGAAGATCAACGCCGCCCTGGCCGCGGCCGAGCGCGGCGGCGCCCTGGTGGCGCGCATGATGGCGTTCTCGCGCCGCCGTCCGCAGGATGCGGTCCGCACCGACATCGCGGGACTGCTGGCCGAGTTCAAGGACCTGCTGGCGACGGCGGTGCCGCGCACCGTCAAGCTGTCGGTCGAGATCGAGCCTGGGCTGCGCGAATCGGTGATCGACCGCACCGGGCTCGAGACCTCGATCCTCAACCTTGTCGTCAACGCGCGCGACGCCATGCCCAATGGCGGCAGCCTGCGCGTCAGCGCCCGCAATCGCGGCCTGGGCGCCGGCGATCCGGTGCTGCCTTCGGACATGCGGCCCGGCGACTGGGTCGTCGTCGCCGTCGTCGACACCGGCAGCGGCATGTCGCCCGAGATCCAGGCCAAGGTGTTCCAGCCGTTCTTCACCACCAAGCCGGTCGGCAAGGGCACCGGCCTGGGAATGGCAATGGTGCGCGACTTCGTGCGCCACGCCGGCGGCTTCGTGACTCTCCAGAGCGAGAGCGGACGCGGCACGACGATCTCGCTCTATCTGCCGGCGGCGCCGGTCATTGTCGCGGCCAGGGACGAGGCAAGCGTGCTGCGAGCGGCATCCCCTGCGCTGACGCCCTCGCTGCGCTCGAGCTGATCCTCACTGTCATCCCGAGCGCAGCGAGGGATCTACCACGCGCCTGGATCCCTCGCTGCGCTCGGGATGACAGGTGGGTCCGATTGACCGCTCGATGCTCTAGCCGACGACGCCCCGGGCCTTCATCGCCGCGATCTCGGCGTCACCGTAGCCCGCTTCCTTCAGGATCTCGGCGCTGTGCTCGCCCACGGCCGGCGGCTTGCCGGCGCGGCGCGGCTGCGCGAAGCCCAGGCGGATCGGATTGTTCAGCGTGCGCGCGATGCCCTCGCCGTCGCAGGGCACGACGATGCCCGCGTGCGTCGCCTGCTCGTCGTCGGGCACGTCGATCACCCGGCCGATCTCGCCGAACGGCACGCCGATGCGGCTCAGCACGTCCGACCAGTACGCCCAGTCGCGCTTCAGGATTTCAGCTTCGATCATCTGCAGCAGGGCCACGGCGTTGGTGCGCCGCGCGGCGCGGTCGACGAAGCGCGGATCGCCGATCCATTCCTCGTGGCCCAGCGCGCGGGCGATGTTGGGCCAGTGCTTCTCCTCGGGATTGGCGATCAGCAGGAACCAGCGGCCGTCCCTGGTGACGTACTGCTGGCCCAGCGCCGACCTTGCCCGCTCGCGCGGTGGGCGCGGCGGCAGGGTGGCGCCGATCATCGCCGCCTGGGTGAGCGTGCCGTTGGACCACGCGCCGTTGGCATAAAGCGACGTGCCGACCCAGCCGCCCTTGCCGGTGCGCTCGCGGCGGAACAGGCCGATCATGATCGCCGAGACGATGGTCATGGCGGTGGCGCGATCGCCCTGGGCCGGCAGCGAGAAATGCGGCGGCTGGCCCTCGTAGCGCGCCGCGTCGAGGATGCCGGAGCGCGCGAAGAAGGCGGTAACGTCGAAGCCCGGCCGATCGCGGTCGGGTCCGCTCTCGCCGTAGCCGGTGAGTGAGAAGTAGATCAGGCGCGGATTGACCGGCTCGATATCCTCCCAGCCGAGCTTCAGCCGCTCGCGCACCGGCGGCGGGAAGTTGATGAGCATCACGTCGGCCTGGGCGACCAGGCGCAGCAATGCGGCGCGGCCCTCGGGTGCCTTCAGGTCGATCGCCAGCGAGCGCTTGTTGCGCGCGTCGAGCTGCCACGTGAAGTTGACGTTGGCCTGCGGGTAGCTGGTGTTGCGCCAGCTCTGGCGATGCGGGTCGCCCGCGCCCGGCGGCTCGATCTTGATGACGTCGGCGCCCCAGTCGCCCAGCACCACGGCGGCGGCGGGCGCGGCGATGAAGGAGCTGACATCGAGCACCCTGAGGCCCTGCAGCGGGAGCGCTTCATCGGTCACTGCGTTGATCTCCGTCGCATCGCGTTTGCTTGACGCGACTGTAGCCGTGCCCGCGGCGGGCGGGCCACGCGATCCTGTCACGGAAGCGATGCGCCGGACGCGGGATGATAGGGTGAGCCGTCGGCGGGACCGACCGGAGGAAGGCATGGATCTCGGCGCGCTTCTGATCACGATCGTCATCGGCTTCTTCGTCGGTCTGGTGGCGCGCCTCCTGACGCCGGGGCGGGACGTCGGCGGCTTCATCGCCACCACGGTCGTGGGCGTGGTGGGCTCGATCATCGCCACCTATGGCGGCCAGGCGCTCAACATCTACCGCCCCGGCCAGACGGCGGGGTTCTTCGGCGCCGTGCTCGGCGCGATCGTGCTCCTGGTGCTGCTGCGCCTGATCCGGCGCTAGATCGGCGCCCGTCATTCAGGGCGCAGAGAGGGATCCAGGGAAGACGCCCGGATCCCTCGCTGCGCTCGGGACGATACCGTGTGGTCGGCGCGATAGAGGAAGTACCGGTCCTTCGGCACGCCCTCGGGCTCCGGCAGCCGTACCCAGCGCGCGACGTCGAGCGGCTGGTTGGCGACGACATAGCCGCCGGACGCCAGCAGCCGGTCGAGCGCCGGACCCAGCCAATGGCCCAGCTCGGTGTTGGCAGCGTGATCGCCGGTCCCGAGGTCGGAGTGGATCAGCGCCGCCTTGCCCTCGAGCCGGCGGCAGGCCGCCGTCGTGGTCTCGCGCGCATCACCCAGGAACAGCAGCGCGTCGGGCGGTATGCAATCGGGGTGCGCACGCACCTCGCGCTCGAAGACATGGATGGCGCGGCCGGGGAAGAGCTCGCGCAGATGATCGTAGGTGCGGCCGTTGCCGAGGCCGATCTCGAGGATCGGTCCCGGCAATGCGCGGACCAGGGGCGCCACGTGATTCAGGCAATCGCGCTGCGCCTGCATGCGGCGGATGAAGGAGTCGAGGCGGCTCATGGGCTCTTGATGGGTGCTGCGGCGGCCCGCCGGCCTCCTGATGATGGGTCGGCGGGACGCCGGCGGTCCCGGGGAATCATGCGGCCCTGGCCCTCATGGCGCTGAGCTGGCGGTTGGTGTCGTCGAGGCGATGGGCGAGCTCGCGCATCATCTCCACGGCCATGGTCGGGATCTCGGTGACCATGCGGAAGAACTGCTCCTTGGTGATCTTCAGCGCCGTCAGCGTCTCGCGCACGGTGACGGTGGCGGTGCGCGGCACATCGAGCAGGATCGCCATCTCGCCGACGAAGCCGTTCTTCTCCAGCTCCGCCACCTTGAGCGGACCCGAGGGTGTTTCGATGATGACGTCGGCGGTGCCGCCGAGCACGACATACATCGCATCGCCCATGTCGCCCTGCCGACACAGATCCTGGCCGGGCGAGAAGGTCAGGCGTTCGCTGGTGAAGGCCAGCAGCTTGAGCTTGTTGGGCTCGAGCTTGGAGAACAGCGGTACGCCCTTCAGCAACTCGACTTCCTCGTGGATGCTCATGGTTCGTCCCCTGTGCAATCACCCGGCCGCCAGAAGGTCGGTAAAGGTCTTGTCGTTCGACAGCTCCGACGGCACGCCGCGTGCCGTCATGCGCCCACCCTGCATGACGATCACCTCGTCGAATTGTTCCGCCTGCGCGGTGCGGCTGAGCGTCCACAGCACGCCGCGCTCGCCGCGGGCGGCCAGGATCTTGTCCAGCAGGCGTTGCTGCGTTGCGGCATCGAGCACCGCCGTGGGCTCGTTGAGCACCAGCAGGTCAGGTCGCTTCACCAGGGCGCGGGCGATGCCGACCTTCTGGCGCTGGCCGGCCGACAGGCGCTTGCCGGCGACGCCGACATTGTAGTCGAGCCCGACCTGGACGACGGCGTGGCGCATCTGCAGGCCGTCGAGCACCTCGGTGATCAGGTCGCCGACGCGATCGGCGCCCTGCGCCTGGCCATAGACCAGACGGCCGAACAGGATGTTGTCCTGCAGGGTGGCGGCGCCGTTGTAGCGCTCCTTGTCGTAGAACTCGATGGCGCTCGCGTATTCCGCCGGCAGCCCGCTGGCGAAGGCGTGACGGGCGGCGAGCAGGCGCTCCTCCATTGCCTCGTCGATCAGGCCGAGGCGATGGCGCGCCTCGATATAGCGGAACGGCAGCGAGCGCAGGCGCGTGCGCTCGTCAGCCGACAGGTCGCCAACGGTGCGGCCGCTGAGCCGGGTGATCAGGGCACGGAACTCCGGGAGTTCCTCGGCCGTGAGGAAGCTGAACTGCTCGAAGAAGGGATGTCCGGCCGGCAGGTCGGCGAACAGCTCGACCATGGTCCTGGCGATCTCGACGCCCATCTCGGCCAGCGGCGTGGCGAGATCGAGCTCGTTCAGCACGCGCCGCATGTAGGGATTGGCGGTGATGTTCTCGGGGTCGAAGGTGCGGCCCATCGGCGTGCCGAACAGCACGTTCTCGGCCACCGACATGTTGCGGTTGTAGCGGTTGCGGTCGAACGGCTCGACCAGGCCGGCAAAGGCGGAGTCCTCCAGCTGCTTGTGCAGCTCGCGGCGCGCCTCGAGAATCGCCGACACCACCGCGGGTCGCGCCGCCGGGTCGATCGTGCCGCGCAGGCCGTAGCGGTAGACGTCGCCTTCGAGCTCGACGACGCGCAGCGCCTCGATGATGCGCTGGTCGATGTTGTCCGGGCCGCTGGCGCCGGCGGCCTCGTAGTCGACCCAGTCGGCGGCGACGTCGAGTGGAGGGTTGCCGGCGCGCTTCGCCTCGCGCTCCTCGATCTCGCGATGCTTGGCGGCGTCGCCATTGTAGGCCGCCGGCCCGCGCGGCCGGAACTTCAGGGCATAGAGGATGTTGTCGCGGATCGTCACCGGCAGCAGGTAGACGTCCTGGCCGACATAGGAAAGGCGGGCTCCGGCCGTGGCCTCGGGCAGTGTCGAAAGCTCCTTGCCGCCAATCGCCACCCCGCCGCCCGTTGGCCACACCACCCGGGCTACGACCTGGGCCAGAGCCTCCTTGCCGCCGCCGGGGCCGCCGACCACGGCGACCTTGCGGCCGAGGGGGAAGCTCAGCGTCACGCCGTCGAGGGCGCGCGCGCCGCCCTCCTCGGCGACGACCACGCCGTTGAGCCTGACCTCGCCGCCGAGCGCCGGCGCGGCCGCGTCGGGCATGGTCTGCAGGTCGGGCGGCAGCATGCCTTCGGGCTCGAACTGCTCGATCACCTGCTCGTAGCGCTGCTGCATCTCCTGGCGCTGCTGGTCCCAGTCGATCAGCTCCTTCACCGGGCCGGGCAGGTCCTTGTAGGCGAGCAGCACACCGACCACGGCGCCGACCTGCATGTCGCCGAACAGCACGAAATAGCCGCCGATCAGGTAGATCAGGAACGGCGTCGTCTGCGCCAGCAGGTTGTTGAGGAACTTGGCCGTGAACTTGCGCTGGAACAGCTCGAAGCGGATGTGGAAGATCCGCCCCAGCCGGTCGACGATGTCGGCCCGCTCGTAGTTCGAGGCGGCATGCACATGCACTTCCTGCACGCCGTCCACGGTTTCGGCGACGCGCCCCGAGAACTGGCGCGCGGTGATCTGCCGCTGCTTGGCCAGCGCGACGATCCTGCGCCGCAGCTTCGGGATGACGAAGGCCTGCACCGCCAGGATGGAAATCACGATCACGCCCAGCCAGATGTTCTGGAGCATGATGAACAGCAGGGCGGTGATGGCCTGGCCGCCGAGAAAGGCGGGCTGCACATAGGCGTCGCCGATGAAACCGCCCAGCGGCTCGATCTCGTTGTTGATCATGCCCGCCAGCTCGGCCTGCTTGACCTTGCGGAAATGGGCCGGTGGGAAGAGCAGGATGCGGTCGTAGAGCTGGTAGCGCAGGCGGCGCAGCATGCGCTCGCCCATGCGACCTTTCTGGGTGTTGATGGTCTTCTTGAACAGCCCGTTGATGGTGACCATCACCAGGAACAGGCAGCTCATGCCCACCAGGTAGGGCCATTGCGCCAGGGACAGACCGTCGAACAGCCGGATCGAGCCGGCATCCGAGATGAAGGACGGAATCGGCAGGTCGATGCGCAGGAAGGGCACGGTCTGGACGTTCCGGAACGCCTTGCCCTCGATGCCGTCGTTGACGATGGTCTTGGGGATGTTGAGCGAGGCGAAGTAGAAGACTTGCGCCAGGATGACCAGGCCCAGGATGATGAGCTGCTCACTCCTGCTGTTGCGCCAGACGTACTTGAAAAGGTTGCTGTCCATGCCCCTGCCGCGGTGACTCCCGTCCCCGGCCGTCAGCTTACCCCGATTCGGCGGCGTCCGCGAAAGGGGATCGCGTCTTTACGGGACCGGCGGCCAACGCTATCTCGTGGTCGACCTCCCTGGAGAGTTTCCGATGTCCCAAGTCCCCGTCACCGTGCTGACCGGCTATCTCGGCGCCGGCAAGACCACCCTGCTCAACCGCATCCTCACCGAGAACCACGGCCGCAAGTACGCCGTGGTGATCAACGAGTTCGGCGAGCTGGGCATCGACAACGACATCGTCGTCGGCACCGACGAGGAAATCTTCGAGATGAACAACGGCTGCATCTGCTGCACGGTGCGCGGCGATCTGATCCGCGTCATCGGCGGGCTGATGAAGCGGCCGGGCACGCTCGACGGCATCATCGTCGAGACCACTGGGCTGGCCGATCCCGGTCCGGTGGCGCAGACCTTCTTCCAGGACGACGAGGTGCGCAACCGCACGCGCCTGGACGCCATCGTTACCGTGATCGACGCGCGTCACTTCCTGCTGCATGTCGACGACGGCGCCGAGGCGCGCGAGCAGGCGGCCTTCGCCGACGTGATCCTGCTCAACAAGACCGACCTGGTGAGCCCGCAAGAGCTGGTCCGGGTCGAGTCGCGTCTGCGCCAGATCAACCCCTACGCCCGGCTGCACCGCACGCAGAAGAGCGCCGTGGCGCTGGCCGAGATCCTCGACCGCCACGCCTTCGATCTGAAGCGCATCCTCGAGATCGAGCCGGACTTCCTCGAAGCCGGCCATGATCATCTGCACGATCACGACCACGAGCATTGCGATGATCCCACGCACGACCATCACCACCATCACGATCACGGGCACGACCATCTCGAGAATATCGGCAGCGTGTCGCTGACCAGCGACAAGCCGATCGATGACCAGAAGTTCCAGCGCTGGATCTCGACCATCCTGCGCGAGTTCGGCACCGAGATCTTCCGCAGCAAGGGCATCCTCGACATATCGGGCGCGCCGAAGAAGTACGTCTTCCAGGGCGTGCACATGATGATGGATGGCGACTGGGGCAATCCCTGGAAGGACGGCGAGAAGCGCATGAGCAAGCTGGTCTTCATCGGCCGCAAGCTCGATGCCGAGCAGCTCAGGCGCGGCTTCGCGGCTTGCGCCACGCGATGAGCGCACCGGGGTTCGCGCAGCAGCTGCCGCCGCGCCGGCGCTTCGAGACCGGCGCCTGGGTCAGCGGTCTTGCCTATGATCGTGCAGGCCGAGTGCTGGGCGTGGCCGGCGGTGATGGCCGTGTCTGGTGTATCGACGTCACCAACGACGCACCGCCGTCGCCACCGGAGCCGGCGCACAAGGGCGTGGCGCTCTCGATCGTCGAGAATCCGTCGGGCGATGGCTTTATCAGCGGAGGCGACGACGGCCGGCTGCTGCGCCACGGCGACACGGCGCGCGAGCTCGAGTTCTTCAAGGGAGGTTGGCTCGAGAGGCTGGCCGCGCACGCCAAGACCGCCACGCTCGCCGTCGCCGCTGGCAAGGAAATCATCGTGCACGGCGCGGGCGGCCGGCGCGTGCTGGGGCCGCACCCCAGCACCGTGGCCGACATCGATTTCAGCCCCGACGGTTCGCGCCTGGTGGCCGCGCATTACGGCGGCGTCACCATCCACGTGCTCAAACCGGCGGACGCCGCGCCGCGCTCGCTGCAATGGAAGGGCTCGCACGTCGCCGTGCGCTACAGTCCGGATTCCAGGTTCATCGCCACGGGCACGCAGGATAACGCGCTGCATGTCTGGCGCCTGGCGACCGGGCGCGACATGCAGATGTCGGGCTACCCGGTCAAGGTCAAGCAGCTCGCCTGGTCGCACGATTCGCGCTTCCTGTTCGGCACCGCCACCAGCCTGTTCACCGGCTGGTCCTTCGCCGGCAAGGGCCCGGAAGGCAAGCCGCCGATCCAGTTCGGCGACGAGGGCGCCGGCATCATGACGGCGATCGCCGGCCACCCCGCCGATTCCTTCATCGCCGCCGGCTTCGACACCGGCGAGGTGCAGCTGGGCGACAGCAAGACGCGGCGCAGCGCGGTGATCAAGCTGGCCGGTGACGGCCAGGTCAGCGCGCTCGCCTGGTCGCCGGGCGGCTGGAGCCTGGCCGTGGGCACCGATCAGGGCGTTGTCGAGATGATCGACCTCAGGCGCTGATCGGTGGTTGGCACGCTGGAGCTGCTCTTCGTGCTGGCGGTCGGACTGGTCGCCGGCACGGTGAGCGGCATCGTCGGCACCGGCGCTTCCATCGTGCTGATCCCGATTCTGGTGGCGCAGTACGGCCCGCAGCAGGCGGTGCCGATCATGGCCATCGCCTCGCTGATGGGTAACGTCGCCAAGGTCATGGCGTGGTGGCGCGAGACCGACTGGAGGGCGACTGCCGTCTATGCGCTGACCGGCATCCCGGCCGCTGCGCTGGGCGCGCGCACGCTGCTGGTGCTGCCGGCGCAGATCGTCGATGCGGTGCTGGGCGCTTTCTTCATCCTGATGATTCCGGGACGGCGCTGGCTGGCGGCGCGCGACTTCAGGCTCAGGCTCTGGCATCTGGCGGTCATCGGCGCGGCGATCGGCTTTCTCACCGGCATCGTCGCCTCGACCGGCCCGCTCAACGTCGCGGCGATGTCCGCCTACGGCCTGGTCAAGGGCGCGTTCATCGCCACCGAGGCGGCGACCTCGATCTTCGTCTTCCTCAGCAAGGTCGTGACCTTCCGGTACTCGGGCGCGCTGCCGATGGAGGCGATCGTCAACGGCCTGATCATCGGCGCCTCGCTCATGGTCGGCGCCTTCGTCGCCAGGCGATTCGTGCTCGGCATGGGGCCCGAGACGTTCCGCCGGCTGATCGACGGCGTGATGCTGATCGCCGGCATCTCGCTGCTGTGGATGGCGTTCCGCTGAAGCGCTACGGCTTCCATTCGTGCCATGGCGGCACGCGCGGGTCGCGCTGGCGCTGGACGTAGTAGGGGACGTAGGGGCGATAGGCCCCGAAGACGCGGCGCAGCTCGCCCACCGGCTCCTCGTGCTGGTCGACGCGCAGGTCGACGCGCGCGAAGCGGTCCTGGTCGTAGACCAGGATCGCCGCCGACACCTGCCCGCCGATCTGACCGCCGGCATCGCGACCTGCCTCCAGCGCCAGCATCAGGCGATCCTCGAAGGGCTGGTCGGAGACAGCGAGAAAGCGTGCCTTCATGGCATCGATGGTCTCGCGTCCCGGCAGCACGTTGCCCAGCACCACGAGGTTGTCGCTGGCGTCGTGGCCGGCCCACGCCGCCGCCTCGCTGCCGGTGCGCACGGCGATGGCGCCGTCGTCGTCGATGACCGCGAGCTGGCGGTACTCGGGCCAGGAATCGTTGCGCACGACGGCGTCGAGCGTCGCCTGCGCCTTGTGACCGGCGGCGAGCTGGCGCATGGCGAAGTGGCCCAGCCGCGCATCGGCCTTGGCCATGATCGCCACCACGCCCAGCCGCGCGGCGGCGAAGGGCACGCGCGCGCCGACCGCGAAGGAGCGCGTCGCGGTGGCGATGCCCAGCATGCGCGTGGCGGGACAGCGGGCGAGTATGGAGAAGGTCATGCGTTGCTCCCGGCCGGTCGCCGGAAGTATCGCGCCCTCACTCGCGCACGAGCAACCGGTGCGCGGCGAAGCAGAGCAGGCCGCCCAGGCCCATGAACACGGTCATGGGCAGCACGCTGCCGTTCATCAGCAGGCCGACGAGCGCGCCGAACAGCGAGCCGCAGCCGAACTGCACCACGCCCAGCAGCGAGGCGGCGGCGCCGGCCATGTGGGGATAGCGCTGCAGCGCGCAGGCCGTCGAGTTGGGTGCGACGAAGGCCATGCCCGAGATCATGCCCATCGACAGGAGGGGGATCGGGACCCAGCCCAGCGCGCCGGTGCGCGATTCGATCAGGCCATAGGCGATCAGCAGCACGCCGGCGATCGCCGGCAGCCAGCAGGCGCGGCGCAGCATGACGTCGGCGCCGATGCGGCGCGTCAGCCGGCTGTTGATGGTGGCGGCGGCGGTCATCGCCAGCACCGAGGAGCCGAACACCAGCGCGTAGGTCGTTGGCGCGAGCTGGTAGATCTCGATCAGCACGAAGGAGGAGGTCGAGATGAACGAGAACATGGCGCCGAACAGGAAACCCGTGGTCAGCGCGTAGCCCATATAGGTGCGCGTGCTCAAGAGTTCGCCGAAGCGGCGCATGATGCCGCCGAAGTTCAGCGGTCCGCGCAGCTCCGGTCGCAGCGTTTCGCTCAGCTTCAGGCTCGCGGCCAGCAGCGCCGCGGCGCCGAACAGCGCCAGCGTCAGGAAGATCGCGCGCCAGCCGAGCAACTCCATCACCACGCTGCCGATCAGCGGCGCCAGCATCGGCGCCATGCTGACCGAGGCCATGAGGATCGACATCACCTGCGCCGCGCGGTCGCGCTCGGCGAGGTCGCGCACCATGGTGCGCGCCATGACCGGCGCGGCGCAGGCGCTCAGGCCCTGCACGGCGCGCAGCGCGATCAGCTGCTGCGCGTTGTCGGCGAGCGCGCACAGCGCGCTGGAGACGATGTAGAGCACGACGCCGGCGATCAGCACCGGCTTGCGGCCATAGTGGTCGCCCAGCGGCCCGTAGAAGATCTGGCCGAAGCCGAAGGCCAGCATGAAGGCCGAGAGGCTGAGCTGGATCTCGGCGGCGCTGGCCTGGAAATCGCCGCGGATGGTCGGGAACGCCGGCAGGTACATGTCGATCGACATCGGCGTGAACGCTGTCAGCATCGCCAGCACGGCGATCAGCCCGGGAGTCAGACGACGATCGGCGATCGCTGGGGCAGGCGCGGGCAAGTCGCTGTCTCGCGGCATGACGGGACCCGGGGTTTAGCGGCTTGGAGACGCGAAAGACAGACGGACGCGCGGCATTGCTGCCGCGCGTGCCTTGGCGGTTTCAGATGGGAAACGGGGCGGCGTCACGCGCGCCAGAACGGCTTGTCCATCTCGTAGCGGATGTCGGCCTCGGTGACGCCGAGATCGGCGATGTCGCGCTGGGTCATGCGCGCCAGGAGCGCGCGCTCGATCGAGCGCCGACGCCACAGGCGCAACGTGCCGAGCAGGCCGGCCAGCGGCGAGGCCGAGGCCTGCCGCCGGGCGACGCTGCCCAGGAATGAGTCGGTGGTGGCAGCCATGGTACTGGTCCTCGTGTCGAACGCCGATGTCAGCGCGTGGCCGCGTCGGGCGTCTTGGCGAAGGCGGCGGCCGCGGCCGCGACGCGCGCGCGCAAGCCGCGCACGGCAAGGCCGATCAGCCGGTTCATCTCCCTGGCGCGCATGGCGTGGGCATGGGCGCGCAGCGCGGTCAAATCCTCGGGCGAGCGGACCAGGCTGCCATCGGCGATCCGCTTCTGGATGTCAGCGTAAAGCTTGTCAGGGTGCATACTAACCTCCAACCAGGTTAGAGCGCCCCTCCCATTGATTCTCGGCGTCTTCGGCCGTTGTTGAGGACTATATAGGTCAGCCATCTTGCCTGATCAGCGATAATGCTGCATCGCACCAATGCATAGACGTCATGATGTGTGTTTCGTTTGCATGACTGGCCAACGGCTGGGCACCAGTTGATCGTTCGGTGCGCGTCCCCGATCATGGCCGCCACTCACGGGGAGGATGCGATGGATCTCAGGCTGACCGGCAAATCGGTCCTGATCACGGGCGGCTCGAAGGGCATCGGCTATGCCTGCGCCGAGTCCTTCGCCGCCGAGGGCTGCAACCTCCACCTGGCGGCGCGCAGCCGGCAGAACCTCGAGGAAGCGCGCAACAGGCTGCGCCAGCGCTTCAACGTCTCGGTCGACCTGCACGCCGTCGACCTGGCCGACGGCGATGCCGCGCGCGGCCTGGTCAAGGGCTGCGCCGACGTCGACATCCTGGTGAACAACGCCGGCGCGATCCCGCGCGGCGACGTCGAGAGCATCGACGAGGCGAAGTGGCGCGAGGTCTGGAACCTCAAGGTCTTCGGCTACATCAACATGACGCGTGCGATGCTCACCGAGATGAAGGCCCGCAAGCGCGGCGTGATCGTCAACGTCATCGGCCTGGCCGGCGAGATGCCGAACTACGACTATGCCGCCGGCAGCATGGGCAACGCCTCGCTGATGATGTTCACCCGCACGGTGGGATCCAGGAGCATCGAGCACGGCGTGCGCGTGGTGGCGATCAACCCGCCGGCGACGCGCACCGACCGCTTGGTGACCCTGATGCGCTCGCAGGCGCAGAAGGAGCTGGGCAGCCCCGACCGCTGGCCGGAGCTGACCCGGCATCTGCCGCTGGGCCGGCCGTGCGAGCCGCAGGAGATCGCCGATCTCGCGGTCTTCCTCGCCTCGGACCGCTCAGCCTACACCAGCGGCGTCGTCTTCACCGTCGATGGCGGGCTCGCCGCCCGGCACTGAGTCGCCGAGGTCGAGCATGACACGCACCACGGTGGGATCGTCGGCGACGCCGGCGATCACGAAGCCCAGGCGCCGGCTGAAGTCCAGCATGGCGTCGTTCTCGCGCAGCACCAGGCCCTCGAGCCGCGCCAGGCCGCGCTGGCGCGCATAGCCGATGATGCGCGCCATCAGCAGGCGGCCCAGGCCGCTGCCCTTCAGGTCGCTGCGCACGATGATGGCGAACTCGGCGCCGACATTGTCGGGATCGGCCGACAGGCGCACCACGCCCCAGATCTCGCCCTCGCCGCCCAACGCGACGAAGGCCATCTGCCGGTCGTAGTCGATCTGCGTCAGCCGCGCGGCCAGCTCGTGCGTCAGATGCGCCAGCGGCGCGAAGAAGCGCATGCGGATGTCTTCGCGGTCGAGCCGTCGGCCAAAGGTCTGCAGGGCGCCTTCATCCTCCGGACGGATCGGTCGCAGGAGAAAGGCGCGCTCGCCCCGCAGCGTCTCTCGTCGCTCCAGCCCGCGCGGGTAGGGGCGGATGGCCAGCGCGCGCGCCGGAGCATCCTCGGTCCGCAGGCGGATGCGGGCATCCAGCGCCACGACGCCGTGCGCATCGACGAGAAGAGGGTTGATCTCCAGCTCGGCGATCGCCGGCAGCTCGGCGGCGATCTGCGCCACCTTGATCAGGCTGAGCGCGATGGCGTCGATCGCCGCCGCCGGCTGCTGGCCGTAGCCCTGCAGCAGCCGCCAGACGCGCGTGCCCTCGATCATGTCGCGCGCCAGCTTCATGTTGAGCGGCGGCAAGCCCAGCGCGTGGTCGGCCAGCCGCTCGACCGCGGTGCCGCCATGGCCGAACAGCACGACCGGTCCGAAGGTGCGGTCCTCGGCCAGGCCGACGATGAGTTCCCAGGCACCGCGCCGCTCGACCATGCGCTGGACCGAGAAGCCCTCGATGCGCGCGCCGGGCCGCAGGCGCGCGACCCGTGCCAGCATGTCGGAGGCGGCGCGGAACACCTGGCCCTCGTCGTGCAGGTCCAGCACGACGCCGCCGACCTCGGACTTGCTGACGATGTCCGGCGACAGGATCTTCAGCGCCACCGGCGCACCGATGCGCATGGCGGCGCCGACCGCCTCCTCGGGGCTGCGCGCGACGATGGTGTCGACCACCGGGATGGCGCAGGCGTCGAGCACCTCCTTGGCCTCGGCTTCGCTCAGCGCGTCGCGCCCCTGCGCGCGCGCGGCGGCGATGACGGCGCGCGCCGCTTCGATGTCGAGGGCGAACTCCTCGGGCTGCGATGGCGGCGTCTCCATCAGCGCCACGCGGTTGCGCCGCCACGTCACCAGATCCATGAAGCCGCGCACGGCCTGGCGCGGCGTCTCGTAGGTCGGCAGGTTGGCCGCGAGCAGCACCTTGCGTGCCTCGACCTGGGCGTCGGCGCCGACCCAGCTGGTCAGCACCGGCTTGCGCGTGCGCGAAGCGGCGGTGGCGACAGCGCGCGCCGAGTCCTCGCCCGGCGTCACCGCCGTCGGGCAGTTCAGCACCAGCGCGGCATCGACGCCGGGATCGTCCAGCAATGCGTCGAGGGCATGCTCGTAGTGCTCGGCCGGCGCGTCGCCCAGGATGTCGACCGGGTTGCCGCGCGACCAGGTGGGCGGCAGGCGCACCTCGAGCTTCGCCAGCGTCTCCGGCGCCAGCTCGGCCAGCCGACCCTTGGTCTCGATCAGCGCATCGGCGGCCAGCACACCCAGCCCGCCGCCATTGGTGAGGATCGCCAGCCGGTCGCCGAACAGCGGCCGGCTCGAGGCCAGGCTGGCGGTGGCCTCGAACAGCCCGTCGAGATCCTCGACGCGCAGCATGCCGGCGCGGCGGAAGGCGGCGTCGTAGACCGCGTCAGCACCGGCCAGCGCGCCGACATGGGCGTGCGCCGCGCGCGCCGCCGCCTCGCTGCGCCCGGCCTTGAGCACGATCACCGGCTTCGACCGCGCCGCGGCGCGCGCCGCCGACATGAACTTGCGCGCGCTGGTGATCGATTCGACGTGCAGCAGGATGGCGCTGGTGGCGCCGTCGAGCGCCAGCCAGTCGAGCATGTCGCCGAAATCGACGTCGCACATCTCGCCGAGCGACACGACATGGCTGAAGCCGATGTTGCGCGCGCTGGCCCAGTCGATTGCCGCCGTGATCACCGCGCCGGACTGGCTGACGAAGCCGAGCCCGCCCTTGAGCGCCGAACGATGCGCGAACGTGGCGTTGAGCCCCAGCGCCGGCACCATGATGCCCAGGCAGTTCGGACCGACGATGCGCATCGTCGTCGGTCGAGCGATCTCCAGCGCCGCGCCGCGCGTGGTCTCGTCGAGGCCGGCCGTGATGACCACGGCGGCGCGCGTGCCGCGTGCGGCGAGCGCGGCGATCGAGGGCGCGACCTGGGCCGCCGGGACGCAGAGAATCGCCAGGTCGGGCGCTGAAGGCAGCGCCTTGATGTTCTTCAGCGTCGGATGACCGTCGCTCGGTTGGCCGTTGCGGTTGACCAGCCAGAGAGGCCCGTTGAATCCGCCGGCATGCAGGTTGCGCGCGATCAGGGCGCCGACCGCCGAAGGGCGCGAGCTGGCGCCGATCAGGGCGACGGATTTCGGGCTGAACAGGGCCTCGAAGTTGCGGATGGTCATCCCGCCGGCTCCGGCTTCATGGTGCGGCGCGCCAGCCAGATCGACAGGATCACCGCCGGCAGGCCGACCAGCGTCGTGTAGATGAAGAACACGACATAGCCTTCGTGCTTGGGCGTCACGGACAGCGCCAGCAGCAGATCGCCGATCAGCGGCACCTTGCGGCTGTTGGCTTCGGCCCAGTCGACGATCGCGCCCGACCAGCCGCCGAGGAACTTGCCGGGCAGCAGCATCAGCGAGGTGAACAGCGCGTACTGCGTGGCGGTATAGGCGGTGTTGGTCAGACCCGAGAGGTAGGCGATGAACACCGAGCCGGAGATGCCGGTGACGAAATTGTCAGCCGAGATCGTCGCCGCCAGCAGCCACAGATCGGGCGTGCCGCGCCCCGCCAGCAGGGCGAAGAGCAGGTTGGTGAGCGGCAGCAGCAGCGCCATCCAGATCAGCGGTGCGCGCACGCCGTAGCGCGCCACGATCACGCCGCCGGCCAGCGCGCCCAGCACCGACAGCCAGAAGCCGTAGAGCTTGGTGACCGAGGCGATGTCGGCCTTGGAGAATCCCATGTCGATGTAGAAGGGATTGGCCATCACCCCCAGGGTGATGTCGCTGATGCGGAACAGGGCGATGAAGGCGAGGATCGCCAGGCCGAGCCAGCCCATGCGCTGGAAGTAGTCGGCGAACGGGCCGATCACCGCCGTCATCAGCCAGGCGCCGACACGCGACAGCGGATCGGCGGATGCATCGAGCAGGGGCTTCTCCGCCGCCGCCGGTCGCGGCGGCTCGCGGATCAGCAGGGTTGCGGCGGCGCCGACCAGCCCGAGCGCGGCCATCGCGAGATAGGCGGTGGTCCAATCGTAGATCTCGGCGGCGTAGAGCGCGCCGGCGCCCGCCGAGAGGATGGCGATGCGATAGCCCAGTTGATAGGCGCCGGCGGTCGGCCCCTGCAGCTCGGGGCCGGTGGCCTCGATGCGCCAGGCGTCGACGGCGATGTCCTGCGTCGCCGAGGCGAATGCCACGATCACCGCTGTGATCACCAGCGGCTGCAGCTCGCTGCGCGGATCGAACTGGGCCATCGCCAGCAGGCCGGCGATGATGATGGCCTGCGCCAGCAGCATCCAGGCGCGGCGCCGCCCCAGCAGCCTGGTCAGCAGCGGCAGGCTCAGGCGATCGACCAGCGGTGCCCAGGCGAACTTGAAGGCGTAGGCCAGCGCCACCCACGAGATGAACCCGATCGTCGTGCGATCGACACCGGTCTCGCGCAGCCTTGCGGAGAGCGTGCCGAAGACCAGCAGCAGCGGCAGGCCACTGGAAAAGCCGAGGAACAGCGCGGCGCGCACGACGCCGTGGCGATACGACAGGATCGCTTCGATCCACCCTGGCCGGCGCGCTGTCGCGGCTTCATCGGCCATGGCATGGCCTATCCATCTTTCCTTCTCCCCGCGTATGCGGGGAGAAGGTGCCCGAAGGGCGGATGAGGGGCTTGTTGCTCGGTCGCGAAGCCCCTCATCCGCCTCGCTGACGCTCGGCACCTTCTCCCCGCCTTCGCGGGGAGAAGGGAAGAGCGCCATGGGCGGCCTATCATCGTCAGATCAGGGTCTTCAGCGGAACCAGCGGACGCGCGCCGACATGGCTGATCACCTCCGCGGCGGCGATGCCGCCGATGCGTGCGCACTCCGCCAGCGGCTTGTTGCGCGTGTAGCCATAGAGAAAGCCGGCGGCGTAGAGGTCGCCGGCGCCGGTGGTGTCGACCACCTTCTCGACCTTCGCCGCGTCGACGACGTGGATCTCGTCGTGGTGCACGATCACCGAGCCCCTCGCGCTGCGGGTCAGCGCCACGATCTTGCCGGTGGCGCGGGCGCGCTGCAGCGCCTCGTCGAAGGTCTTCACCTGGTACAGCGAGAGGATCTCGCTTTCGTTGGCGAACAGGATGTCGATCTGGTCGTGGATGAGCTGGTTGAACTCGTCGCGCCAGCGATCGACGCAGAAGGCGTCCGAGAGCGTGATCGAGACCTTGCGGCCGGCGGCGTGGGCGGCGGCGAAGGCCTTGCGCACCGCGTCCTTGGCGCGCGGCGGGTCCCACAGATAGCCCTCGACATAGGTCACGCTGGCGCCCGCGACCCGCTGCACGTCGATGTCCTCCGGCCCCAGCGTGATGCAGGCGCCGAGATAGGTGTTCATGGTGCGCTGCGCGTCGGGCGTGACGAAGATCAGCGAACGGGCCGTCGGCGGCCCCTCCGTTGCCGGCGGCGTGTCGAAGGTCACGCCCGCCTGGCGGATGTCGTGGCGGAAGGTCCAGCCCAACGCGTCGTCGCGCACCTTGCCGATATAGGCCGCCCTGCCGCCGAGCGAGGCGATTCCGGCCACCGTGTTGCCGCAGGAGCCGCCCTGCACCTCGACCGCGTCCTTCATCGTGCGGTACAGCGCCTCGGCGCGCGCCGTGTCGATCAGCGACATGCTGCCTTTGGCCATCTTGTTGAGCCGCAGGTACTCGTCGTCGGTCTGCGCGAAGACGTCGACGATGGCATTGCCGATGCCCAGCACGTCGTGGGTGGCGGAAGCGGTCATTGGGATTGTCTTGTCCGTGGGAGCAGAGGGGCGGGGCGGCTCAGTCTTAACTTACCTTCCCCCGGAGGGGGAAGGTGGCGCGGAGCGCCGGATGGGGGATGTCGAAGACCGACTCCTCAGTTCGTCTTCTACATCCCCCTTCCGCCCTTCGGGCACCTTCCCCCTCCGGGGGAAGGCAACTCTCAGCCGAGCGGCTCGGGCCGGTCGGGCACGGCGACGCGGTCGTCGATGAGGATCAGGCCGGCCTTGGCGAGCAGCGCGAGCGTCCGGATGGCGCTGTCGCGCCGGCCGCGCTCGACGGTTTCGAGCAGCTCGCCGACCGAGGCGCCGGGCGTTGTCGCAACCGCCGTGCGCAAACGCTCGGTCTCGGCCGCCGGCAGGAAGTGCCCGCGGCCGCCCGAGAGCAGCGGCGAGGCCAGGGTGCGGCGCCATGTCTCGGCGTCCTCGCTGACCGCGCGCACGCGCGAGCGCGCGCCGAAGACGTAGGTCGGGTAGTGACCGAACAGGCGGAACGGGTCGGGATGCAGCGGATTGCCCGCGCGCGCCGCCGCCGGGGCCATCGCTCGACGTTCGGCGAGCTCGCCCCACAGCGCGCGATAGAGGCCGTAGATTCGCGACCAGCCGAAGGTCTCCTGCGCCCGGCGCCGCCCGGCCTCGCCCATGCGCCGGCGCAGATCGGCGTTGCCGATCAGCGAGACATAGGCGTCCTCGGCCTTCGCGGCATCGACCGCGACATTGAGCGCGGCGGCGCCGACATAGGAGTCGTAGCTGTCCAGACCGCCGAAATGGCGATAGGCCATGACGCCGCCGAAGCCCGGCGGGGTCATGGTCGTGGGCACGAGGAAGCCGTCGATGCCCTCGCGCACCGTCTCGCGATAGCCGTCCCAGTCGGCGACCACCACCGGCAGGCCGGCGGCCATCGCCTCGATCGGCGCCAGGCCGAAGGTCTCCTGGATGTTGTCGACCAGCGACGTGAAGAGATCGCCCACCGCCCAGATCTCGGCGCGCACTTCGGGGTCGCGGCCATCGAGGAAGTGGCAGCGCACCGAGGGACAGAATATCGCCGCGCCTTCCCTGAAGCCGCGCTCGATGAAATCGGAGCCGAACCAGCCGGCCTGCACGAGATGGACGGATCTGCCGGTGCGTTTCGCGGCGGCCTCCAGCGCCTGGTACATCGGCAACGGGTTGGCCTTGGCGTGGAACGCCAGCCGGCCGACGAACAACGCCACGATGTCGTCGTCGCCGGCGCCGATCTCGCGGCGTCGCCGGACGCGGGCCTCGCGCATCGCCGGCGTGGTGGTGTCGAAGGCATCCGGGTGCACGCCCAGCGGGATCACCGGCAATTGCAGGCGGGCGTTCGCCGGGATCGTCGCGCCGAAGCGCTCCGAGAGGTAGGCGGCGTTCTCCTCGACGATGCGCTCGACGACGCGGCGCACGGCATGCGAGGTGCAGATCACCGCGTCCCATTCCTCGTAGGGCGCGGTGATGTACTGGGCAAGCGCGCGCTGCGCGCCGACCGAGGACAGCGTGTGCGTCACGCCGCTCAGCGAGTAGGCGCGCGCATCGCCGAAGCGACGCGTCCAGGCCTCGTCGTGCAGCACCGGATCGGGCCGGAACAGGCAGCCGGCCCGAGCCAGGCCCTGCGCGTCGCCGTGCCGGATCAGGCGGTACGCGCGCTCGCCGACAGCGGGCGCTTCGGCCTCGACCAGCTTGCGGAAGCTGTCGACGTCCTCCTGGCGCGCGGCATAGACCGAGAGCTCGGTCGAGGGATCGTGACGTGCCAGCGCGCGCAGGAAGGCGTCGCTGGCGACCTGGCGCCCCATCATCCGCTTGTAGGGATCGAACTCTTCCGCGCGGTAGTAGATCGCGGCGCTCGCCGTCATGCGCGCAGGGCTGTTGGTTGTGGGTCTTCCCTTCTCCCCGCGCAGGCGGGGAGAAGGTGGCGCGAAGCGCCGGATGAGGGGCTTCGCGGACTCTCGACGACGATCGCCGATGGTGTTGCGCCAGGAAGCCCCTCATCCGCCTCGCTGACGCTCGGCACCTTCTCCCCGCCTGCGCGGGGAGAAGGAATGTGTCCGACGCTACATTGAACAACCCGGCTCATGCGCCGAGCATCAGGGAGGTGGGGCCGCGCAGGACGAAGTTGGTCTTCCACCGCACCTGGTCGTCGGCCAGCGCGAGGTCGCGATAGCGCCGCAGCAGCGCCGGCAGCGCGACCTCGACCTCGAGCCGTGCCAGCGGCGCGCCGAGGCAGAAATGGATGCCGTAGCCGAAGGCGATGTGGCGCGAGGCGTCCTTGCGCCTGATGTCGAAGCGGTCCGGCCCGTCGAAGACGCGGGGATCGCGGTTGGCCGAGAGGTGGTAGAGGAAGACGCGCTGGCCGGCCTCGATCGACCTTCCGTGCCACTCGAAGGATTGCAGCGCCACGCGCATGCTCATGAACAGCGCGCCGTCGTGGCGCAGCATCTCCTCGACCGTGTTGCGCACCAGGTCGCGGTCGTCGAGGTTGGCGCGCAGGTCGGCCAGCATGTCGGGGTTGCGCAGCAGCGTGCGCAGGCCGTTGGACAGCAGGTTGGTCGTGGTCTCGTGGCCGGCGAAGAGGAACAGGATCAGGTTGGCCACCAGCTCGTCGTTGCTCAACCGGTCCTTGCCGTCGCGCGCGTCGATCAGGGCGTCGATGATGGCATTGCCCGGGTTCTCGCGGCGACGCGCCAGGAAGTCCTGCAGATAGGCGCCCATCTCGCTGGTGGCGACGGCGGCGCGGCGGAACAGATCCTCACCGGTGCCGGCGGTCGAGGTGGCGAAGCCGTCGGACCAGCGCTTCAGATCATCGAGAATGGTCTCGGGCACGCCGATCAGCTCGGCGATCACCCGCGCCGGCAGCGGATAGGCGAAGGCCGGCACGAAGTCGAAGGTGCCGTGGGCCGGCATCGCCGCCAGCAGCTCCTCGACGAAGGCGTCGACGCGCGGGCGCAGGCCTTCGATGGCGCTGGGTGTGAAGCCGCGATTGACCAGGCCGCGCAGGCGGGTGTGATCGGGCGGGTCGCGGAACAGCATGAAGGGATCGAGCAGGCGCCGATAGTCGGCGAAGACCTCGCGGAAGCCGGGCTCGAAGACGCCGGGATCGGGCATGGCGCGGCCCGGCGTCATGCGCGGATCGTGCAGGCCGGCGCGCACGTCGTCGTAACGCGTCACCAGCCACGCCTTGTAGCGCGGCGACCAGTGCACGCGATCGCGCTCCTGCAGGTCGCGCAGCGCCGGCAGCGGATCAGGCAGGCGCGACACCGTGCCGGGATCGAAAGTCTTCTCCGCCATCATCATCGCGCGTGTCCTCCCGGCCGCGATCCTACACGAATGTCAGCAACCGTCGCGGGTTGTCGACCAGGATGGCGTCGATCTCGGCATCCGAATAGCCGCGCTTGCGCATCATCGGCACGACGTTGCGGAAGATGTGGCCGTAGCCATGGCCGCCGAAGGTGGTCAGCCGCGTGCGGTAGCAGATGTCGTGGCTGATCACGACGCGCTCGAGATGGCCGCGCTCGATCAGCGCGCGGATCAGCTTCAGGCGCGTCGCATCGTTGGGCATGTCGATGTCCGACAGGCCATAGTACGCGGCCTCCTGGCCGAACAGGTCGAACTCGATGGTGACGCCGGTATCGGCCAGCCTCAGCAGGCGCTCGACGTCGAACACGGTGCGATCGATGTGGCTGATGACGATGCGGGTCGGATCGCCGCCATTGGCCACGACGAAGTCCGCGACTTCCTGCGGCTGGTCCTCGTGCCGGCCGGGATGGACGTTGATCGAGGCGCCGGTCTCCTTCTGGGCGATCAGCGCCGCGCTCATCACGCGCTTCTCCAGCCCGGTCCATGGCGACTGGCAGCCGATCTCGCCGATCATGCCGGCGCGCACCTCGGTGCCCCAGGCGCCGACCTGCACCTGGTCGACGATCTCGCGCGCGAAATCGTCGACCGACCGGCCCTGATTGCGCGGGTCCTGGTAGTCGTTCACGTAGTAGCCGCAGCCCATGACGATGCTGACGCCGGTGCCCGCGGCGATGCGCGCTAGGCCCCTCGGATCGGGGCTCAAGCCGCCGCAGGTCAGCTCGACGATGGCGTCGCCGCCCTCGCGCTTCATCGCCTCGACCTCGCGCACGGCGACGTCCTCGAGGTCGAGCATGTACTTGCGGCCGGCGCGCGCGATGCCGTGGCCGTAGTTGAGCTGCCAGACATTCTCCAGCGTGATCTCCGGCCCGAGATCGTTCTCGTTGCGCGTCGAAGGCGGGCGGATGTCACACAGCACGTGCTCGTGCATCAGCGTGCGGCCGAGCCTCTCGGGCGCGATCGGGCCGAGCACGGTCTGGACCTTGCCGCCGAGGTCGGAACGGGTGAGACGGGTCATGGATGCTCCTTCGTGCCGCCATCATGCCCGATCAATTCGGCGCCGCGACACGGATATCGCGTGCCTCACGCGAACCTCATGTTCGCGCCGTTGACCACGAGGTGACGCCATGAGCTTCCGCATCCAGGGCCTGCCGGCCGAGAGTTTCACCCACCTGTTCGCGATGTCCGACGCGGAGCTTTCGGCGCACGCCGCGGTGCGGCGCGTCGCCGACAACGGCAGCCCGTGCCGGGTCAGCCTGACCGACGCGACGCCGGGCGAGGAGGTGATCCTCGTCAACTACGAGCACCACGCCGTCGACTCGCCCTATCGCATGCGCTTCGCGATCTTCGTGCGGGCGGGCGAAACCACGTTCGACGAGGTCGACACGGTGCCGCAGCAGCTGCGCGGCCGCATGCTCGCCGTCCGTGCCTTCGACAGCAACGGCATGATGGTCGGCTTCGAGCTGTCCAAGGGCACGGCCGTCGAGACGGCGATCGAGCGACTGCTCGCCAACCAGGCCGCGTCCTACCTGCACATCCACTTCGCCGCGCCCGGCTGCTACGCCGCGAAGGTGGTGCGGGCATGAGGGTGATCCGTGACCTGTCATCCCGAGCGCAGCGAGGGATTCAGGAAGGCGACTGGATCGCTCGCTGCGCTCGGGATGACAGAAGTGTCGTGTCGTGTCTGCGATTGCGCGCGCTACGCGCGATGCCAGGCGACGAAGTCCTCGAGCGGGGCGCGCTCGGTGACCAGGTTGTTGGGCACGGCGTTCTCGTCGGCGTGGCCGATCGCCAGGCCGCAGATGACGATCTCGTTGTCGGGGATCTTCAGCTCGCGGCGGATCGCGGGGTGATGGTTGGCGAAGGCGGCCTGCGGGCAGGTGTGCAGGCCTTCCTCGCGCGCCATCAGCATGAGGTTGGCGAGGAAGGCGCCGCAGTCGAGCCACTGGCCCTGACCGTGGGCGCGATCGACGGTCATGATCAGGCCGACCGGGGCATCGAAGAACACATAGTTGCGCCGGTGCTGGCGCGCCATGCCCTCGGCATCGCCCTTGGGGATGTTGAGCATGCCGTACAGCGCCTTGCCGACCGCGACCTGCCGGCCGCGATAGGGCTCGGGGATCGGCCGCTTGTAGACGTGATACTCCGGCCCCGGCGATTCGCCCGCCTCCAGCGCGGCCAGCACCGCCGCGCTCAGCCGCTGGCGCGCCGCGCCCATGGTCACATAGAGCCGCCAGGGCTGCAGGTTGACGTTCGACGCGGCGCGCTTCGATACCTCGATGATGCGGCGGATGGTGTCCTCCGGCACCGGGTCGGGCTTGAAGATGCGCATCGAGCGGCGCGAGAGGATGGCGTCGGAGACCTTCATGACTGCTGTCCTGCGAACGGATGGCGATGGATGGACCGCATCTTGCCCGCCACCTCCTGAGCGGCAAGCATCCGGACCGCGTCATTCCGGGATGCGGAGCAGGGGGCGATCTGCTGTCGCGCATCCAGTGCGCCGTGCGGCCGCCGTTCGTCGTGACGCTAGTGCCGTTTGTGCCGTTTGTGCCGTTACGTCGCCCTCTTTTACTTTTGAGGGGGAGGGGACCGGCCGCGCCGTGCAGGCGCAGCGGGGTACCGGCGGTCGGAGTTCGGCGCCGTCTCAGCCAGTAAATCGCCGGGCGGTACCGTCCCTAACGGCACTATCGTCATCCATCGTCACTCATGCGCGCTCCTTTCTCGGTTCGCGCCCAGCAAGCCACGAAAGCCGTGTCCCGTCGATTTCCACCTCTACGGTTGTCGAAAAGGGCGGTTTGATGCCCATGGCACAAGGTTTTTTTGCCATCCTTACGGATGTCGGATCGAGATCCGGCCGCGTTGAATCTCCGCCGTCATCCCGAGCGCAGTGAGGAATCCAGGGAGTGCGCCTGGATCCCTCGCTGCGCCTGGGATGACAGGTGTCCGGATCGTCCTCTAGCGCCGCACCAGGCTCTGTCTGAGGAACGCGAACAGCCGCTGGCGCGCGATGGTGTTCTCGCGCATCGAGAAGAAGTGGCTGGCCCCTGAGACGATCAGCAGCTCGGCCTCCTTCCCCAGGCCGCGCAGGGTCTCGGTCATGCGCAGGCTCTGGTCGAGCGGCACGTTCTCGTCCCTGTCGCCGTGCATCATCAGCACCGGCACGTCGATCTCGTTGGCATGGTTGATCGGCGAGCGCGCCGCCAGCCCCTCGGCGTCGGCGAGGTCGTCGAGATAGGGCCGCACGAAGGGATTGGCCTCGTACCAGCCCGGCAGGTCGGTGGGCGGGAAGAGCGCGGCGACGCAGCGGATCGCCGGCCGGCGCGCCGCCGCCAGGAGCGCCACCTGGCCGCCCATCGAGGCGCCGATCAGGCCGATGCGGCCGGGATCGACCGAGGGCAGGCGGCGCAGCCAGTCGATGGCGGCGATGACGTCGTCGACCTGGCGGCCGCCCTGGTCGTTGTCGCCGTCGGAGCCCAGCCAGCCACGCAGCGACAGCGACAGCACCTTGTAGCCGGAATTCGCCGCCAGCTCGGCGAGATGCCGGTCGGTCCAGGCGTTGCGGCCGAAGCCGTGCAGCAGCAGCAGCGCCGGATGCGGCGGCTGGCCGGCCTCGGGCTTGTAGAGATAGCCGCCGAGCATCACGCCATCGCCCGGCAGGCGCACATGCTCGACGCCCTCGATCTCGGGCAGGTCCTGCCAGCGATGGGCGATCTCGAAGCGCGTGCCGTCGGGGCAGCGGAAGGCGAAGCCGTAGTGGCCGGGCGCGGTGTAGGGCTGCTCGGCCGGCGGCTGGGTGATCTCCGCGCCGATGCCCTGCAGGTGCACGTGCAGCGCATCGACCTGGGCGCGGTCCTGGGCGGCCAGCGCCAGGATCGCGCCGCCGGTGGCGGCATCGACCGCCGCCTCGCGCAGCATCAGATGCTGGTCGCGTCGCGCCCACAGCACGCGATCGGCGTCGGCGCCGATGCGCATGAAGCCCAGCAGCGGCAGCCAGCGGCGATGGAACGCCGTCGAGGCGGCGAGGTCGGCGACCTCGATGGTGGCGCCGATGAACGACGCCGGCGGCCGCGCGAAGGGGGAAGAGCTCGGATTGGCCATGTCAGCCGTTGGCGGCCGGCCGGCCGCGAGGGCAGTGAATCACCACACAAACATGGCGTCAAATCGGCGAACCTCAAGGCTGCGGGAATTTGTCGGCGGGTATGAGAGAGGCCGTGTACTGGTGCCTCCCGCCGCAGGAGTACTTCACGCGCTGCGGATTGGCCTCGTGCTGGCGGACCTCCAGCAGGGCGTTGCCGCCCATGTTCGCGACCACGATGTCCTCGGGCCCGAGATGCCGCGACACCAGGCAGCGGAGCGAAGCAATGATCCCGTCGTCCGTGAACCGCTCCTGCTCGATGCCGCACTGGAAGATGACCTGGTTGTCCTCGTAGCCGGTAATGAACCAGTACAGCTGCTCACTTGCCATCGACTACACCCTCACCAGCAGCTTGCCGCGGTTGCGGCCCTGGAACAGCTCGGCCAGCGCCTTGGGCGCGTTCTCGAAGCCCTCGACGATGTCCTCGGCCGCCTTGATCCGGCCGGCGGCGAGCCAGCCCGCCAGCTCGGCCACGGCCTTGTCGTGCTGGTCGGCGAAATCCATGACGATGAAGCCTTCCATGCGCAGGCGCTTGACCACCAGCAGGCCCGGCACCGCCGCCGGACCCGGCTCGGGCTTCTCGGCGTTGTATTGCGAGAGGTTGCCGCAGCACACCACGCGGCCCTTCAGGTTCATCAGGAACAGCGCGACGTTCAGCACCTCGCCGCCGGTATTGTCGAAATAGACGTCGACGCCGTCGGGGCAGGCCTCGCGCAACGCGCGCCGGACATTGCCGGCCTTGTAGTCGACCGCCGCGTCGAAGCCGAGCTCGCGCGTCAGCCAGGCGCATTTCTCCGGCCCGCCGGCGGTGCCGACGACGCGGCAGCCTTTGATCCTGGCGATCTGGCCGACGATCGAGCCCACCGCGCCGGCCGCCGCCGAGACCAGCACGGTCTCGCCGGCCCTGGGCTGCCCGACATCGAGCAGGCCGTGATAGGCGGTGAGCCCGGTGACACCGAGCACGCCCATCAGGTGCTCGGGCTTGTGCCGGCGATCGCGCCTGGTCAGGTCCGCCGCCTTCATCACCGCGTGGTCCTGCCAGCCGATCATGCCGTCGACCAGGTCGCCCTTGGCGAAGCCCTCGGCCTTCGACTCCAGCACCTCGCCCATGGCGAAGCCGTGCATCATCTCGCCCGGCAGCACCGGCGCCTTGTAGGTCGGCGTCGGCGCCATCCAGGCGCGGTTGGCCGGGTCGAGCGACAGCAAAGTCGTGCGCACCAGCACCTCGCCAGCGCCCGGCGTCGGCATCGGCACCGTGCGCATCTCGAAATGCTGCGGACCGACCATGCCCGAGGGGCGCTCCTTGAGGATCCATTGCCGGTTCATGTCATGCCTCCCAAGCAAGTCTCTTGCCTTCCCCCGGAGGGGGAAGGTGGCGCGCGCAGCGCGACGGATGGGGGATGTCTCAACGAAATCGGTGTTCGTCTTCGACATCCCCCATCCGCCCTTCGGGCACCTTCCCCCTCCGGGGGAAGGGAGGATCGAGTCACATCAGGCATATGCGACGGCCTTGCAAGCAAGACGGGGCGGCTTCGCAGCCGCCCCGCCGTCATTGTCGACAGAAGGAGCCTACGCCGCCTTCTGCTCGCCGGCGAGGTTGCGCAGCACGTAGTGCAGCACGCCGCCGTTCTTGAAGTACTCGATCTCCTCCAGGGTATCGATGCGGCAGGTGACGATGATCTGCTCGCTCGAGCCGTCGCGGCGGTGGATGGTGACCGGGATGTCCATGCGCGGCCTGAGCCCGCCCTCGATGCCGGCGACGTCGAAGGTCTCGCTGCCGTCGAGCTTCAGCGACTTGCGCGTCATGCCTTCCTTGAACTGCAGCGGCAGCACGCCCATGCCGACGAGGTTCGAGCGGTGGATGCGCTCGAAGGTCTCGGAGATCACCGCCTTGACGCCCAGCAGGTTGACGCCCTTGGCCGCCCAGTCGCGCGACGAACCGGTGCCGTACTCCTTGCCGGCCACGAGGATCTGCGGGGTGTTCTCGGCCTTGTAGCGCATGGCGACATCGAAGATCGGCAGCGCCTCGTCCGACTGGTGATGCTTGCTGAAGCCGCCTTCGATGCCCGGCACCATCTCGTTCTTCAGCCGGATGTTGGCGAAGGTGCCGCGCATCATCACCTCGTGATTGCCGCGGCGCGTGCCGTACTGGTTGAAGTCGGCCGGCGCCACGCCGTGGTCGAGCAGGTACTGGCCGGCCGGGCTGTCCTTCTTGATCGAGCCGGCCGGCGAGATGTGGTCGGTGGTGATCGAGTCGGCGAACAGGCCGATCGGCCGCGCGCCCTTGATGTCGCCGAGCTTGCCCGGCGTGCGGCCCATGCCCTCGAAATAGGGCGGATTCTGCACGTAGGTCGAATCCTTGTCCCAGCCATAGGTCAGGCTCGGCTTGGTCTTGATCGAGCGCCAGTACTTGTCGCCGGCAAACACGTCGGCGTAGCGCTTCTTGAACGCCTTGGCCGTCACGCACTTGTCGACCACTTTGGCGACTTCCATGTTGGTGGGCCAGATGTCCTTGAGGTAGACCGGCCGGCCCTTCTTGTCGTGGCCGATCGGATCGCGGGTGATGTCAATCTTCATCGAGCCGGCCAGCGCATAGACCACCACCAGCATCGGCGAGGCGAGGTAGTTGGCCCGCGTCTGCGGGTTGACGCGGCCCTCGAAGTTGCGGTTGCCCGACAGCACCGAGCAGACCACGAGGTCGGCGTCGCTGATCGCCTTCGACACCGGCTCGGGCAGCGGGCCGGAATTGCCGATGCAGGTGGTGCAGCCATAGCCCACCAGGTTGAAGCCGATCTTGTTGAGGTCCTTCTGCACGCCTGCGGCTTCGAGGTACTCGGTGACGACCTGCGAGCCGGGCGCCAGCGAGGTCTTGACCCACGGCTTGACCTTCAGCCCGTACTTCACCGCGTTGCGCGCCACCAGCCCGGCGCCCAGCATCACGTAGGGGTTCGAGGTGTTGGTGCACGAGGTGATCGCGGCGATCACCACGTCGCCATGGCCGAGGTCGTGCTCGGCGCCGGCGCAGGGCACGCGCTTGCCGTCGTCCCGGCGGCCGAACTCCTTCTCCATGTTGGCCTTGAACTCGGACGCCGCCGCGGCCAGCGGCACCCGGTCCTGCGGCCGCTTCGGGCCGGCGAGGCTGGGCTCGACATTGCCGAGATCAAGCTCGAGCGTGTCGGTGAACACCGGATCGGGCGATTTCCTCGAGCGCCACAGGCCCTGCTTCTTGGCGTAGGCCTCGACCAGCTTGGCCGTCTGGCCGCGATTGGTGATGCGCAGGTAGTTCAGCGTCTCGTCATCGATCGGGAAGAAGCCGCAGGTGGCGCCGTACTCCGGCGCCATGTTGGCGATGGTGGCACGGTTGGCCAGCGGCATCTCGTCGAGGCCGGGGCCGTAGAACTCGACGAATTTGTTGACCACGCCCTTCTTGCGCAGCATCTGCGTCACGGTCAGCACGAGGTCGGTGGCGGTGGCACCCTCGGGCAGCTTGCCGGTGAGCTTGAAGCCGACGACATCGGGAATCACCATCGGCTGCGGCTGGCCGAGCATGGCCGCCTCGGCCTCGATGCCGCCCACGCCCCAGCCCAGCACGCCCAGGCCATTGACCATGGTGGTGTGGCTGTCGGTGCCGAACAGCGTGTCGGGATAGGCGACGGTCTCCTTGCCTTCCTTGCGGGTCCACACGACCTGCGCCAGGTACTCGAGGTTCACCTGGTGGCAGATGCCGGTGCCCGGCGGCACGACGCGGAAATTGTCGAACGACTGCTGGCCCCAGCGCAGGAAGCGATAGCGCTCGCCGTTGCGCTCGTACTCGAGCTTGACGTTCTCGCCGAAGGCTTTGGTGTTGCCGAAATTGTCGACGATCACCGAGTGGTCGATGACGAGATCGACCGGCACCAGCGGATTGATCTTCCTGGGATCGCCGCCGAGCTTGGCCATGCCGTCGCGCATCGCCGCGAGGTCGACGACGGCGGGCACGCCGGTGAAGTCCTGCATCAGCACGCGCGCCGGGCGGAAGTTGATCTCGTGGCTGGACTTGCCGGCCTTGAGCCAGCCGGCGAAGGCCGCGATGTCGGCGGCGCGCACCGAGGTACCGTCCTCGTGCCGCAGCAGGTTTTCCATCAGGACCTTCAAGGAGTAGGGCAGGCGGCTCAGGTCGCCCACCTTCTTCTCGGCCGCCGCCAGGCTGAAATATGTGTAGCTTTTGGTGCCGACCTTGAGGGTCTTGCGGGCCTTGAAGCTGTTGGGATGGGCGGCCATGTCGTGATGCTCCGGCGTGCGCGCGGGAGGCGCGGGAAAGATCGGCCGGAACATAGGCCGCGCTCCGGGCGAAGGCAACGCGAGGGACATTCCGTCGTCGACCAGACCGCGATAATGTGCGCCCGCCCTCGCCGGTGGCGCGGTGGCGCGGAGGAGTTGGGATGCGGTCGGTCTTCGCAGCCTTGCTGACGGTGGTGGTCCTGTCCGCCGGCACGGCATGTGCCCAATCCGATGGCGACAGCCTCGACTGGGATCCAGCGCGACGCGATTTTCGCAAGCCCGGCGGCACGCCGCCATCAGGCGAGATCGGCGGCGGCGCGATGGCCGGCCTCGACAAGGAGTTGGCGCGGACGGACCTCGCGCCTCAGAACCGCGCCAACCTCCTGGTCCTGCGCTCGATGCTGTTCCGGTCGGTGGGGCGGGAGTCCGCGTCGCGCCGCGACTTCCAGGAGGCGCTGCGCGTCTGGCCGGACATCCGCTTCAGGATCCTCGCGGCCACGGCCATGGTCGATGCCAATGCCGGCCGCACGCAGCCCGCCATCGACCAGCTCGACAAGGCGCTGCAGGAGCGCCCGGGCCAGCCGACCCTGCTGACGGCGCGGGCCCAGGTGCGGCTCATGCTGGGCGACAACGACCTGGCGATCGCCGACCTGTCGTCGCTGGTCGACGGCAGCCCCCACGCGCGCTGGCTCAGGGTGCAGGCCTACTACAACAAGGGCAGCCATCGCGAATCGTCCGACGATATCGAGGCGCTGATGCGCGACTGGAGTGGGGCGGCGCCGGTGCTGCCGATGCTCTGGCGCTTCGCCAACAACGTGAAGCTGCGGCGCGACGCGCGGCGTGCGCTGGCTGCGGACTACCGCGCCCACGGCGAGCCTGCGGAATGGCCGGCGCCGATCGTGCGTCATCTGCTGGGCCGCATGTCGGCGGGCGATCTCGATGTCGCCGCCGAGACCGATGCCGGTGCCAGGCGCACGAATGGCCGCTGCCTGTCGGCGCTGTTCCAGGGCCTCGACGCGCTGCGCGGCGGCAACCGCAACCGCGCGCGCGAGCTGTTTCGGCTCAGCCAGGCGCGCTGTGGCCCCAACAGCTCGGCCAACCTCGCCGCCGCGGCCGAGCTGGGCCGGATGTAGCCTTGCGTCTGTCGAAGCATCATCCTGTCTTCCCGAGCGCAGCGAGGGATCCAGGCGGTTTCCCTGGATCCCTCGCTACGCTCGGGATGACAGTTCCCGTCAGCCCTCGGCTATCGTCGCGAACGGGCCGATGAAGCGGGCGATCTCCGCCAGGGTGCGCTGCGGCTGCTGCAGGTGCGGGGAATGCCCGCAGGCCGGAATCAGCCGCGTCTCGCTGTAGCCGGAGACCTTGCCGGCGATCAGGCCGAGCTGCAGCTCGCTGCCGTACTCGTCGTCCTCGCCCTGGATCGCCTGCACCGGCACCTGCACGCCGGGCAGCCGGTCCTCGATCGACCAGTCCATGAAGGCGGGATCGAGCCAGGCGTCGGCCCACAGGTTGAAGGCGCCGTCGACGTCGCGATGGTACTTCGCCAGCCGCGCACGCAGGTCGCCGCCGTCATAGGCGGCGCGCGCCTTGCGGATCGAGGCGACGCCTTCGGCCTCGCAGACGACATGCGCCGCCAGGGTGACCACGGCCCGGAGTGATTCAGGGTCGTGACCGGCGCTGATCAGCGCGACGCTGCCGCCGTCGCTGTGACCGATCAGGATGTGCTCGCCGATGCCTGCGGCCTCGAGCACGCGCGGCAGCACCGCCTCGGCTTCGATATGCATGTAGGCGATGCCCGGCGGCTTCGGCCACGGCGAGGATTGGCCGTAGGCGGTGCGGTCGTAGGCGAAGCCGGCGAAGCCGGTCGCGGCGCACAGCTTCGCCGGGAAGTCGCGCCACATCTCGATGCAGCCCAGCCCCTCGTGCAGGAACACCAGCGTCGGGCGCGCATAGCCGTCGTCGCGCGCGGCGCGCGCGATCCAGCGGCCACGGATGCGGCGGTCGGGCAGGTCGAGGAACAGGTCGTCGGACTCCATCGCGCCGGTGTAGCGCCTCGCCTGGCGGGTCGCCAGCGTTTGCCCCTCGCCGGCCTCAGTTGGCCGCGGCCGCGTTCCTGTCGGTGGCGACGATCATCTCGTCGCGCACGACCAGGCGGCCGGCCCTGATCAGCTCGCGGGTCCGCTGGTCGACCAGTGCCCGGACGCTCGACGTCAGCGTGATGCCGAGCGTCCGTGCCACGGCGCGCGGCACCTCCTCGTCCAGAAGCCCGTGGTTCGCGCGGACCAGGGCAATGATGGCATGGTCGACTTCCATCGGCGGGATCGACTCGGCCTTGCGCAGGCTCGCCAGAGAGACGCCGGAGCGGTCGCGGCACGCCGGTGTCCATTGGACCGGCAGCAGGAAGCGTCCCTCGCCGGAGACCTGCCCGGCGCGCAGGGCGCCCTTGATCGCCGTCGTGACCGCGGCCTGGATCCTTGGTCCCGACCGCTTCGCGCCCCAGCTAGTGCGAAGCCTGGTGACGACATCGTCCTCGTGGATCGGGCCTTCCTGTTCCACCACGGACACGACGGCCTTGCGCAGGTCGGCAGGATCGGCGTCGAGAATCGCGCCGAATGTGCCGGGCGCGGCCAGAGTCGACTCGCGATAGGGAGTCGAGACCTTCCCGGCGGGCGCCTCGACCGGTGTCGCTTCGCGCGGCAGCGTGGCCGCCGCGAGCAGGTCCTGGGTGGTCGGTTCCGCCTCTCCCTCCTCTTCGCCCATGTCGGCGAGCTCGCGCCGTGCGGCCTCGATGGCGGCGACGGCGCGCTCGATCTGCCTAGCGGGATCGCGGAACCAGTCGGTGCTCCAGATCCGGTGCAGGTGCCAGCCGTGATCCTCAAGCACCGTCTGCCTCAGCCGGTCCCGATCGCGCGCCGATCGCGCCGAATGATACGAGGCGCCGTCGCACTCGATGCCCAGCACATAGCGTCCCGGCCGTTGCGGATCGACCACCGCGAGGTCGATGAAGAAGCCCGCGACGCCGACCTGCGCGCGGACCTGATAGCCGCGCGCCGCCAGCGCGCCCATCACCGCCTCCTCGAAAGGCGAGTCGGGCGGCCGCTCGCCGACGCTGGCGACGCCGAAGTCGCCGGTGCGCGCGAAGCGCAGGAACACGCGCAGCGCCGCCATGCCGGCGGTCCGGATGCGCTCCGGATCGAAATCCTCGTCGGTCACCGACGAGAAGACCTCGCATCGGCGCCGCGCCCGCGAGATCAGCACGTTGAGACGTCGATCGCCGCCGTCGGTGTTCAGCGTCGGGATCGAGCCCGCGAAATAGCCGCTGGCGTCGCGGCCATAGCCGACGGAGAGGAAGATCACGTCGCGCTCGTCACCCTGCACGTTCTCCAGGTTCTTGACGAAGAACGGCTCGTGCGGATGGTCGTTGAAGAACGTCTCCACGTCGGTGTTGGCCTTGCGGGCCAGTTCGAGCTGGTCGACGATTGCCTGGCGCTGCGGCTGGGAAAAGGCGGCGACCCCGAGCGTGAGGCCGGGGTTGTTCCTGGCGTGCTGGATCACGGCCTGTGCCACGACCTTCGCCTCGATGGCGTTCGAACGCGTGCCGCCGCGGTCGTACACGGCTTCCGGAAGATGGTGGAACGCCAGCCCGAGGCCGGACTCCGATGTCCAGGGGCTGGGCACGATGAAGAGTCGGCTGTCGTAGAACTCCCGGTTCGACACCGCGATCAGCGAATGATGCCGGCTGCGGTAGTGCCAGCGCAGCATGCGCTCGGCGACGCCGCTCGCCTTGCACAGCTCGAGGATGCTCTCGATGTTGGCCAGGGGGGCGGTCTCGTCGTCGAAGTCGTCGACGTCGTTCTGGCCGACCCTCTGGAAGAAGCGGGTCGGCGGCAGCTGGCGCGAATCGCCGACGACTACGAACTGCCTGGCCCGCGCCAGGGCGCCCAGCGAATCCACCGGAGTGACCTGGCTGGCCTCATCAAAGATGACGACGTCGAAGTCGATCCGTCCCGGCTCGAGGAACTGGGCGATCGACAGCGGGCTCATCATGAAGACCGGCTTGATCGCCTGCAGCGCCGAGCCGGCCAGCGCGGTGAGCTTGCGCAAGGGCATGTGACCACGCTTCTTGGCGATCTCGTAGCGCACGTGCCTCAGGCCGCCAAACGCGGTCTCGGTCCTCGGCACCCGGGCGTGGTGGGCGGCGGCCACCTGCCGCCGCGCGAGCGCGATGCGCGACCGATCGGCCATCGCGAACCGGGCGACGACGTCGTGGTGCCGGTCGCCATCGAACGACGCGAGCTCGGGGCGGGCCACCCATGCCTGCCGGCAAAGCGCTTCGCAGTAGGTGCTCTCGAACGCATCGAGCGCGTGCGTCGATTCGAGTCGTCCATCCCACAGGGCGGCGACGAATTCCTCGAGGCTCAGATCGTTGGCGCGGCCGGCCTCCCTGCGATAGCCAACCCATTCGTTGATGCGCTTCGGCCTGTCGCCCCATCCGGCCAGCCGGGCGCCCAGATCCTCGATCGACCAGCGATCGGGGTCCTCCGATCCCAGCCCGGCCGGCGCATCGAAGCCGACCTCCCCCATGAGCGCGCGCAGCCGTTCCAGGAGGTCGGCAAGATCGGACGCCAGCCTTTCCGTATCGGTCCCCAGTTGGCTCTTGCCGACCAGCCTGGCGGCGATCATGCGAAGCTCGTCGGGCAGCGACAGCGAGCGCCCCGCTTCCACCCAGCCGAGCCAGGCGCGCGCCACGCTCCAGTCGGTGTGCTCGCGCCGCCATCGGGCGGCCAGCGCCTCACGCCCGAGGGCGTCCGAATCGCGCAGGGTGTTCAGATCGCGCCGCGCCGAGGAGATGTCGTCGATGAGCCGAAGACGATCGCCGAGGGAGGATGGCGCATCGACCTTCAGGACGGACCTGACGAGACGCATCGACTGCCGATAGCCGCCGTTCAGGAAGCGCAGCCACGATGCGCCATGCGAGGCGATGCTCACGCGCGCGGCCGAAAGGTCCACGCTCCAGGCGGCCTCGACCACGCGATCCGCCAGGCCGGCCTGGGCTTCGGCATGGCGCGTCCCGGTTTCGACGAGGTCGCGAATGCGACCGAGATCGCGCGACCAGGCGGGCGAATGCATCGCCTCGGCATCGAGATCCGGCGCCGCGAGGGCGTGGCGCGCCATGGCGAGAAGTCCGCTTACATCGCCCAGCGTCGTCGGCGGCGGCTGCTGCATCGAGGCAGCGATCGCGCCGGCCTGCGACCCGACGGCCGCGAGTCGATCGGCGGCGGCGCGGGCGAGATCGCCGATGCGCTCGTAGTCCATCGGCAGCAGCGGCTCGCACCGCGTCTCCCGCCAGGGATGCCGGCTCGGCAGGCCGATACCCGCGATGAGCCGGCAGAGCGATGCCAGCGCCTCGCGGCGTTCGCCGGCGTCGGCCTGGGTCCAGGCCTCGCAGCCGGGCAGCCGCGGCCGCGGACTGGCGGCAAGCGGCGCCTGCGGGCGAAGCAGGCGGCCATAGATCTCGTGCGCCGACCAGCCGCTCGCCCCGACCGGTTCGTTGGCGGCGCGCGCATGCGCGTTCAGCGTGGTGCGCAGGCCGGACAGGCCGCGGATCAGGTCGTCGTCCTGGGTGTTCTTCGGCGCGCCCAGCTCCAGGGTCGCGCGCAGCTCGTCGATGATCGCCCGCTTGCTCGCCTTGTTGCTGTGCAGCTCCAGGCACAGCGCGCCCAGACCCGCCTGATCCATGCGGCGTTTCACGACCTCCAGCGCCGCCCGCTTCTCGGCGACGAAGAGGACGCTGCGTCCGTCGGCGACCAGCGCGGTGAGGATGTTGATGATCGTCTGGCTCTTGCCGGTTCCCGGCGGGCCCTGGATGACGAGGTCGACGCCCCGGCGCGCCGCTTCGATGGCGACGGTCTGGCTGCTGTCGGCGTCGACGACGTGGAACGTCGTGGCCGGGGCGATGACGTCGTCGATCGGCGTGTCGTCGCTCGGCAGGTCGACCGACGCCTCGGTGGTGAGCGGCCGGCCGAGCAGCAGGGACGCCACCTTCTCGTGCCGGTCGATGCGTCGATCGTCGGGCCAGTTCGCCGGATCGAGATCGCGGTACATGAGGAACTTCGCGAAGGAGAACACGCCCAGCACGATCGCGTCGGGCCGCACCTCCCAGCCCGGCATGCCCGAGACGGCCTCGGCGACCCGCCGGAACCAGGCGGCGACATCCAGATCCTCGGCCTCGTCGGCGTCCGGCAGGTCGAGCGCAAACTCGGATTTCAGCTTCGCCACGAGCGAGAGGTTGATGCCCGGGTCGGTCTCGTCCCACCGGGCGGTGAACCGCGAACGGGCCGAGCGGCGCTGCAGCGTCACCGGCACGAGCAGCAGCGGCGCGAAGCGATCCTCCATCGCACCCGCCGCTTCGCGCCACTTGAGCTGGCCGAGCGCCAGATAGAGGATGTTGACGCCCTGCTCCTCGAGCAGGGTCAGCGCCTCGTCGCGCAGGTCCAGAAGCCGCTTCTCGAGCGCCTTGGCATCGAGGGTCGTCTGCAGGTTCTCGTCGGTGAAGGCGCTCTCGTCCGGCTCGGCGCGGGGCGCCGGCTGGGTCTCGGTGGCGTCCGAGGCGTCGCCGTCGGCAGGTTCGGCAGCGTCCGGGCGCGCCGCGCTGGCTTTGGCCGGCGCGAGGGGGTCGGCGACGAAGACCAGGTCACGCTTCTCCTTGACCAGCAGCCGATAGATGTCGGCGCTGCGCTCGTCGCGCATGCGCACCAGCCGGGCCCTGGGGTCGGCGGGAATCGAAAGCAGGCGATTTCGGGTCGACAGGTCGAGCAGATCGCGCCTCGCCGCGTCGAGACGGGCTGCGATGCTGGACTCCATTCCCTCTCCCCCGAAACGATGACCGACGGCCGTGGTGCGACCGCTCTTCCGATGACAGCCCGTCAAGCGCGGTTGGCGCAAGAGCCCGGGGACTGCCTATACCGGCCGCTCGCCCTTCACCGTGACCCGGTTGCCGCTGCGCGTGTGCGGCCAGTAGTCCCACATCGCGCGGTGCTGGACGCAGCGATTGTCCCAGAAGGCGATGGAGTTGGCGCGCCAGCGGAAGCGGCACTGGAACAGCGGATTCTCCATGTGCTCGTAGAGATAGCGCAGGATGCCGTCGCCCTCGTCGCGCGGCACGCCGACCAGACCGCGGGTGAAGCCGCGGTTGACGTACAGCGCCTTCCTGCCGGTGACGGGATGGGTGCGGATCACCGGGTGCTCGGCGCGCGGGTAGCTCTCCTTGTCGGCGACGCCGTAGTTCCTGTAGAGACCGCGATAGACCTGCTCGCCGTCGTGGATCGCGGTCATGCCCTCCAGGTACCTCTTCATGCGGTCCGAGAGCGCCTCGTAGGCGGCGTACATGCTGGCGAACAGCGTGTCACCGCCCTTGGGCGGGCAGGTCCTGATGTAGAGGATGCTGCCCATCGGCGGCTCGACGTCGCACGAGACATCGGTGTGCCAGCCCTCGCCGTTGGCGCGCGGGCTGTCCTTGTCGGCGTGGATGATCATCAGCTCGGGCTTGCCCGGCTCGTGCGGCGCGGCCGGATGCACGTGCAGGTCGCCCCACAGGCGGCCGAAGGCGAGGTGCTGATCGGGCGTGATGGTCTGGTCGCGGAAGAAGATCACGCAGTTCTCGGCCAGCGCGCGGTGCAGCTCGTCGATCGTCTGGTTGGATAGCGGCCGGCTGAGGTCGACGCCGGCGATCTCCGCGCCGATGATCGGCGTCAGCTTGTCGACGGTGATGCTTTCGTAAGGCCGCTCGTCGTCCGTGACGTGCTTGTAGCGGGGGCCGGCATTGCCGCGCATCTGCGTGCTTTGCATGGGAAACTCCTCCGTGGCGAGCAGCCTAGGCCCCGGCCGTCCGCCTGCCAACCCGTCGCGGCTCGCGCGTCTTGACCGGCTATGGCCTTGTCGCTACCTAGCCCCGTCCCGTGGCAACGGTCGCCCAAGAGGCCGGCTGCGGGCTGGGAGGGGTTGAGGGATGCCGCAGGCCGCCGCCGGCAGCGACGACACGTTTCCCAAATTGCTGGCCCGCAACGCCCGCGAGCGCGGCGGGCTTCCCGCCTATCGCGAGAAGGAATACGGCATCTGGCAGAGCCACAGCTGGGCGGACAGCAACGCCCAGGCGCGCGACTTCGCCGCCGGCCTGGCGGCGCTGGGCTTCGGGCGCGGCGACAAGCTGGTGATCGTCGGCGACAATCGCCCGCGGCTCTACTGGGCGATCTGCGCGGCACAGATGCTGGGCGGCATCCCGGTGCCGGTCTACCAGGACTCGGTGGCCGCCGAGATGGCCTATGTCGTCGACAATGCGGAAGCCCATTTCGCACTGGGCGAGGACCAGGAGCAGATCGACAAGCTGCTGGAGATCCGCGCCACCGTGCCGGCGCTGAAGACCATCATCTACGACGACCCGCGCGGCCTGCGCGAGTACACCGACCTGGTCTCCTACGCCGACACCCAGGCCAAAGGCCGCGCGCTGCAGCTGGAGAAGCCGGGCTTCCTCGACGCGGAGATCGCCCAGGGCAAGGGCTCCGATCCGTCGATCATGCTCTACACCTCGGGCACCACCGGGCGGCCCAAGGGCGTGGTGCTGACCTACGACAACCTGCGTATCACGGCGCAGAACGCGGCCGAGTTCGACGGCCTGGTCGAAGGCGACGAGCTCCTGAGCTACCTGCCGATGGCCTGGGTCGGCGACCACATCTTCAGCTATGCCCAGGGCCTCGCGGTCGGGCTGACAGTGAATTGCCCCGAATCGGCGGCCACCGTGATGACCGACCTGCGCGAGATCGGCCCGACCTATTATTTCGCGCCGCCGCGCATCCTCGAGAACCTGATCACCACCGTGATGATCCGCATGGAGGATGCCGGGCGGGCCAAACGCGCGATCTTCCGCTATGTCATGGATCTGTCGCGGCGCGTCGGCGGCGCGCTGCTCGACGGCAAGCCGGTGGGCATCGGCGAGCGGATCCTCTATCGCCTGGGCGAGCTGCTGGTGATCGGGCCACTGAAGAACACGCTGGGCCTGTCGCGCGTGCGCGTGGCCTACACGGCGGGCGAGGCGGTGGGGCCCGACATCTTCAACTTCTACCGCTCGCTCGGCATCAACATGAAGCAGCTCTACGGCCAGACCGAGGCCAGCGTCTTCGTGACCATGCACCCCAACGGCGACGTGCGGCTGGAGACCGTCGGCAAGCCGGCACCGCAGGTCGAGATCAAGGTCAACGATGCCGGCGAGATCCTGTTCCGCAGCCCCGGCGTGTTCCTCGAGTACTTCAAGAACCCGGCGGCGACGGCAGAGACCAAGACGGCCGACGGCTGGGTGCATTCCGGCGATGCCGGCTACCTCGACGAGGCCGGTCACCTGCGCATCATCGATCGCGCCAAGGATGTCGGGAAGCTGGCGGACGGCACGCTGTTCGCGCCCAAGTTCATCGAGAACAAGCTGAAGTTCTTCCCGCACATCAACGAGGCGGTCGCCTTCGGCGACAACCGCGCCTTCGTCTCGGCCTTCATCAACATCGACCTGGTGGCGGTCGGCAACTGGGCCGAGAAGCAGGACATCGCCTATGCCAGCTACCAGGAGCTCGCCAGCCATCCCAAGGTGCACGGGCTGATCGCCGGGCAGGTGGCGCAGGTCAACCGCGACCTCGCCGCCGATCCGAAGATGGCCGGCGCGCAGATCAGGCGCTTCCTGGTGCTGCCCAAGTTGCTCGACGCCGACGACGGCGAGCTCACCCGCACGCGCAAGGTGCGCCGCGGCTTCATCGCCGAGCGCTACGGCCAGCTGGTCAAGGCGCTCTACGACGGCTCGCAGGCCACCCATATCCGCACCGAGGTGACCTTCGAGGACGGCCGCAAGGGCGTAGTCGAGGGCGACGTGGCGATCCTCGACGTGCCCGCCGCCACACCACTCCGCAAGGCGGGCTGAGCTTCATGCGCACGCGTCAGTTCAGCGAAACCCTGCTCTCGGTCGACAACATCTCGTTGAGCTTCGGCGGCGTGCGCGCGCTCTCCGACATCAGCTTCGACATCCGCAAAGGCGAAGTGCGCGCCATCATCGGCCCCAACGGTGCCGGCAAGTCCTCGATGCTGAACTGCATCAACGGCTTCTATCACCCGCAGCAGGGCAGCATCACCTACAAAGGCGTGCGCCGAAAGCAGATGCGTCCGCACGAGGCGGCCGAGCAGGGTATCGCGCGGACCTTCCAGAACATCGCGCTGTTCAAGGGCATGTCGACGCTCGACAACATCATGACCGGGCGGAACCTGAAGATGCGCAGCGGCATCCTCGCCCAGGCGCTGCACTGGGGCCCGGCGCAGCGCGAGGAGATCGCGCACCGCGAGTACGTCGAGCGGGTGATCGACTTCCTCGAGATCCAGCACGTGCGCAAGGTCCCGGTCGGCCAGCTGCCCTACGGCCTGCAGAAGCGCGTCGAGCTCGGCCGTGCGCTGGCCGCCGAGCCCGAGCTGCTGCTGCTCGACGAGCCGATGGCCGGCATGAACATCGAGGAGAAGCAGGACATGTGCCGCTTCGTGCTCGAGGTCAACGAGGAGTTCGGCACCACCATCTGCCTGATCGAGCACGACATGGGCGTGGTGATGGACATCTCCGACCGTGTCGTCGTGCTCGACTATGGCCGCAAGATCGGCGACGGCACGCCCGACGAGGTCAAGGCCAACCCCGACGTCATCGCCGCCTATCTCGGCACGGCGCACTAGGAGGACGGAAGCGATGTCATCTCACGTCCTCTGTCATCCTGAGCGCAGCGAAGGATCTCGCGGTGTTGCGCCTTGCACGACGCAGTGTCCGTTCGCACCACCGCAAGGTCCTTCGCTGCGCTCAGGACGACGGCTGGGAGGCTGACGATGGCATTCTTCCTCGAGGTGCTGATCGGCGGCCTGCTGGTGGGCGTACTCTATTCGCTCGTCGCGCTGGGCTTCGTGCTGATCTTCAAGGCCTCGGGCGTCTTCAACTTCGCCCAGGGCGCCATGGTGCTGACCGCGGCGCTGGCACTGGTGCGCTCGCTCGAGGTCTTCCAGAAGCAGGGCCTGCCGCTGTGGCTGGCGGTGGTCTGCGCCTTCGTCTTCGCCGCCGCGGTGATGGCGCTGGTCGCCTGGGGCGTCGAGCGGCTGGTGCTGCGCAAACTGGTGAACCAGGAGGGCATCATCCTGTTCATGGCGACGCTCGGCGTGACCTTCTTCATCGACGGGTTGGCGCAGACCGTGTTCGGCTCCGACGTCTATCCCCTCAATCTCGGCGTGCCGAAGGAATCGATCTTCATCCTCGAATCGGTCTTCGATGGCGGCATCCTGGTCAACGAGCTCGACATCTTTGCCGGCATCGTCGCCGGCCTGCTGGTCGCCGGCCTGGCGCTGTTCTTCCAGCGCACCCGGGTGGGCCGTGCGCTGCGCGCGGTGGCCGACGACCACGCCGCGGCGCAGTCGGTGGGCATTCCGCTCAACCACATCTGGCTGATCGTCTGGCTGGTCGCCGGCCTGGTGGCGCTGGTCGCGGGCGCAGTGTGGGGCACCAAGCTCGGCGTGCAGTTCTCGCTCTCGCTGCTGGCGCTGAAGGCGCTGCCGGTGCTGATCCTCGGCGGCTTCACCTCGGTGCCCGGCGCGATCATCGGCGGCCTCGTCATCGGCGCCGGCGAGAAGCTTGCCGAGGTCTATATCGGCCCGGCGCTGGGCGGCGGCATCGAGATCTGGTTCGCCTTCGTGCTCGCCCTGGTGTTCCTGCTGTTCCGGCCGCAGGGCCTGTTCGGCGAACGCATCATCGAACGCGTCTAGCGGGAGTGGCAGCGTGATCTACCGCGAGGCCGGTCAGTACAAGGTCAGCTACGCGGCCGACCAGGCCGTGTTCCCGATCGCCCAGGATCGCTGGGTGATCACCACTCTGGTCGTGGTGGCCTTCGCCGTCGGCCTGGTCACCTATGTCGACCCGAGCTACATCCTGCACACGCTGGGTTGGGAGTATCTGTACAAGGCGATCCTGATACCAACCCTGATCCTCGCCATCGCCGCGATCGGCCTGAACATCCTCACCGGCTATTGCGGACAGGTCTCGCTCGGCTCCGGCGCCTTCATGGCGATCGGCGCCTACGCCGCCTACAATTTCTCGATCCGGCTCGACTTCCTCAGCCCCTATGTGGCGATCGTGCTGGGCGGCTTCGTCTCGGCGGCGGTCGGCATCGTCTTCGGCGTGCCCAGCCTGCGCATCAAGGGTTTCTACCTCGCCTGCGCGACGCTCGCCGCCCAGTTCTTCTTCGACTGGGCATTCGCGCGCGTGAAGTGGTTCACCAACTACACGCCCTCGGGCTCGGTCAACGCCCCGCCGCTCGAGCTGTTCGGCTTCGACCTGTCGAGCCCGCACGCCAAGTACCTCACCACGCTGGTCTTCGTCGTCGTCCTGGCGGTGATCGCCAAGAACCTGGTGCGCGGCCATCTCGGCAGGCAATGGATGGCGATCCGCGACATGGACATCGCCGCCGAGATCATCGGCATCCGGCCGATGTATGCCAAGCTCAGCGCCTTTGCGGTCTCCTCGTTCTTCCTCGGCATCGCCGGCGGCCTCTACGCGTTCCTGAACCTCGGTTCCTGGGAGCCGCTGGCCTTCGACATCAATCGCAGCTTCTCGCTGTTGTTCATGATCATCATCGGCGGGCTGGGCTCGATCATGGGCGGCTTTTTCGGTGCCGCGTTCATCTTCATCCTGCCCTTCGTGCTCAACCAGGTGCTGCCGCCGCTGGGCGCCCTGGTCGGCTGGACGATCAATACCGGGACCGTCGAGCACATCGCCTTCATGATCTTCGGCGCGCTGATCGTGATCGTTTTGCAGTACGAGCCGCACGGGCTGGCCCGGCTGTGGTCGATCGCCAAGGAGAAGCTGCGCCTGTGGCCGTTTCCGCATTGAGTCAGTAAAGTGTCGTCAACCGCGGGCCGCCGAGGTCCCGCGATACCAACAAGGAGGAACATGATGGGCATGATCAGGAAGGCGGTGCTCACGGCGGGCGCGCTGGCCGCCGCGGCATCACTGGCCGGGCCGGCGATGGCGCAGGGCGAGCAGTTCATCCCGAGCCTGGTGTACCGCACCGGCGCCTACGCGCCCAACGGCGTGCCGTTCGCCAACGGCATCGCCGACTACTACAACATGATCAACACGCGCGACGGCGGCATCAACGGCGTCAAGATCGTCTTCGAGGAATGCGAGACGGGCTACGCCACCGACCGCGGCGTGGAATGCTACGAGCGCTTGAAGGGCAAGGGGCCGACCGGCGCCGCCTACTTCCTGCCGCTCAGCACCGGCATCACCTTCGCGCTCACCGAGAAGGCACCGGGCGACAAGGTGCCGATCGTCACCATGGGCTATGGCCGCTCCGAGTCGCGCAACGGCGCGGTGTTCGCCTGGAACTTCCCGCTTTTGGGTACCTACTGGACGGCGGCCAACGTCGCCATCCAGCACATCGCCAAGGAGCTCGGCGGGCTCGACAAGCTGAAGGGCAAGAAGATTGCGCTGGTCTATCACGATTCGCCCTACGGCAAGGAGCCGATCGCCGCGCTCGAGGTGATGGCCGCCAAGCACGGCTACACCTTCCTGCCGATCGCCGTGCCGCATCCCGGCAACGAGCAGAAGTCGCAGTGGCTGCGCATCCGCCAGGAGCGGCCCGACTACGTGCTGCTGTGGGGCTGGGGCGTGATGAACTCGACCTCGGTGACCGAGGCCGGCAACGTCAACTACCCGCGCGACAAGATGATCGGCGTGTGGTGGTCGGGCGCCGAGCCCGACGTGATCCCGGCGGGCGACAAGGCCGCCGGCTACAAGGCGCTGATGCTGCAGCACGGCGCCGGCAAGTACGCCGTGCACGCCGACATCGAGAAGCACGTCGTATCGGCCGGCAAGTCGCAGGCCAAGCCGGACGAGATCAGCCACGTCCTCTACAACCGCGGCCTGGTCAACGCCATGCTCGGCGTCGAGGCGATCCGCACGGCGATGGCCAAGTTCGGCAACAAGCCGATGACCGGCGAGCAGGTGCGCTGGGGTCTGGAGAACCTCAACCTGACCGCCGACCGCATCAAGGCGCTGGGCTTCGACGGCATGATCGGACCGATCAAGGTCTCCTGCGCCGACCACGAGGGCTCGCGTCTGAGCCGCGTGCACCAGTGGGACGGAAAGGGGTGGAAGGTGATCTCCGACTGGTACACCGGCGACGACGCGCTGCTGGCGCCGATGGTCAAGGACACCTCGGCCAAGTACGCCGCCGAGAAGAAGATCACGCCGCGCGACTGCTCCAAGGAGAGCTGATCCATCCAATACCTTCCCCCGGAGGGGGAAGGTGCCCGAAGGGCGGATGGGGGATGTCGAAGCCGGATATCGATGTCGTTGAAACATCTCCCATCCGTCGCGCTGCGCGCGCCACCTTCCCCCTCCGGGGGAAGGTAGTTCCTCGAGAGAGTTCTCCGTGACGTCCGTCGCCACAACACCCGCGACCACCACCCCCATCCTCGCCGTCAACAACGTCGAGGTGATCTACAACCATGTCATCCTGGTGCTGAAGGGCGTGTCGCTGTCGCTGCCCGAGAAGGGCATCGTCGCGCTGCTGGGCGCCAACGGCGCCGGCAAGTCGACGACGCTCAAGACGATCTCCTGCCTGCTGCGTACCGAGCGCGGCGACGTCACCAAGGGTTCGGTCACCTACCGCGGCGAGCGCGTCGACCAGCTCTCGTCCAACGAACTGGTGCGTCGCGGCGTGATCCAGGTGATGGAGGGCCGCCATTGCTTCGGCCACCTCACCATCGAGGAGAACCTGCTGACCGGCGCCTTCATCCACGGCGGCAAGAAGAAGCAGATCGCCGAGGACCTCGAGAAGGTCTACCACTACTTTCCGCGCCTGAAGATGCGCCGCGCCAGCCAGGCCGGCTACACCTCGGGTGGCGAGCAGCAGATGTGCGCCATCGGCCGCGCCCTGATGAGCCGGCCCAATACCGTCCTGCTCGACGAGCCGTCGATGGGCCTAGCGCCGCAGCTGGTCGAGGAGATCTTCGAGATCGTGCGCCGGCTCAACGAGGAGCAGGGCGTCTCGCTGCTGCTGGCCGAGCAGAACACCAATATCGCGCTGCGCTACGCGCATTACGGCTACATCCTGGAGAACGGCCGGGTGGTGCTCGATGGCAACGCGGCCTCGTTGCGCGAGAACGAGGACGTCAAGGAATTCTATCTCGGCATGTCGGGCGAGGGCCGCAAGAGCTTCCGCGACATCAAGCACTACCGCCGGCGCAAGCGCTGGCTCTAGCGCGCCCTGTCATCCCGAGCGACAGCGAGGGATCTTTGCTGTTGCCCAAAGATTCCTCGCTGTCGCTCGGAATGACGGCGGGTCAGTTTCGTCTCATCAGGCCGAACACCAGGCTGATGACGAACAGCACCAGGAAGACCAGGAACAGGATACGCGCGATGTCGGTCGCGGCGGCGGCGATGCCGCCGAAGCCGAAGACGGCGGCGATCAGCGCGATGATCAGGAAGGCGATGGCCCATCTCAGCATGGAGCTCTCCGTCTCTCAGGGGCGTGCCGACCGCATGACGATCAAAGCGACGAGTCCGGTCACGAGGTAGGCGCTGCCGACGATCAGCGCGGCGTAGACCGCGCCCAGGGCGTTCAGCAGCGCGAGGAAGATCGCTGCCGTCAGGAATGCCATGCCGACGGCGACGACCAACGCGATCGCGACGTAGCGGGCCAGCCGCAACGCGATGCGCCGCGCGACCACGGCGGCGACCGCGACGCCGTACAGCGCCAGCGTTCGCGGCAGCCCCGCCAGGGTGAACGCCGAGGACAGCGCCGTTGTGACGAGCGACATCGATGCGGCGCGCGGCTCAGCGCCGACGCAGCATCAAGGCCAGCAGCGCGCCGACGCCCAGCGCCACCGCGACCGAGGTCAGCGGCCGCTGGCGGATCGTCTCCTCGAGCATCTCCTCGGTGTCGTGGGCGGCGGTCTTGGCGCGGTCGTAGGCAACATGCGCGGTCTCGCTCACGGTGTCGCGCGCACGATGCGCCAGGTCGTCGACCAGCGCCGAGGCCTGCGACAACAGGCGTCGGCCATTGTCGGCGACCGACGAGGCCGTGGCACCCCCCTCCTTGGCCGTGTCCTCGATCGAGGCGGCGAGGTGGGCGATCTGCTTCTTCATCGCGGCGACCTCACGCGAGAAGTCGCTCATCGACGTCGCTGCGTTGCGGGCCATGAGTCGTCTCCGGTTTGCGCTTGTGACGAACGGCCGGCGCCGGCGTCGCATGGCCGACCTTTCATGGGCGGATAACGCGACCGCTCCGCCGACGTTCCCGCGTGCCGCGGATGTGGCGGTTTCTTGCCGGGACGTGCGAAAAATGGCGCCATGGCCGACGATCCCGCCGTCTCTCTCATCGACTGGTCGACCACGCACGGCCCGCGCGGCGTCGCGGCGCCACGGGAGCCGTCCATGCCGGATCCGATTGTGGGCGCCGCATGATCTTCGTCGTTCTCGGTCTGCTGCTGGTGGCGCTGATCGTGGCGCCGCAATGGTGGATCCGCTACACCCTGCGCCGGCACGGCGACGAGCGCGCCGACTTCCCCGGCACCGGCGGCGAGCTGGCGCGCCACCTGCTCGATCGTGCCGGGCTCGGCGACGTGAAGGTCGAGGTCACGCCGCAGGGCGATCACTACGACGGCGCGGCGCGCGCCGTGCGGCTGACGCCGGGCGTGCATGACGGGCGCTCGGTGACCGCGGTGGCGGTGGCCACGCACGAGGTCGGCCATGCGCTGCAGCACGCCGAGGACATGCCGATCTTCCACTGGCGCAGCCGGCTGGCGCGCGTCGGTCTGGTGGTCGAGCGGGCAGGCAGCGTGATCCTGCTGCTGACGCCGGTGCTCGGCCTGATCACGCGCGCCCCCGCGGTCGTGTTCTTCGAGCTGGGCATCGGCCTGGCCCTGCTGGGCAGCCGCGTGGTGATGCACCTGGTCACCCTGCCGGTCGAGCTCGACGCCAGCTTCCGCCGCGCCCTGCCGATGATCCGCGACGAGGGCTACCTGCCGGTAGCCGACGTGCCGGCCGCGGCCTCGGTGCTCAAGGCCGCCGCCTGGACCTACGTCGCCGGCGCGCTGATCAGCCTGATCGACATCACGCGCTGGATTCGCGTGCTGCGCTGAACGGCGAAGACGCTACTATCGCGGCATCCGCAGGAGAGGCCCATGTCGAAATACTACGACACCCTGGAAACCCGCGATCCGGCCGAGCGCGAGAAGGCGCAGATGGCCGTCCTGCCGGCGCAGATCGCACATGCCAGGGCCAACTCGCCGTACTTTGCCGAGAGCCTCAAGGACATCGATCCGTCGGGCGTCGCCAGCCGCGCCGCGCTGGCCAGGCTGCCGGTGCTGCGCAAATCGACCCTGGGCGCGCTGCAGAAGGCCAAGCCGCCGATGGGCGGACTGCTGGGCGTGCCGATGAGCCAGATCCGCCACATCTTCATGTCGCCCGGACCGATCTTCGAGGTCGATACCGACGAGAAGGACTTCTTCCGCGGCGCGCGCGGCATGTACGCCGCCGGCTTCCGCGCAGAGGACATCGTGCACAACACCTACTCGTACCATCTGACGCCGGCCGGCATGATGATGGAGTCCTCGATCCGCGCCATCGGCTGCGCCGTGATTCCGGCCGGAATCGGCAACACCGAGCTGCAGCTTGATGCCATCGAGCTGGTCAAGCCTACGGCATACGTCGGCACGCCCTCGTTCCTGCGCATCCTGCTGGAGAAGGCCAGGGAACTGGGCCGCGATGTCTCGTCGATCAAGAAGGCGGTGGTCGGCGCCGAGGCCTTCCCGCCGGCCTTGCGCAAGGAGTTCAACGAGCGCGGCATCTTCGCGCTGCAGGGCTACGGCACCGCCGATCTCGGCAGCATCGCCTACGAGAGCGAGGCGATCGAGGGCATGATCCTCGACGAGGGGGTGATCGTCGAGATCGTGCGTCCCGGCACCGGCGATCCCGTGCCCGAGGGGGAGGTCGGCGAAGTCGTGGTAACGACCTTCAACAAGGCCTATCCACTGGTGCGCTTCGGCACCGGCGATCTTTCCGCCGTTCTGCCGGGCATCAGCCCCTGCGGCCGCACCAACACCCGCATCAGGGGTTGGATGGGCCGTGCCGACCAGCGCACCAAGGTCAAGGGCATGTTCGTCGATCCCGAGCAGGTGATCGCCGTGCAGAAGCGCCATCCCGAGCTCGCCAAGGTGCGCCTGGTGGTCGACTGGGTCGACAAGCAGGACGTCATGACCCTGCAGGCCGAGATCGCCGGCGGCGGCTCGGCCGACCTGGCGAAGGCAATCGAGGCCAGCATCCAGAACCTGTGCAAGGTGCGCGGCGGCGTGAGCTTCGTGGCACCGGGCAGCCTGGCCAACGACGGCAAGGTGATCGCCGACGTGCGCAAGTACGACTGAGGCGGCCCATGGATCTCGGCATCTCCGGCCGGCGCGCGCTGGTCACCGGCTCGACCGGCGGCATCGGCTACGCCATCGCCAAGGGCCTGGCGGTGGAAGGCGCCGAGGTCGTGATCGTCGGCCGCACGTCCGCCACCGTGGAGGGCGCCCTGGCCCGGCTGCGCGCCGCGGTGCCGCAGGCGCGGGTCAGCGGCGTGGTGGCCGACGCGGCCACCGCGGCAGGCGCGCAGGCGGTGTTCGCCGCCGTGCCCGACCTCGACATCCTGGTCAACAACCTCGGCATCTTTGGCCGCCGGCCGGTCTTCGAGATCACCGACGACGAATGGCGCCGCATCTTCGAGGTCAACGTCATGAGCGGTGTGCGCTTCGCCCGCCGCTACGCCCCGGATATGGCGCGGCGCGGCTGGGGCCGGGTGGTGTTCGTCTCCAGCGAATCGGCGCTGAACATCCCGAAGGAGATGATCCACTACGGCATGACCAAGACGGCGCAGCTCAGCGTCATGCGCGGCCTGGCGATCGAGCTGGCCGGGACCGGGGTCACCGTCAACGCCCTGCTGCCGGGCCCGACCCACACCGAGACCACCGATCGCCTGCGCGCCGAACGGGCCAGGGCGGCGGGCGTCACCGTGGCGCAGGTCGAGACCGACTTCTTCGCCAATTTCCGGCCGACCTCGCTGCTGCGCCGCTTCACGTCGGCCGACGAGGTGGCGGCGCTCGGGGTCTATCTTTGCAGCCAGGCCGCATCCGGAACCTCCGGCTCGGCCATGCGGGTCGATGGCGGCGTGGTCAACCAGATCATGTAGGCGGGTGGCGGTCGGGCGGCGGAGGCGACCATGTGAAACCATGGCAATCCGACAATCGTGCGGGGTGGAAATGATCGCCCTGCACCCGATTTGTTGTCGGCCACCACCGATCCGCCCCATTTCTGCTGAAGATGGTGGACCAAGCACAGTGCCGGGCCGCGGGCGATCCCCGGCAAGGCTATCAGCAACGCCGTCGATGGGCGGCGTTCGATTTGGGGGAGGATCGGGCATGACAACGACGCGCCGCGCGCTTGCGGGAGGGCGCTTTCACGTGTCTGTCCTGGCGGCTGCCGATGGTGGTCGGGGCGCCTGTGCCCGGCCTTCCGGTCATGGCTGTGCGACAGCAAATCCGCTGGCGGACCGGCCGCGTCTGCCGTACATCCTGTCCCGCTGGCGAACCGTGACGCGCGAGGCTTTCGTGATGTCGACCCGTCGGTTAACCCCTTTTCCCAGGCAGGAGCCTCGGCCCATGTGGCGCTCCCTCAAGATGATCGCGGTGGCGCTGGTTGCAGTCACCACGGCTGGCGCCGCCATGGCCCAGCAGTTCAAGACCATCACGCCCGCGCAATTGCCTCACCCGGACAATCTCAACCGCGCCAGCTACATCGAGTGGATGAAGGCCAATCGCGGCGAGAGCGAGAAATGGCTCGGCCAGCGTTGGGACCGGTACGTGCAGGTCGTGCGCGTCGGCGACATCAAGACCGAGAAGATGAAGCGCACCTTCCTGATGACGCCGCGCGAGGTCTTCGCCGCCGGCAATCCGCCGGTGCGCGAGCGCGGCTACGAGCACGCCTTTCTCGACATGGGCTACGGCGTGACCATGTCCGGTCCGCACCTGCAGAGCCGCATGACCGATGTGCTGGACGTCAAGCCGGGCGAGAAGGTGCTGGAGATCGGCACCGGCTCGGGAACCCAGGCGGCCATCCTGTCGTACCTCACGGACAAGGTGTTCTCGATCGAGATCATCGCGCCGCTGGCGGTCCGGACCCAGGGCGTCTACGACCGTGCGATCGCCAACGGCTACGCCGAGTTCAAGAACATCAAGGTCAAGCAGGCCGACGGCTACTACGGCTGGCAGGAGCATGCGCCGTTCGACAAGATCATCGTCACCGCCGGCATCGACCACGTGCCGCCGCCGCTGCTCAACCAGCTCAAGCCGGGCGGCATCATCGTCATCCCGGTCGGCCCGCCGGGCGCGCAGCGCGTGATCAAGATGATCAAGCAGCAGGCCGCCGACGGCACCATGACCATGACCCGCGAGGACATCTACGGCGGCAAGATCGTCCCCTTCGTGCCGTTCACCAAGCTGGTCGACGGACAGATCAAGGGCTCGCACAACCGCTGACGCCTGGATCGATGTCGCGAGCCCCCGCGCCGTTCCCGACGGTCGCGGGGGCTTTCGCGTTCTAGCCAGCTTTCCCCTCGAGCCGGCTCCCAGGCCGGCCAACCAAGACACTGGGTTTTCCGACGATGGCCAGCGCCGCCCGTTCGTACGCCGAGGTCGATTTCGACAACCGGCCCACGCTCAGCTTCTACCTCTCGGTCGGCCTCGTCGCCGGCGCCATCATCGCCCTGCAGATCGGCATCATGCGGCTGTTCTCGGTCGGCAGCTGGGCGCATTTCGGCTCGCTGGTGGTCAGCCTGGCGATGTTCGGCTTCGGGCTCACCAGCGCCATCATGTGCGTCGGCAAGACCTGGTTCGAGCGCCACTGGCGCGGCACGGTGAAGATCGCGCTTCTGCTGTTCGGCCCGATGATGGTGGCCTCCAGCCTGGTCGCCCAGCTGGTGCCGTTCAACGCCATCTTCCTGGTCTCCGACCCGATGCAGAAGTGGCGGCTGTTCGCCAATTTCATCCTCTATTTCCTGCCCTTCCTGTGCGGCGCCTTCTATCTCGGCGTCGTGTTCCTCAGGGCGCAGAAGACCTTCAATCGCGTCTACTTCGCCGACCTCGCGGGCTCCGGCGGCTGCGGGCTGATGTTCCTGCTGGCGATGTACGTCTTCACGCCCGAGGACCTGGTGGTCGCGCCGCTGGCGTTGTGGCTTGTGGGTACCGTCCTGTGGTTCGTCGCCGTCGGCGACAGGCGCGGAATCGCCCAGACGGTTGTTGCGGCAATCCTTGCCGTCGGCGCGCATTTCCTGCTGCCCGGCATGCTGGGCACGCCCAAGCTGTTCGTCTCCGAGTACAAGGGCGTGTCCTACGCGCGCAACTTCCCCGACGCGCAGCGCGTCTACAAGACGACGTCGCCGTTCGGGTTCATGGAGGTCTATTCGTCCTCCTACCTGCACTTCGCGCCGGGGCTCAGCGACAACGCCGGCTTCAACCTGCCGAAGATGCCGAGCAATGCCTATCTCGGCCTCTACCTCGACAGCGAGGGACCGACCGGCGTGATGAAGGATCTGCCGTCCGACGAGATCGGTTATTTCCGCTTCCTGTCGATGTACTACCCGTATGTGCTGAAGAAGGATCCCGATGTCTTCGTCGTGCAGTTCGGCGGCGGCATCTCGACCAAGGTGGCGCTGCGCTCCGGCGCCAGGCGCGTGACGGTGGCCGAGGGCAACCCGATGCTGCTGCGCGCTTTCCTCGGCGACACGCCGCTGCGCTCCTTCACTAGCGACATCCTGCGCGAGAAAGGCGTCGAGGTGATCGACTACGACGGCCGCCTGTACGCCGCCGGCACCACCGCGCGCTTCGACATCGTCGATCTCAGCCTCGCGGACTCCGCCGGCCTGTCCTCGCCCGGCGGCTTTCCGATCGTCGAGAAATTCGGCTACACGCGCGAGGCCATGCGCAACTACATGCGCGTGCTCAAGCCTGGCGGACTCCTGTCGGTGACGCTCTGGAACAAGGAAGAGCCGCCCAAGTCGGTGCTGAAGCTCTATGCCACCATGGTGGCGGCAGCGCGCGACATAGATGGCGGCGAGGTGAAGGGTCGCTTCTTCGCGACCTCGACCTATCTGTCGACCGCGACGGTGCTCTACAAGCGCGGCGACTTCACGCCCGAGGAGATCGAGGCGCTGCGCAAGCATTCGCGCCTGATGTCGTTCGACGAGATCTACTATCCCGGCATCGCCTACGACGACGGCCCGCGCGCCGAGACCTTGAGGGGCTATCGCGCGCAGTTCTTCGGTGACGGCTCGCAGGATCCGGCCGACGGCAAGGAGCCGGCGCCGGCTGCCGCGCCGACCACCAATCCGGCGGTGCCCGTCATGCCGGCGACCATCATGGGCCGTATCGCCTGGCACCACCTGATTCATGGCGGCTGGGACAAGATCGCCGACGCCTACGTCTTCGACACGCGCGTGCTGACCAACCACCAGCCGTACTTCGCCGCCTACATCAAGGTGAAGGATCTCTGGGCGTTCACCGACCGGCTCGAGACGGTGCAGGACGAGTGGGGCTACTTGCTGCTGTGGGCGACGCTCGGCATCGCCGCGATCGCGGCGCTGTCGCTGGTACTGTTCCCCGTGGTGTTCGGCTGGCGCACGATCTTCAGCCACTACCCCGGCAAGTTCAGCACCATGATCTATTTCCTGTGCCTGGGGCTGGGCTACATCATCGTCGAGGTCGGCATGATCAGCCATTTCATCCTGGCGTTGAGCAACCCGACGGTCTCGGCCTCGGTGCTGATCACCGGCATGCTGGTATTCTCCGGCCTCGGCAGCTTCGTGTCGGAACGCTATCTTGCGCGCGCGCGTACGGTGATGCCCAGGGTGTTCCTCGCCATCGGCGCGATCCTCGTTGCCTACGCCTTCCTGCTCGATTCCGTGCTCGACACCATCGGCACCTGGCCCTACGTGCTGCGCATCGTCGCCTGCCTGGCGCTGATCTTCCCGCCCGCCTTCCTGATGGGCTTCCCGATGCCGGTCGCGATGACCACGCTGGGCCGGCTGGGCAAGGACCACATGTTCCTGTGGGCCTGGGGCATCAACGGCAGCTTCTCGGTGCTGGGCGCCGCACTGGTGCCGATCATCTCGACCTCGTTCGGCCTGCCGGCCGTCGTGCTGGTCGGCGCCGTCGCCTATGTCGTGGCGCTGCCGGCCTTCTTCCGTGTCCTGCTGCCGCTGCCCGGGCGGCCGGCAGTCGCGTGATGCCGTGGCGGCGCGCACGCGACGCGCGCTGATGGCGGCCGTGGCCGGCCTGCTCGCCGGCGGCCTCGCCGCCGGCGCGTTCGCGCGGCCATCCAAGCAGCGGCCGCCCAATCAGCGGCCGATCCGGCTGCGGCCCGCCGACCCCCTGGCGGTCGTCAGGACGCCGGTGACGCGCCTTCAGGCCTTCAAGTACGGGCCTTTTCCCTACAGCGGGCCGGCGGAGGACGGGCGGCGGCCGTTCTACGATGTGGCTGACGGCCGCAAGCGCCGCGGGCGTCGTACACCATCCGGCGAGGTGCTTTGGGAGGACACGACCTTCGGCGACAATCGCGTGCTGCTGCACGTGCCGGCGGGCTTCGATCCGCGGCGGCCGGCGCTGATGGTGTTCTTCTTCCACGGTCACGGCTCGATCATTGAGCGCACGGTGACGGCCGACACCGGTCTGCTGCGCCAGCTCGCCGAGTCGGGGGCCAACGCGGTGCTGGTCGCGCCGCAATTCGCCTATGACGCCGCCGATTCGAGTCCGGGCAAATTCTTGCGTCCCGGTGCCTTCGCCAGGTTCATCGACGAGACGGCGGCGAGGCTCGCCCAGCTGATGACGCCGTCGGGCACGAGCCTTCGGCCGCTGTCGGGCGTGTTCAACAAGGCGCCGGTGATGCTGGTGGCGTTCAGCGGCGGCTACAAGCCGGCCGCCTACGTGCTGACGCGCGGCGGCGCGGCGCATCGCATCCACAGTCTCGTGCTGCTCGACGCGCTGTACGACGAGGAGGACAAGTTCGCAGCCTGGTTCGCCCGCGCGCGGCCGCGCTCCTTCCTCGCCAGCCTGTACACGGAATCGACGGCAGCGAATCAGACGAAGCTGCGCAACCTGCTGGCGAGGCGCCGGATCGCCAGCACCTCGTCCTTGCCCGCGAGCCTCTCGCGCGGCACCGCGGCGTTCGTCGCATCGGGCAGCATCGACCGGCATGCGCGCTTCGTGCTCGAGGGCCCGCCGCGCGACCCGGTCAAGACGATCCTGGCGGCGACCCCGGGCTATCGCATGAAGCCCGAGCCGCCGCCGGCCAGGCCGGCGAAGCCGCCGACCAAGCCGGTTTCAAAGCGTCAGCGCGGACGACCGGCGAAGCGCTGACGATCGTCGCGGCGCATGAAGTTCATGCCGCTCAGCGCGTGACCGCCCTCGCGACGCGGCGGCTGGCTGCCGTTGCGCTGATGCGACCGCTCGGCCTGGGCGTGCTCGCCGCGCGGCGCGTCGGCGCGCTCCTGCCGCTGCGGCCTTCCGTGCTTGTGGCCATGCTGCGGCGGGTGGCCATGCTTGCCCTGGCCGCCGCCATGACGCCGCTGCTGGTGCTGCGGACGCTTGCTCTGCGCCGGGCGGGGGGATTGCTCCCGCGTGCCGGGCTCGGGCGCGGCGACCGGCGCGCCGCTGCGGTCGGTGCGCGCGATGGTCATGCGGATCGTGCGCTCGATGTCGCGCAGATAGGCACGCTCCTCGTGGTCGCAGAACGAGATCGCGATGCCGGTGGCGCCGGCGCGCGCCGTACGGCCGATGCGGTGCACGTAGCTCTCGGGAATGTTCGGCAGGTCGAAATTCACGACATGCGTGACACCCTCGACGTCGATGCCGCGGGCGGCGATGTCGGTGGCGATCAGCGCCCGGCAGGTGCCATCGCGGAACGCGCCGAGGGCGCGCTCGCGCTGGCCCTGGCTCTTGTTGCCGTGGATCGCCGCCGACTCGATGCCGGCACCGGCGAGGTAGCGCACGACCTTGTCGGCGCCGTGCTTGGTGCGGGTGAAGACCAGCACGCGCTGCATGGTCGGATCGCCGAGCAGCTCCACCAGCATCTCGCGCTTCTGCGCGGTCTCGAGCAGGATCACGCGCTGCTCGACCTTCTCGACGGTCGTGGCGACGGGCGTGACGGCGACGCGCGCCGGATCCGTCAGCAGGTCGTCGGCGAGCAGCCCGATCTCCTTCGGCATGGTGGCCGAGAAGAACAGGTTCTGCCGCTTCGATGGCAGGCAGCGCACCAGATGGCGGATCGGCTTGATGAAGCCGAGGTCGAGCATCTGATCGGCCTCGTCGAGCACGAAGATCTCGACCAGGTCGAGCCGCGCCGTGCGCTGCTCGAGGTGATCGATCAGCCGGCCCGGCGTGGCGACCAGGATGTCGACGCCGCCCTGCAGGGCGCGCACCTGACCGCCGTAGCCGACACCGCCGAAGATCACGGCGACCGACATGTTGAGGAACCGGCCATAGGCGCGAAAGCTGTCGGCGATCTGGCTGGCGAGCTCGCGCGTCGGGCTCAGGATCAGGGCGCGGCAACCGCCGCGCGGCGCGCGCTTGGGAGCGCCGGCGAGGCGATGCAGGATCGGCAGCGCAAAGGCCGCGGTCTTGCCGGTGCCGGTCTGGGCGATGCCCAGCAGGTCGCGGCCGGCGGCGACGTGCGGAATGGCCTGCGCCTGGATCGGCGTGGGCGTGGTGTAACCCTCGGCGGCCAGGGCGCGCAGCAGCGGCTCGGCAAGACCAAGGTCGGTGAAATTCGTCACTAAGTGTACTTTCTCAAACGCAATCACCGGCCCGCGCGACCGAAAAGGACGACGCGGCTCGTTCCGGTGGAACTTTCGATAGACGCCTTGCGTGTCAGGCGGCTGGCTTCTTGATAGTTTGTATCCAGCTGGACGGCCGACTCTGCTCGGCGCTCACGCGGCTGAATGCTCAAGGCTGCTGAGGCAGCGGCGTGCTTCTCTCACGAGGCGCGTGTCGGGTCAAGCGACTCGCCGTCGCGGGCTGAAGTATCATGTCCACGATGAACGCACTCCACATCTCCGCGCCGTGGTGGAAGCCCGACGCCGGCCGCACCTTGCTGATCCGAGGCGGCCGGCCGCTGGTCGGCACCTATTCGATCAGTGGCGCCAAGAATGCGGCGCTGCCCCTGATGGTCTCGGCGCTGCTGACACCGCACCTCGTGACGCTGCACAACCTGCCGGCCAATCTCGATGTCGCGGTGCTCTCGGCGCTGCTGCAGCGGCTGGGCGCGAACCTCGGCTGGTCCAATGGCACGGCGGGACTGTCGCTCACCATCTGTGCCGACCGCGTGCACGCTGCCAGGATCGATCGCGAGCTGGTGGCGCGCATGCGCGCCTCGGTGCTGCTGCTGGGCGCGATGCTGGCGCGCTGCGGTGAGGCCAGCCTGCCGCTGCCCGGTGGCGATGCCATCGGCCTGCGTGGCATCGACTTCCACATCGCCGGCCTGCGCGCCATGGGCGCCACGGTCGAGCTCGAGGGTGGCCTGATCCACGCCCGTGCGCCGCACGGTCTGAAGGGTGCCGAGATCGGCCTGCCGCTGCCCTCGGTGGGCGCGACCGAGAACCTGCTGCTGGCCGCGGTGCTGGCGAGCGGCCGCACAATCATCCGCAACGCCGCGCGCGAGCCGGAGATCACCGACCTTGCGTCCTGCCTGATCGCCATGGGCGCACGCATCGGCGGCCTCGATACGCATGTGCTGACAATCGATGGCGGCCGGCCGCTCGCCGGCGCGGTGCATACGGTGATGCCCGATCGCATCGAGACCGGCACGCTCGCCTGCGCGGCGGCGATCACCGGCGGTACGCTGAACCTGCGCAACGCGCGCCTCGACCTGCTGGGCGCGGCCGGGCCGGCGCTGCAGGCGGCCGGCGTCGAGCTGGAGACGGTCGATGGTGGCGTGGTGGCGCGCCGCGCGGCGGGCGGCACCGTAGGCGTCGACGTCACGACGCAGCCCTATCCCGGCTTCGCCACCGACCTGCAGGCGCCGTTCATGGCGCTGATGGCCACGGCGCAGAGCGCCAGCGCGATCACCGAGGCGATCTTCGAGCAGCGCTTCCGTCATGTCGACGAATTGCGCCGCATGGGCGCCAACATCGTCGTGCGCGGGCGCACCGCGCTGGTGCGCGGCGTGCCGATGCTCGGCGCTGCCGCGGTCACCGGCACGGATGTCCGGGCCGCGGCGGCACTGGCAATCGCCGCCCTGGGCGCGCGGGGCGAGACCGTGCTCGACGGCCTCGACCACCTCGACCGCGGCTATGACGGCATGGCCGCCCGGCTGGCCGCCTGCGGCGCCGATGTAAGCCGCGCCTGAGTCTATCGTTCCGGCAGACCCAACGCGCGCAACTCGTCGCGGCGCAGCGCGAGCTCGTCGCGCAGGAAGAACTCGTCGAGCTGTGGCGGTTTGACGGGGGTGCCCGACAGCATGGCGTGCGCCTGGCCGCGATGGTGGATCTGATGGACGAAAAGATGGGCCAGCACGTCGGCGACGCGTTCGACCGGCGCCTCGCGGCCCGGTCGCTTCATCGCCACGGGAACCGCCAGCCTCGCCTCGGTCAGGCCGTCGCAGAACGCCAGCAGGCGCCGGTCGCTGGCACGCTGCGCGGTGTCGAGGGCGGCGAAATCCTCGTGCGGCACGAAGGCATGGGCGCGCTCGACGGCCGCCTCCCGCATGTCCTCGAGCGAATCGATGTAGTAGCCGTCGACCATCAGGATGTGGTTGAGCGTGGCGCGGATCGAGGGGAAGAAGCTGGTGCGCTCGGCCGCGTACTCCTCCGGTGCGAGTTGGCCGCAGGCGCTCAGCAGCCGGTGGTTCGACCACGCGTTGTTGCGGGCCATGGCGCGCAGGTGCTCGATCACAGCAGCAACGCGCCTTCGAAAGCCAGCAGGCGGCGCTTGGTCTCGGTGCCGCCGCGCCCGCTGTAGCCGCCCATCCGGCCGCCGGCGGCCATCACCCGGTGGCAGGGGATGATCACCGGTATGGGATTGGCGCCGCAGGCCTTTCCGATGTCCCGGGCGTCGCCCTGGCGGGGGTCGCGGCCGACCGCCACGGTCATCTCGCCATAGGTCATGGTCGCGCCATAAGGGATTTTGCACATTATCTGCCATATCTCTTTGTCCGCGACCGAGCCCTTGGGCAGCAGCGGCAGGTCGAAGACCTTTAGCTTGCGGTCGAAATACGCCTGCAGCTGGCGCCGTGCCTCCTCGACGATCGGATCGCCATCGCGGATCAGCGGGTCGCCGAAGTCGGGCGCGATCCACTTGACCTTGGTGATCGCGGTGCCGTCGCCCTCGACCGACAGCCGGCCGATCGGGGTATCGAGATAGGCTGTCATGGGGCCACGCTAGCCCCGGCGGCCGCAATTTGCCAACATGGCGACATCATGGCTTCGACCTCGCGTCCGCTGTTGATCCCTCGCCGTGCCGCCCTGCTGGGCGGCGCGTCGCTTCTGCTGTCGCCGGCGGCGCTCGCCCAGCGGCAGCAGGGCACCCGCCAGGTGCCACGCCTGCCGGTCAGCCGCATTCCGCCGATCATCTTCGTGCACGGCAACGGCGATACCGCGGCGTTGTGGAACACCACAATCTGGCGCTTCGAGTCCAACGGCTACCCGCGCAACATGCTCGCGGCGATCGACTTCAGCTATCCGTCGGCGCGCAGCGATGACTCGAAGCCGCAGCCGTTCCGCTCCTCGACCACCGAGCAGCGTGACGAACTGGCGGCATTCGTGCGCCAGGTCATGGCCCAGACCCGCCGGCGCAAGGTGGCGCTGGTCGGATCCTCGCGCGGCTGCAACACCATCCGCAATTACGTCAAGAACGGCGGGGGCGCCGAATTCGTCTCGCATGTCGTGCTGTGCGGCGGCACCAACCATGGCGTGATCGTCTCCGATACGATGCTGGTCGGCAGCGAGTTCAACGGCGCCGCGCCGTTTCTCAAGCAGCTCAACGCCGGCGAGAGCGAGGTCGTGCCGGGCCCGGCCTTCATGACGCTGCGCAGCGACAAGTTCGACAAGTATGCCCAGCCCGATGGCCAATTCATCGGTCAACCGGGCAAGCCGACCGGCATCGGTTACGATGCGCCGGAACTGAAGGGTGCCAGCAACGTCGTGCTGCCCGGCCTCGACCATCGCGAAGTGGCGTTCCACAAGCTGGCCTTCGCCCGGATGTTCGAGTTCATCGTCGGCCGGGCGCCGACCAGTACCTTCATCGCCGCCGAGCGCGAGGTCGTGCTCGACGGCAAGGTCACCGGCATCGCCGACGGCGTCTACACGAACCTGCCGGTGGGCGGTGCCACGGTGGAAATCTGGGAGATCGATCCCAAGACCGGCGCGCGCCATATCCGGCTGGCGGCGCATCGCAGGATCACCGGCGCTGACGGGATGTGGGGGCCGTTCAGGACCAACCCCGAGGCGTACCTCGAGTTCATGATCACCGTATCAGGCAGCCCGATCACACACATCTACCGTTCGCCCTTCACCCGCTCCTCCGACATCGTGCATCTGCGGCCCGGCCGGTTCGGGCGCGACGACGAGAAGGCCGGCGCGGTGGTCTATATGAGCCGGCCGCGCGGCTATTTCGGCCACGGCCGCGACAAGTTCACGCTCGACGGGAAGGTGCCGCCCGGCATCAACGAGGGCGTGCCAGGCACGTCGATCGGCCGGCTGACCTTCGAGGCGTCGCCGGAGCGTACGATCAAGGCGGTGTTCAACAACGAGGAGATCGCCGCGCGCAATTGGCCGGTGAAGGAAGGCCATCTGGTGATCGCGGAGTTCCACAACTGATCAGGCCCGGGAGGCGGACATGGACCAGCATGATGGTCATGGCGTTGCCAGCTCGATCCGCGTGGTGCCGACAGGCGCGGCGCTCGGCGCCGACATCGAAGGCATCGACATCGCAAGGCCGCTCGACGCGGCGACACTCGCGACCATCCGCCAGGCCTGGTCAGATCACCTGGTATTGCGCTTCCGCGGCCAGACGCTCGACGACGAGCAGCTGAAATCGTTCAGCGCCCAGTTCGGCACGCTCGATCACGCGCCGTTGCCCGCCGCCAAGGACGGGCATCGCGTGGAGCCGAGCTACATCTCGGTGATCTCCAACATCGTGCAGGACGGCAGGCCGATCGGCGGCCTGGGCGCTTATGAATCGCTGTGGCACACCGACATGTCCTATGTCGATCGCCCGCCGATGGCGAGCGCGCTCTACGCCATCGAGGTGCCGCCCTCCGGCGGCGACACCGGCTTTTCCAACCAGTATCTCGCCTACGAATCGCTGCCCGAGGACATCAGGCGGCGGCTCGACGGGCTGAAGCTGCGCCACGATTCCAGCCTCAACAGCGTCGGCGAGCTGCGCCGCGGCTTCACCGAGGTCACCGATCCGCGCCAGACGCCGGGCGCGCTGCATCCGCTGGTGCGCACCCACCCCGTCACCGGGCGCAGGGCGCTCTATCTCGGCCGCCGTCGCAATGCCTATATCGACGGCCTCGATCTGGCGGACAGCGAGTCGCTGCTCGACACGCTTTGGGAAGCCGCGTCCGATGCGCGCTTCACCTGGTACCAGCAATGGCGCGTCGGCGATCTGGTGATGTGGGACAATCGTTGCACCCTGCACCGGCGCGACGCGTTCGATCCCACGACGCGACGCCTCATGCACCGCACGCAGTTCGCGGGCGAAGCGGTGAGGTGAGGCTTCCTGGGACCCCCGGCGTCCCGAAGAACTAGCCCGCCGCCGGCTCTGGCTTCGCCATGACCTGGCGTGCGGCGACCACGGCGGCCGGATCCGTGCCGGCGCCTTCGGCGAGCAGCGCCATCGGCCGGGCGAACTTGATGCCGGCTTCGTCGAACGCCTTCTTGATCATGGCGTAGCCCCGGCGGCGGATGGCGAACTGCTCGCCCGGCTTGGTCATCAACTTCAGCCGGATCTCGATCGCCGAATCGCTGAACTTCTCGACGCCCTGCATCTTGAGCGGCTGCAGGATATGGGGCTTGAAGTCGGGGATCTCGGCCAGCTCCTTGCCGACGCGCTTGATGATCTTCTTTGCTTCGTCGATATTGCTGTCGTAGGTGATGCCGATCGTCAGTTTGTCGATCACCCAGTCGCGACTGCTGTTCTGCACCGCGCCGAGCACGCCGAACGGCACGGTGTAGAGCGAGCCCCTGTGGTGGCGCAGCTTGATCGAGCGCAGGCTGAAGGATTCGACCCTCCCCTTGTAGGCGCCGGCCTGGATGTACTCGCCGATGCGGAATGCGTCGTCGAGCAGGAAGAACATGCCGCTTATGATGTCGCGCACCAGGGTCTGCGCGCCGAAGCCCAGCGCCACGCCGACGACACCGGCACCGGCGATCAGCGGCCCGATCTCCACGCCCAGCGCCGACAGCGCCATCATGATCGCCACGGCGACGACCACGATGGCGAGGATGTTGCGGAAGATCGGCAGCAGCGTGTTCAACCGCGCGCGGCGGCGCGCCTCCTCCTCGTCGACTGGTCCGTCGCCTCGCGCCTCGGCCAGCCTGCGGTCGATCACGGCGCGCAGGATCTGCCAGACGAGATCGGCAACCAGGCCGATCACCACGGCGCTGGCGACGCCGCGCGTCAGGCGCGTCCACACCGAATCGCCCGATGTGAGCTCACCGATCTCGACGCCCCAGGCGCGTGCCAGCAGGAACACGGCACCGACCACGATCAGCGCCCGCAGGCCGCGCTCCAGGACCACCGTACCGACACCCGGGACCTCGCCGGCCATGGTCTCGGTGCCAGGCGGGCGCAGCAGGTGGCTCACGGAACGGCCGGTCACGCGGATCAGCAGCGGCGCGCCGACCAGGACCAGCAGGCTCCAGAACATCGGCATGACGTCGCCGACGCGCAGCAGCCACATCGCGACAACGAAGGCGGAGAGGCCCCAGTTGGCCGCCAGCCGACGAACGTGCTGGCCGTGATCGGCGACGCGACGCCGCCAGATCGCCTCCAGCGCGATCCCCACCAGGCCCAGCGCCGTGGTCGCGCCGATCAGGCGCCGCGCCTCGGACGAAAGGCCCAGCGTCTTGAGCAGGGTCAGGCTCACGGCGGTGAAGGCGAACCAGGCGACGAAGATCACCAGCCGGCGATGCCAGAAGCGTGCGCCGTCCTCGTCCATCGGCACGATGCGAAACCGCGGAAAGCCCGGCGACAGCAGGAAGTTGCCGGCGACGAAGGCCAGGCGGGCGACCAGAAAGGCCATGAGATAGGCCAGCACGATCTCGCGCAGGAGCGGCGGCCAGTTGAAGGCGAGGAAGGCACCGACGCTGCCGGCCGCGAAGGCGGCAAGCCAGACAAGGCCGAAGGCTAGCCGGGCCAGCACCACCAGCAGGCGCTCGCGCACCGTGTGCAGCGGCAGATGGGCGATCCACTGCCGGATGCGCTCGGTACGCCGCCAAAACAGGTAGGCCACGCCGTAGCCGAGCGCGGCGAAGGCGGCGATCAGCAGCACCAGTTCGACCTCGCCGCGCTCCTCGAACTCCAGCCGCAGAATCTCGAAGGCGCGGCCGAGCTCGTCGGGCAGGCGCGGCGCGGCGGCGCTCATCGCCTGCACCTGGTTGCGCACCCGCGTCATCTGTCCGGTGATGACGCTTGACAGGCTGGCGTCGGACACCGCCGGCTCGGGCTTGGGCTTTTCGGCGGCGCGCTTCTCCAGCCAGGTGCGGATCTCGGGATCGGCCAGCAGATCGAGCAGCAGGCGGACCTTCGGCGAGGAAGCGTCGGGCGCCTTGCCGCTCTGCGCGGCCACCGGCGTGCCGAATGCCATCAGCAACGCGAGCACGGCAACAGCGCGCGCCAGAATCGGCACCATGAGTCCCCCTGTACTTGGTCCGCAACGGACGGCCGATTCTTCTCCCTGCCGCCGACCGACTCAAGGACGCTCAGGCGGCCGGCGCGCTTTCGATCTCCGCTGCGACCAGCCGGGTCTCGGCCGCCAGCGGCCCGAGCGCGTCCCGGCAGCTGGCCCGGTCGGCCGCCTTGCCGGCGCTCTCCAGCCGCAAGGCCACATCGGCGATGCGCCGCGCCCCGACCGCCAGGGCGGCGCCCTTCAGCTTGTGGGCGGCGGCCGCGATGCTCGCGAGATCGCCGCATGCCATCGCCCGTTCGATCTCCTCGTGCACCTCGCGGGCAGTCGTCAGGAAGCTGTCGAACAGGGCGCGGATCGCCACGTGGTCGTCGCCCATCCAGGCCGACAAGATCGAACGATCGAGGATAGGGGAACCGGCTTCCGTCGTTGCCGTCGCGACAGGCAGGCTGCGTGGCGTCTTGTTCGCCGGCAGCCAGCGCTGCAGTGTGACGCGCAGGCTATCGAGCGCCACGGGCTTGGCGAGATAGGCGTCCATGCCGGCGGCGCGACAGCGCTCGTCCTCGCCGCGCATCGCATTGGCCGTGACGGCGACGATCGGCGTGCGCTGCCGGCTTCCCTCGGCCTCCGCAATGCGCATGCGGGCGGTCATCTCGAAGCCGTCCATGTCGGGCATGTGGACGTCGGCGAAGACGATGGCGTAGTCGCCCCGCCGCCAGGCGGCGAGGCCTTCGCGTCCATCGACCGCCGTGTCGGCCTCGACGCCCAGCGCGCGCAACTGGCCCTGCAGGACGTCGCGATTGACCGGGTGGTCGTCGACCACCAGCACCCGCGCGCTGGCGAGGCCGGTGGGCGAGGGTGCCGGCCCGGCCGATGCGTCGCCCGCCGACGGTGCAGAGTGCAGCGAGTCGGCGGGCGCGGCTCTCAGCTCCAGGGTGACGGTGAAAGTCGAGCCCATGCCGGGCCGGCTGTCGGCCGCGACGTCGCCGCCCATCGCCTGCGCCAGACGGCGCACGATCGACAGGCCCAGGCCGGTGCCACCATAGCGTCGTGTCGTCGAGCTGTCGGCCTGGGCGAACGGCTGGAACAGACGCGCCATCTGCGCCGGGCTCATGCCGACGCCGGTATCCTCGATGCTCAGCGACACGCGCGTGCGGCCGTCGCCCAGCGGCTCGGTGCGTGCCTTGACCATGGCGCCGCCGCGCTCGGTGAACTTCAGCGCATTGCCCAGCAGGTTGAACAGGATCTGCCGCACGCGCGTCGGATCGCCGAGCAGAGAGTCGGCTGAGCCCGGCGCCACCGCGGCGACCAGCGACAGACCCTTGCGCGAGGCCTGCGGGCGGAAGGTCGCCACGGTGCCGTCGACGATGCCCGACAGCGAGAACGGCACTTCCTCGAGGTCGAGCGCGCCGGCCTCGATCTTCGAGAAGTCGAGCAGCTCGTCGATGATGCGCAGCAGCGCCGTGGCCGACTCGCGCATGGTCGCGACGGTGCCGCGCTGCGCCTCGCCCAGGCCCTGCGCCTCCAGCACGTCCATCATGCCCAGCACGCCGTTCATCGGCGTGCGGATCTCGTGGCTCATGGTGGCGAGGAAGGTCGACTTGGCCTGGTTGGCCGCCTCCGCCTCGGCGCGCGACTTCTCCGCCGAGCCCAGCGCCTTCTCCAGCTCGCGTTGCCGGCGCCGTTCCTGGGAGACGTCGGTGACCAGCACGACCTTGCGGTCGTCGTCGGCGCCGCGCATCAGCACGCGCGCCCAGCGCTGCGGGGCATAGGAAATCAGCGCCGGCTCGCCGCGACGAAGCGTGGCGACCTGCTCGGCGACCCAGGTGTCGGCGCGGCCGGGTGGCGCGGCGCCGGCCTTGGCGGCGTGCGCCGCGCCATCGACCAACGAGGTGCCCGGCGTGATGATCCCGGGCTGATGACCCATGAAGCCGCGATAGGCCTCGTTGCACTGCAGCAGCCGCTCGTCGGCATCGAGGAAGGCGATGCCGTCGACCATAGCCTCCATCGCCAGCAACAGGCGCTGGCGCGCCTCGTTGGCCTCGTCGCGCGCCGCCTCGGCGCTCTCGCGTGCCTCTTCCAGCTCGGTGACGTCGCGATGCATGACGAGGCGACGACCGTCGCGCAGCACCTTGAGCGAGAACTGCAGGCGCTTGTCGCCGCGACGCACCAGGATCCAGCCGTCGCTGCCGGTCTCGAACATCCTGCGCCTGACGGCGACGATCTCGGCCTTCTGCTTGTCGTCCAGCGGCCCGAAATCGCCGCGCGCGATCTGGAAGTCGAGGATCGCCCAGGCGTCGGGCAACTTCTGCAGCATCTCGCGGCTGATGCCGTGCAGCTTGACCAGCGGTTCGTTGACGAAAGCCCAGCGTCCGTCCGCCTCGTAGAGCAGGGTGGCGTCGGGCATCTCGTCGAGAACGGTCTGCATCGCCTGGCCCGCGGTCTCGGCCGCCTCGCGCGCATTCTGCAGCTCGGTGACGTCGCGCTGCATGCTGACGCGCCGTCCGTCGGGCAGAACCTTCACCGCGATCTGGATCGAGCGACCTTCCCGCTGAATCAGCTGCCAGTCGGTGCCGTCGCGGAAGCCGGTCAACCGCCGCTCGATTTCCGCCTCGCGCTCCGTGGCATCGATCGGTCCCCAATCGCCGCGCTCGGCCTGAAACTCGAAGACTTCGCGCAGGGAAGGCTTGGCATCGAACGTGCTGCGATCGACGTTGTGGAACCGCAGGATCGCGTCGTTGACCAGCACGAAGCGGTCATTGGCATCGACCAGCGCCACGCCGTCGCTCATCGCATCGACGATCGTCTCGAGCGTCTGCCGGCTGGCCTGGGCCTCGTCGAGGGCGCGGCGCGTCTCGGCCAGCGCGGCCTCGTGACGTTCTGTAAGCTCGGCGTTGTGCAGCTCGGTGGCGAACTGCAGCCGCGCTCGGCGCTGCTCGCCGCGTGCCATTGCGGCGAGCAGACCCCAGTAGAGAATGGTCGCCGCCGCCGCGAGCACGATCAGGCCGCGCTCGCCGATCGAGATCAAGCCGGCCGAGAGGCAGACCAGGGTGGCGCCGGCATAGGCGTTGAACACGGCGCCGTCGAGTGGCCGCGATGGTGCGGCAATCGCCGTGATACAGATGATAAGGCAGATCGCCAGCCGCTCTTCCGGAAAGGGCAGGGTGACCAGCAAGCCGCCGCCCAGACCATAGGCGATGCCGTTGAACAGCGCGACGACGACCAGCAGCAGGCGCCAACGTTGGATCGACAGGCGCGCGGGATCGCGACGCCACGCCTGGCCGAGCACGAAGAAGGCGAGATTGCACGCGGCGTGGAGAACGGCCGGCGCCGCGACCATCCAGAGCGGCGCCGATCCCCAGTAGACCGCGTAGAGCAGGGGCCACAACGTCAGCGACCAGACGCGGACCGTCAACGGCACCTCGATCAGCCGGCGCACCATCTCGCGGCGCAGCTGCCCCGGGTCCGCCCGCTCGAGAGTGGTCGTACTCATGGACGCATTCTCCCCGGGACGCGTATCGCGACCGTATCGTGGCGAGGCATCTCTGTATCGTCTGTATCGCGGCGATACGCACGAAACCGCAAACCCTGTCCGTGACATGCCGACGATACGGCAGGCCGGCAGCTTGGTGCCATCGCGGGCGGCGCTCTGCCGGCACCGCGGGGACGAAGCCCCGGACCAAGGAGAACCATCATGTTCAAGGCGATCACTCTGTCCGCCGCGCTGCTGGCATCCGTCGCCATCGCCCCGGCCCGTTCCTCGACCGTCGAGAACGGCATGAAGGCCAACGGCTTTCGCTTCAACGGCATCGAGCTGAACGGCTTCCAGTGGAACGGCTTCCGGTGGAACGGCCACCAGTGGAACGGTCACCAGTGGAACGGCTTCCAGTGGAATGGCCTCCGGTGGAACGGCTACCGGTGGAACGGGCTGCAGCTGAATGGCATGCGGCTCAACGGTCCAGTCTTGCAGACTGTCCAGCTCAACAACGTACAACTGGGCGAGATCGACCTCGCCGTGCCCGCGCCCCTGCGGTTGGTGGCGATCGAGCTGCCGGAGTGACACATGTGGGCGGCCCGCGATGCGGCGCGCCGCCTCTGCGGGCCGCGTACGGGGAGAGCGCCATGACATCGACCGCCCCGCCCCGCCCCGTATGGCGGGGCTATGCCGGTATCGCCGCCGCCGTGGCGGTCGCGGCCTACGCCGCGCATGTCGGCAGCGCTGCGCTCAAGCGCCTCGTCGACGGAGCGGCGTTGGACTGGAGGGTGTTCGCCCAATCCTCGATCGACACCGCCTATCTGATGGTGCTGCCGATCCTGGCGGCGATCCTCGTCGTCGAGGTCTGCGTCCTCGGCTGGCGTGCCAGCCCTAGCGCGGGCTGATCGCCGAGTGCTCGAGGTCGCATCGCCCGGATGTCTTCGATCTCGCGGCCGTCCGCTGCTTGATACCTGGATCGTCTTCGTGGTGGGGTTTACCGGCCTGCGGCAGGCGTGGGCCGTCGATTCCTGACTTGCGTCGCGTCGTGCTAGACTGGCATCGACGGACATGGACACACGCCAGCATATCGTGGTGGTTGAGGACGAGGCGGCGCAGCGGCAGCTGCTCGTCGACTATCTTGGCCGCAACGGCTTTCGCGTCAGCGGCGCCGACGGCGGGGCCGCCTTTCGCAGGCTGATCGAGCGCGACCCGCCGGTGCTGGCGCTGCTCGATGTCGGCCTGCCGGGCGAGGACGGTTTCGTCCTGGCGCGCTGGCTGCGCGAGAAGAACGGCCGCATCTGCATCATCATGGTCACCGCCGCCAGCGACACGGTCGACCGCATCGTCGGCCTGGAGACCGGCGCCGATGACTACATCCCCAAGCCGTTCGATCCGCGCGAGCTGCTGGCACGCGTGAAGAGCGTGCTGCGCCGCGCCAGCGGCGCGGCCGTGCCGTTGTCGGGGCGGCGCGTGCGCATGGGGCGGCGCATCCTCGACCTGGAGCGCCGCGTGCTGATCGATCCCGACGGCAGCGAGGAGACGCTGGCGTCGAGTGAATACGATCTGCTGCGGCTCTTCGCCGAGAATCCCAACCGGCCGCTGGCGCGCGACTGGCTGCTGGAAAGCGCCGCGCATCGCGAGATGGAGGCCTTCGACCGCGCCATCGACCTGCGCATCACCCGCATCCGCCGCAAGATCGAGAAGGACCCGGCGCACCCCGACGCCATCCGCACCGTGCGCGGCGTCGGCTACATGTTCGTGCCGGTGAAGGATTGATCTGGGAGCGCCGGCGTCTCGCCGGCCCTGCTCATGATGCCGGCGAGACGCCGGCGCTCCCAAGGACCCTGGCCATGCCCGCGACGGCGCGTCGGATGGCGCGCTCGTCGAAAGCGGCGACGCCCAGCACCAGCCCCGGATCGCCGCCCGGCCGTATCCTGTAGCGCGACAGCGCCGCGCATTCGATGTCGGCCGCGGCCAGCCGCCGCGCGACGGCGACATCGGAGGATCGGCCCGGCAGCCAGCCCACGATGTCGAGGCCGGCCGCCGCGTCGTCGACAACCAGGCGTTTTCCCAGCAGGCGGTGGCTCTCCGTGCGCAACAGCGCGTGGCGCGTGGCGTAGATCTCGCGCAGGCGACGGACGTGGCGGTTGAAGTGGCCACCCTCGATGAAACGCGCCAGGGTCGCCTGCTCGAGGCTGGGCGCGAAACGCAGGCTGAGCGACAGCAGCGCGCGCACGGGCTCGAGCAGGCGGGGTGGCAGCACGACGTAGCCCAGCCGCAGCGCCGGCAGCAGCGTCTTGCTGAACGAGCCGACATGTATCACCCGGCCGTCGGTATCGAGGCCCTGCAGCGCTGCGATCGGCCGCGCGCCGTAGCGGAACTCGCCGTCGTAGTCGTCCTCGACGATCCAGGCGCCGGCGTGCCGCGCACGCTCGATCAGCGCGCGGCGGCGCGGCAGCGACAGCGTCATGCCCAGCGGGCTCTGGTGCGCCGGCGTCACGCTGATCAGGCGCGGAGGCGGGGCGTCGGCAGCGGGCAGCGCGATGCCATCGCCGTCCACGGCCATCGGCACGATCGCGGCACCGGCGGCGAGCCAGCCGGCGCGGCTGCCGGGATAGCCGGGGTCCTCGACCCAGACGGTGTCGCCGCGTTCCAGCGTGGCGCGCGCAATCAGGTCGAAGCCGGCCTGCGCGCCCGGCACGATGGCGACGTGATCGGCATCGCAGCGCACGCCTCGCGTGGTCGCGAGATAGGCCGCCAGGGCGGCGCGCAGCGGCCGATAGCCGAGCGGCTCGGCATCGCCCAGCAACATGTCGTCGGCGCTGCGCCACAAGCCGCCCGCCAGTCGCGCCCAGGTGCGACGGGGAAACAGCGAGACGTCAGGCAGGTTGGCGCGAAACGGTCGAGGCGCGGTTCGCTCGGCCTGCGGGAACGGCACGGACAACGCCGGCCGCAGCGGCGGGGGCTTGCCGCGCGAGCGCGCCGGGGGCGGTGTTGCCTCGAGCGCGCTGCGCACGTAGGTGCCGGCACCGTGGCGACTCTCGATGAAGCCGTCGGCGCGCAGTTGCTCGAAGACCGCGACCACGGTCCCGCGCGAGACCTCCTCGCGAAGCGCCAGCTCGCGGGAGGCCGGCAGACGGACACCGGCCGACAGGCCGCCGCTGGCGATGGCGGCGCGCAGGGAGCCGTAGAGGCGAGCGAACTTGGTGCTGGAGTGGTCCAATGATCTTCCACAAAGTGGTCGAACAGGATGAACCATAACCGGCTACACGGAAGGCGTCGACTTCGAGGATGGAGCACGTCGGTGGACCAGGCCCTGATCGATCTCACCCAGCGTCATGTTGCGGCCGAGAACGCGCACGACATGGAGGCCACGCTCGCCACCCTGCACGCCGATTGCGTGTTCGAGGATTTCGCCATGGGCCGGGTCTGGCGCGGCCATGCGGGCGCCACGGCGCACTACCGCGACTGGTGGAGCGGGCTGGATACCGAGGTGCTCCCGCGCGGCCGGCGCGCCTTCCTCAACGATGGGTCGATGATCGCCGAGACCGGCTTCCGCTGCCGCCACATCGGCACTTTCCTCGGCGTCCCGGCCACCGGCCATGTCTTCGAGCTGCCCTTCGTCGTGGTCGTGAGCTACCGCGACGGGCTGATGCATGGCGAACGATTCTACTACAGCCTCGATCGCCTGCTCGCCGGGCTCGGTGCCGCGACGCGGCCGCAATACGCGGGGCAGACGGCATGAGCCTGGCGGTCGCGGTCGTCGGTGCCGGCGGCGTCTACGGCCGGCATCTGGTACCGCGCCTGTTGATGCGTGGCCATCGCGTGCGCGCCCTCGTGCGACGGCCAGGCTCGACGCCGCCGGGCGCCGAGACGCATGTCGCCGACATCTTCGATGACTTGGCACTGCGCCGCGCGCTCGAGGGTTGCCATGCCGTGGTGAACCTCGCGACAGCGGTGCCGCGACCGGACCAGCCGGCGGATTTCACCCGGAACGACCGCATCCGGCGCGAGGGCACGGCGACTCTGGTCGCCGCCTGTCGCGATGCCGGCCGGCCACGGCTGATCCAGCAGGGCATCGCCATGGTGCATGCCGGGGGCGGCGAGACCCTGCTCGACGAGGCCGCGCCGATGCACCCCGGCCCGGCGACGGCCTCGGCGATCGAGATGGAGGCCATGGTGCGCGACAGCGGGCTCAGCCATCTCATCCTGCGTGGCGGCTTGTTCTATGGTCCCGGCACGGGCCGCGAGGCGCAGTGGCTCGCGGCGGCGCGCGCAGGCACGCTGGCGATCCCCGGCGACGGGTCGGATTTCGCATCGCTGATCCACGTCGCCGACATGGCCGAAGCCACGGCCCTGGCGGTCGATGCGCGCAATGCGACGGGCGCTCTGCTGGTGATCGACGACCATCCGGTGCGCTGGCGCGATCTCTACACGCGCATCGCCAGCCTGACCGACGCCCCGCCGCCGCCGACGGGCGCGCCGGTTCGCCTGCCGTCGTTCCGCTGCAGCAATGCCGCGGCGCAAGCCGCTCTGGGCTGGCGGCCGTTCTACGCCGACTACCGCGCCGGGCTCGCCGCCTGACCCCTACCAAAGTCGTGCGGCGCCGGACACGCTTGAACGCATACCTTGGCCGTGTAACGTGCGCCCTCGTACGTGCGAGAACGCCCAAGGGAGGGGATCATGTCGGATCAGCTTTTGCCCGTGCCAAAGGACTGGGCGGCGAAGGCCTATGTCGACGCGACGAAGTACCAGACCCTGTACCAGGCCTCGGTCGACGATCCGGTGAAGTTCTGGGGCGAGCACGGCAGGCGCGTCGACTGGATCAAGCCCTACACCGAGGTGAAGGACGTCGACTACAAGGGCAACGTGCACATCCGCTGGTACTACGACGGCGTGCTCAACGTCTCGGCCAACTGCATCGACCGTCACCTGGCCAAGCGCGCCGGCCAGACCGCGATCATCTGGGAAGGCGATGATCCGGCCGACAGCAAGCACATCACCTACGGCGAGATGCACGAGCAGGTCTGTCGTCTGGCCAACGTGCTGAAAGCGCGCGGCGTGAAGAAGGGCGATCGGGTCACGATCTACCTGCCGATGATCCCCGAGGCGGCCTACGCCATGCTGGCCTGCGCGCGCATCGGCGCCATCCACTCGGTGGTATTCGGCGGCTTCTCGCCCGACTCGCTGGTCAACCGCATCCAGGATTGCGATTCCAACGTCGTCATCACCGCCGACGAGGGATTGCGCGGCGGCCGCAAGGTGCCGCTGAAGGCCAATGCCGACGAGGCGCTGAAATCGTGCCCCGGCGTCAAGACCATGATCGTGGTCAGGCGCACCGGCGGTGCCGTCGCCATGAGCGCCGGCCGCGATGTCTGGTACCACGAGGAATGCGCCAAGGTGTCGGCCGACTGCCCGCCCGAGCCGATGAACGCCGAGGACCCGCTGTTCATCCTCTACACCTCGGGCTCGACGGGCAAGCCGAAGGGCGTGTTGCACACCAGCGGCGGCTATCTCGTCTACGCCTCGATGACGCACCAGTACGTCTTCGACTACCACGACGGCGACGTCTTCTGGTGCACCGCCGATGTCGGCTGGGTCACCGGCCACAGCTACATCGTCTACGGCCCGCTCGCCAACGGGGCCACCACGCTGATGTTCGAAGGCGTGCCGAACTATCCCGATTCCAGCCGCTTCTGGCAGGTCGTCGACAAGCACAAGGTCAACATCTTCTACACCGCGCCGACCGCGATCCGCGCGCTGATGCGCGAGGGCGAGGCGCCGGTGAAGAAGACCTCGCGCGCCTCGCTGCGCCTGCTGGGCTCGGTCGGCGAGCCGATCAATCCCGAGGCGTGGCTGTGGTACCACCGCGTAGTGGGCGATTCGCGCTGTCCGATCGTCGATACCTGGTGGCAGACCGAGACCGGCGGCATCCTGATCACGCCGTTGCCCGGCGCCATCGACCTGAAGCCCGGCTCGGCGACCAGGCCGTTCTTCGGCATCAAGCCCGCCGTGGTCGACGCCGAGGGCAAGGTGCTGAACGGCGCGGCCGAGGGCAACCTGGTCCTCACCGATTCCTGGCCCGGGCAGATGCGCACGGTCTACGGCGACCACAAGCGCTTCGTCGAGACCTACTTCTCGACCTACAAGGGCAGCTACTTCACCGGCGACGGCTGCCGGCGCGACGCCGACGGCTACTACTGGATCACCGGTCGCGTCGACGACGTGCTCAACGTCTCGGGCCATCGCATGGGCACGGCCGAGGTCGAGAGCGCGCTGGTGGCCCATCAGAAGGTCGCCGAAGCCGCCGTCGTCGGCTATCCGCACGACATCAAGGGCCAGGGCATCTACGCCTATGTCACGCTCAAGGTCGGCATCGAGCCGACCGAGGAGCTGCGCAAGGAGCTGGTCGGCTGGGTGCGCAAGGAGATCGGTCCGATCGCCCAGCCCGACCTGATCCAGTGGGCGCCCGGCCTGCCCAAGACGCGCTCGGGCAAGATCATGCGCCGCATCCTGCGCAAGATCGCCGAGGACGAGTTCGGCAATCTCGGCGACACCTCGACGCTCGCCGACCCGGCGGTGGTCGACGACCTCGTCGGCAACCGCATGAACCGTCGGTAGGCCTTTGGGAGCGCCGGCGTCCCGCCGGCTCTTCTCGTGAGGCCGGCGGGACGCCGGCGCTCCCAAAGACTACTTTGCCAATGCGCGGCCCAGCGAACCCGCCGGCGTGATGGCGACGGCCTCGAGCTGCAGCCAATCGGCCATCAGACGCAGCTCGGCGCGCAGGGGCCCGGCGATCTCGGCCGGCCTGGCGCCGTCCTCGAGATGCGCGGCATGCACCAGCAGGCGGCTGTTGGCGCGGTCGGCCTTGAGGTCGACGCGCGCGACCAGGCGGTCGCCGAGCAGGAAGGGCAGCACGTAGTAACCGAACTGACGCTTGTCGACCGGCGTATAGATCTCGATGCGGTAGCGGAAGCCGAACAGGCGCTCGGCACGATCGCGTTCCCACACCAACGGGTCGAAGGGCACGAGCAGGGCGCGCGCCTCGATCCTGCGCGCGAAATGCGCCCGCGGGTCGAGATAGGCGGCGTGCGACCAGCCCTCGACCTTCACCGGCAGCAGGTCTCCGGCCTCGACCAGCTCGGCGAGGCGCGCCTTCGTGTCCTCGGGCCGCAGGCGGAAGTAGTCACGCAGGTCGTATTCGGTGGCGACGCCCAGGGCCCGCGCCGCGGTGCGCAGAAGCGTGCGCTGTGCGTCGCCGTCATCGGGCGTCGGCAGGGCGAGGACCTCCGCCGGAATCACGCGTTCAGTGAGGTCATAGACCCGCTCGAAGGCGCCACGCCGGCCGGATGTCGTCACCTGGCCGGCGATGAACAGCCATTCGAGTGCCTGCTTGCCCTCGCTCCAGCCCCACCATTTGCCGGCGCTCTTGCCGCCTTCGCTCAGGTCGGCGGCGGAGAGCGGGCCGCGATCCTCGATCTGCCGGCGCACCGCATCGATGAAGGCGCGCCGCTCCTGGCCGTAGCGCACCACCCAGCCCTTGAAGCCGGCGGTGCCCAACGCGGCGCGCGCCATGCGCCAGCGCAGTGACGGTTGCGTGTCGAGCGGAATCAACGAGGCCTCGTGGCCCCAGTACTCGAACAGCGAGCGCTTGCGGCCTCCCCAGGCCAGCCGGTCGAGCATCGCCGTGTCGTATGGCCCCAGCCGGGAAAACAGCGGCAGGTAGTGTGCACGTACCAACACATTGACTGAATCGATCTGCAGCAGGCCCAGGCGATCAATCATGCGGCGGATCTGGCGCATCCCGACCGGGCCGTCCGGCCGAGCCTCGGCAAAACCCTGTGCGGCCAGGGCGATGCGTCGAGCGGTCGCGGCCGAGAGGGTTTCGCGTCTGCGTGCCATGGCTAGGGCGCTCCCACGATCCCGGTCGCGCTGTCAATCGTCATGCTGGGCGACCGTTCACTTGCCGGATCGGTACTGGTCGAGGCACCATGGCGGTCGCGGGGCACGAAGAATTCGTTGGGGGGAGAATGCTCAGGACCGACCTGTCGCGCGCGAACAGCCTCGTGCAGATGGCTGGCCGCGCCCGTCGCGTCACGCCATGGTACATCGCTCCGTTCGTCGCGATCCTGATCTTCGGCGGTGTCGCGCAATTCACCGATCCGTTCGGCTACAAGCCGCCGCAGGACATGCCGGCCGCCACGCTGTGGGGCGGCCTGGTGCAGTTCCTGGCGCCGATCGCGTCCAAGCCGATCGGCGTGTGGCTCCAAGGCATCTCCGAGCGCAGCTACGCGACCTGGATGCTGCCGTTCTTCATGCTGGTCGGTTTTTCCATCGCCTGGCTCCTGCTCTATCTCTGGGTCCGCCTGGTCGAGTGGCGGCCGTTCCACACCATCGGCCTGGGGCTGAGCCGCTCGGGGCCGACGGTGCTGTTCGGGATCCTGCTGGCGCTGCTGATGAGTTCGCTGGTCATGGTGGGGTTGATGATCGGCGGCCAGCTGCAGCCGCGCGTCGCGGCGCCGGGCACCACCGGCAGCGTGGCGCTGGCCGGCATCCTCTTCATGCTGGTGGCCTTCACGGTGCAGGCGTCGAGCGAGGAGGCGCTCTACCGCGGCTTCCTGATGAACGTGATGGCCTATCGCGCCGGGATCGCCGCGGGCATCGGCGTCAGCACGCTGCTGTTTGCGCTGGCGCATTCGCGAAACCACGGCTTCGACGCGCTGGCTGCTGCCAACCTGGTGCTGTTCGCGCTGTTCGTGGCGCTGCTGTCGCTGCGCACCGGCTCGATCTGGGCCGCCTGCCTCTGGCACACGGTGTGGAACTGGTCGATCGCCAATGTCTGGGGTCTCGCCATCAGCGGCGAGCCGCCGGATGGCGGCTCGATCATGGCCTGGGAATCCAAGGGCATGAAGCTGTGGACCGGCGGCGACTGGGGCCCGGAAGGCGGCCTGGCGACGACGATCGTACTGGCGCTGGGCGTGGCGGCGCTGTTCGTCTGGCGCGGGCTGGGCGAGCCTGTGGCGAAAGAGGCCACCGCCTAGGAACGGCGCTCTGCTATAGTGCGCGGACCCTCTGTCAAGAAACGGTTCGCCTCGATGCGTTCCCTCGTGCCTTTGCTTGTCGCCGCCGTTCTGTCGGCGACCGCCGCCCTCGCCCAGACCCCGCCGCCGCCCGCGGCAACGACGCCCGCTCCGGCACCTTCGGCCGCGGTCCCGCCCGCTGTGTCGCCGGCGCCTGTGGCGAAAACCGAGATCCTGTGGGACGAGGAGGCGGCGCTGGTGATTGGCGATCATCCCCTGATCTGGCGGCGCCTTGCCAAGGTCAAGGGCAACAAGCGCGGCACGCTCAAGATCGTCGACGAAGGCGGCCTGTGGAAGATCAGCGGCCGCCACCAGGGCCAGACGGCGGACACCAAGGACGACTACGTCGCCATCAAGGGCACGATCACGGCGATCACGTCGGGGACCTTCGTGGTCAACGGCGAGATCGAGTTCCACGCCGCCAAGTTGAACAAGGGCGCCGTCTGCCGGATCACCGGCGAGTCACGCTTCTATCGTCGCGGCAACGAGCAGATCTGGCGCATGCAGGACGGCAAGAACCCCTGCAGCGGCCCGAAGGAAGCGTTGGATATCGCGTTCCGGCCTGATCAGGTCGCCGCGCAGCGCAAGCCGACGCGGGCCACGCCGACGCCGGTGCCGCCCAAGGTCGCGCCCGCGTCACCGACCGTCAGGGAGTAGGAAACAACGATGGCCGACGACCGCACCGGCGAGTGGCACAGTGCGCAGGTCGCCTACTGGAGCGGTGCTGGCGGCGAGAGCTGGCTGAAGGGCGCGGCGCGTACCGAGGCGGCGGTCGCGGGGCTGGGCGAACGGGCGATAGCGGCTGCCGCGGTGCGCGCCGGCGAGCGGATCATCGACATCGGCTGCGGCACGGGACCGACGACACAGGCGCTGGCGCGCGCGGCGGCGCCCGGCGGCCGGGTCCTGGGTTGCGACGTCTCGCCCCTGCTCATCGACGAGGCGTGGCGTCGGGCATTGTCTGCAGGGACCAGCAATGTGCGCTTCGTCGCCGGCGACGCATCAACCTATGCCTTCGAGCGCGGCGCCGCCGATCTGCTTTTCTCGCGTTTCGGCGTGATGTTCTTCGGCGATCCGGCTTTGGCCTTCCGCAACATGCGCGGTGCATTGAAGCCCGGCGGTCGCGCGGTGTTCCTCGTCTGGCGGCCATTCAAGGAGAACAGCTGGGCCTTCGTGCCCTTCGCCGCCGCCGGGCCGATATTGCCTCAGATGCCACGGCCGGAGACGGACGAGCCCGGCCCGTTCTCCTTCGGCGATCCGGAGCGGCCGCGCAGCCTGCTGGGCCAGGCCGGCTTCGCCGATATCGCCATCGATCCACTCGACGACACCATCGCGCTGTCGACCGGCGGGCTCGACGAGGCGGTCGCCGCGGCCGTCGAGGTCGGTCCGCTGTCACGCCTGTTGCGCGAAGCATCCGACGACGTCCGCGCCCGGGCGACCGACGCGGTGCGCGCTGCCTTGGCGAAGCATCTGACGCCGCAGGGCGTTGCATTGCCCGCCGCCTGCTGGCTGATCAGCGCGCGCAACCCCGCCACATAATCCGCCGCTCAGCTTTTCTCGCGTGACGCCCCGATCCGCCGCCGCTAGGTGCATATGCACACATTCGGGAGCGGCGCGTGACTGAAGTGGCTTCGATGGCCGGACGGACGTCCGCCGCGCTGTCGCGCGAGCGCGCCATCCTCGACGCGCCGATCGTGCCCACCATCCTGCGGCTGGCGGCGCCGAATGCGCTGATCGTGCTGGTGCAGGCCGCCGTCGTCGTCACCGAGACGGTGTTCGTCGGCACGCTGGGGCGCGACGCGCTGGCGGCCAACGCGATGGTCTTTCCCTTCCTCGTGCTGATGCAGACCATGTCGACCGGCGCCATGGGCGGCGGCGTGTCCTCGGCGGTGGCGCGCGCGCTGGGCGCCGGCGACCTCGAGCGCGCCCGCGCCGTGGCGCTGCACGCCATCATCATCGCGCTCGGCTTCGGGTTGTTCTTCACCGGCTTGATGCAGGCGCTGGGTCCGGCGATCTACCGCGCGCTGGGTGCGCAGGGCCGCGTGCTCGAGCTGGCGCTGACCTACTCCGACCTGCTGTTCGCCGGCATCGCGCTGCTGTGGATGCAGAACACGCTGGTCAGCCTGGTACGCGGCACCGGCAACATGAAACTGCCCACGGCGATCATGCTGGGCTCCTCGATGCTGCAGATCGCGCTCGGCTATGTGCTGACCATCGGCGTCGGCCCGCTGCGCCCGATCGGCATCGGCGGCATCGCGCTGTCGCTGCTGATCGCCGCCGCCGCGGGATCGCTGGCGACGCTGGCGATCCTGCTGGCGCCAGGCGCGCGGGTGCGCCTGGCGGTGACAGGCGTGCGACCGCGGCCGGCGCTGTTCCTCGACATCCTGCGCGTGGGTGGCGTGGCGATCTTCTTCTCGCTGCAGAACGCCTTCGCGGTGCTGGTGATGTCGGGCCTGGTCGCGGGCTTCGGCGCCGCCGCGGTCGCCGGCTATGGAATCGGCGCGCGCCTCGAGATGCTGCAGATCCCGATCGCCTTCGGCTTCGGCGCGGCGCTGGTGCCGATGGTCGGCATGAATGTCGGCGCCGGCCAGATCGGGCGCGCGCGCCGCATCGCGCTGATCGGCTCGCTGATGGCCGGCGCGGCATCCGGCCTCATCGGCCTGATCTTCGCTCTGGCGCCCGCGCTGTGGTCCGGCCTCTACACCGCCGACGCCGCGGTGCAGGCAGCCACCGCCACCTACCTCACGCGCGTCGGCCCCACCCTGGGCGCCTTCGGCTTCGGCATCTGCCTCTATTTCGCAACGCAGGGCTCCGGGCGCGTGCTGGGCCCGGTGCTCGCCGCGACCGGGCGCCTCGGGCTGATCGGCCTGGGCGCATGGGCCGTGCTCGCGGCGGGATGGGGATACGACTGGCTGAGCTGGATGGTCGCAGGCGCCATGGGTGCCTATGGCCTGCTGGCCTTCGCGGTCCTGCGCCTCTCGACCTGGCAGCGGCCGGGCGGCTGAGCCGGGAACGTCGGCGCATCCGGGGCGTTGTTCGAAGTTCCCCGTCCCCGCCGGAAGAACCATCATGTCGTCGTCACAGTCCCGTACAGCGTCGGTCATCACTGATCCCTCGGTGATCGAGGAGATCAAGACCACGGTCTATGTCGACAGCGCGCGACTCAAGGTCCTGTCGCAGGAAAGCCGGATCCACGTGGCCGACGAGGCGCATCCGCCCGGCAACGTCAGCGCGCCGCCGGAGGAATCCGTCTGATCCGCAGCGAGTGTGCGGCGATCTCGTCGCGACTCCAGGACAAATTGCGGCGCGTCGTCGAGGGCGGGCGCTTGAGCACGCAAAGTCCCGGCCGCCATTCGTTGGCCGGCCGTATCGGACGCGGCGCGAAGCCGCCGCCGCAGTTCGGGCACACGTTGTGCAGCACCGTGTCGACGCAGGCGGCGCAGAAGGTGCACTCGTAGCTGCAGATGCGCGCCTCCTCCGACGCCGGCGGCAGGTCCTTGTCGCAGCATTCGCAGTTTGGCCGCAGCTCGAGCGCCATCGTCCTCTCCCTCGCGTGGACAGGCACGACGTAGGCCGGTTGCGCGCCGGCGGAAATGACAAAGACCCGGCGATTTCTGCCAGGGTGCTACGGCTGCAGGCGGTAGCCGCCCTTGTCGGTCAGCAGGATCTGCGCCTGGGCGGGATCCTTCTCGATCTTCTGGCGCAGGCGGTAGATGTGCGTCTCCAGCGTGTGCGTGGTGACGCCGGCGTTGTAGCCCCAGACCTCGCCCAGCAGCTGGTCGCGGCCGACCGATCGCGGCCCGGCGCGGTAGAGGTATTTCAGGATCGAGGTTTCCTTCTCGGTCAGCCGTACCTTCTTCTTGCCGTCGTTCTCGACCAGCATCTTGTTGGCGGGCTGGAACTCGTAGGGACCGATCTGCAGGATCGCGTCCTCGCTGCGCTCGTGCTGGCGCAGATGGGCGCGCAGGCGCGCCAGCAGCACGTTGATGCGGAACGGCTTGGTGACGTAGTCATTGGCGCCCGAATCGAGGCCGAGGATGGCGTCGGCATCCGAATCGGCACCGGTGAGCATGATGATCGGCGCGCGCACGCCCTGGCGGCGCATCAGCCGGCAGATGTCGCGGCCGTCGGCGTCAGGCAGGGCGACGTCGAGCAGGATGGCGTCGTAAAGCGCCGCCTTGGCCTTCTCCAGACCCTCGGCGCCTGTCGCCGCCGCCGTGGTGACGAAGCCGTCATAGAGATCGAGCTGCTCCGCCAGCACGGCGCGCAGCGCCGCATCGTCGTCGACCAGCAGGATCTTCTTGCCTTTGGTCATGGCACCATCGAGTACGGGTTCAAGGGGCGAGACGGATGCAAGGCGATGGAACGACATGCTTATACCATCCTGTGACACGGCACGGCCATGGTGCGCCGTGTATCGTCCCGATACGCCTCACGTTGTTTCACGGATCGGTCAGGGCAGCATCAACTCGTGCAGCGCCGGCCAGGCGGGTCCGTGCGGCTCGAACAGGCGGTCGAGCACCGAGAAATGGTTGTCGCCGGGCGTCTCGATCACCGCGACCGGCGCCACCCCGGCATCGGCAAGCGCCCGGGCGTAGTCGCGGGTCTGGCGCACCAGCTCGGGCAGCTCGGCGGCGCCCACCACCAGCACCGTCGGCGGCGCGAGCCGCGCGATATGGTGGATCGGGCTCAGCCGGCGCGCCTCCTCGGCGTCCATGCGGCAGGCGTCGTTGAGGTAGCACAGCCGGATCGGCTCGAGATCGTAGAGGCCCGACAGCGGCAGGGCGCCGGCGATCGCCGCGGCGGGCAGTCCGTAGGCGGTCCAGTCGGTGTGCGCCAGGGTGGCGGCGATGTGCCCGCCGGCGGAATGGCCGCTGACGGTGATGCGGCGCGGATCCAGCCCGATCGATGCGGCATTGCCATGCAGCCAGATCACCACCTGGCGCACCTGCTCGACCAGCTCGCTCATGGTGACGAAGGGACACAGATCGTAGGTCGCCGCGATGTAGAGCGCGCCGGCCTCGCACACCTGCGGCGCGGGAAAGCTGTAGGCGTCCTTGTGATTGCCCTGCCAGTAGCCGCCGTGGAAATAGAGCAGCGCCGGCCACCCGCCGGCCGGCGCCGGCCCGGCGGGGCGGAACACATCGAGGCGCTGGCGCGGCGAGGCGCCATAGGCGACGTCGAGCCGGCAGGGCACCGACCGTCGGGCCGCCACGCTGTCGGCCTGCCAGCGATCGACGTAGCGCTGGAAGTCCGGCGTGTGGTTGCGGTTGTTGTAGGCGGCGTCGAGCCCGGCGCGGTCGAAGGAACGGTAAATCGCGGTCATGATAACCCCTTGATACCGAAGGCCCATTCGGCTCGGCCGGCGATCTCGCTGGGCGAGCGATGCGTCCTGCCGGCCGCGTGACTTGCGCGCCTCCATCGCCTACATATCACGCATGTCCGTAGCACCGCTTGCCACGCCCGATGCGTCCACCGTCGCCGCCGCGATCGCCGCGGTGGAGCGCGCGATGGCCGAGCTGCGGCGCGGCGGCATCGTCGTGCTGCGAGACACCCAGGGTCATGTCGCGCTGGTCGCCGCCGCCGAGGCGATCAGCGGCGCCACCTTCGAGCGGTTGCAGGCGCTGGGCCGCGAGGCACCGGTGCTGGTCACCACGCGCCGCCGCGCCGAGGCGGTGGGCATCGACATCCCGCCGCATATCGCCGGCGGCCTGGGCGAGGGCAACGGGCCGATCACCCTGGAGCTGCCCGGTGGCGTGCCGCCCGACATCATCCTCAAGCCCAACGAGCCGGACAATGGCGGCCACGCCGCGCGCCGGCACCTGTCGCGGCCGGTGGCCAGCCACGCGCCCAAGATCGCGCGCGCGGCGATCGAGCTGGCCAAGCTGGCGCGGCTGCTGCCGGCGGTGGTGATCGGGCCGATGCCGCGCGATCCGGCCGGCAAGCGCCGCGCCTGGGCGGCCGAGCAGGACCTGATCTACGTCGCCGCGCGCGATGTCATCGACTACGAGGAGCATTCGGCGCGCGAGCTGCGCGCCGTGGCCGAGGCCCGCGTGCCGCTGGAGAACGCCGAGAACACGCGCATCCTCGCCTGGCGTCCGAGCGACGGCGGCAAGGAGCATCTCGCCATCGTCATCGGCGAGATCGACGCGATGGAGCCGGTGCTGATACGCCTGCATTCGGAGTGCTACACCGGCGACCTGCTGGGCAGCCTGCGCTGCGATTGCGGGGAGCAGCTGCGCGGCGCCATCGCCGAGATCGCGCGCCACGGCTCGGGTGTGCTGCTCTATCTCGCGCAGGAAGGCCGCGGCATCGGCCTGGTCAACAAGCTGCGCGCCTACCAGCTGCAGGACGCCGGCTTCGACACCGTCGACGCCAACGAGCAGCTCGGCTTCGACGCCGACGAGCGCGTCTACCGGCCGGCCGCCACCATGCTGGCGCGCATGGGCATCAGGCGCGTGCGGCTGATGACCAACAATCCGGCGAAGATCGGCCAGCTGGAGCAGTACGGCATCGAGGTCGCCGAGCGCGTGCCGCACATCTTCCCGGCCAACGGCCACAACGAGAAATACCTGCGCACCAAGGCCGAGAAGAGCGGACATCTGCTCTGACCACCCCCGTCATTCCGAGCGTAGCGAGGAATCTTCCTTGAGCGGGACTCCGCTTCGGAAAGATTCCTCGCTACGCTCGGCATGACGAGGGGAGATCACGCCATGACTTTGCCCACCATCGCCGCGCTCACGGCCGACCTCGCGGCTGGCCGCACGAGCAGCCGCGCGCTGACCGAAGCGGCGCTGGCGCGCATCGAGGATCCCAAAGGCGAGGGCGCGCGCGCCTTCATCAAGGTCTGGCGCGCGCAGGCGCTGGCTGCCGCCGAGGCCAGCGATAGCTTGCGCAAGGCCGGCGTGGCGCAGGGGCCGCTTGCCGGCATTCCGATGTCGATCAAGAACCTCTGCGACGTCGCCGGCGAGACCACGCTCGCCGGCTCGAAGGCGCTCGAGGGCGCGCCGCCGGCAAGGGCCGATGCGCCGGTGCTGCAGCGCCTGCGCCGCGCCGGCGCGGTGATCGTCGGCAGCACCAACATGAGCGAGTTCGCCTTCTCCGGCATCGGCTTCAACCCGCATTACGGAACGCCGGGCAATCCCGCCGACCGCGAGCGCGTGCCCGGCGGCTCGTCCTCCGGCGCGGCGGTCTCGGTGGCCGACGGCATGGCGGTGGCGGCGCTCGGCACCGATACCGGCGGCTCGGTGCGCATCCCCTCGGCGCTCTGCGGCATCACCGGCTTCAAGCCCACGGCGCGGCGGGTGCCGATCGACGGCGTCGTGCCGCTGTCGACCTCGCTCGACTCGATCGGGCCGCTCGCCGCGTCAGTCGAGTGCTGCGCCATCGTCGATGCCGTCTTCGCCGATGAGCCGCTCGACGTGCCGCCACCCGCGCGTCTCGATGCACTGAGCTTCGCTGTTCCAAAGCACTACGTGCTCAACGACATGGACGCCACGGTGTCGAAGGCCTTCGACCGCGCGCTGAAGGCGCTGTCGGCCAAGGGCGTGCGCATCGTCGAGATCGACCTGCCGATGCTCGAGGAGCTGCCGACGATCAACGCCAAGGGCGGCTTCGCCGCGTCCGAGGCCTATGCCTGGCATCGCGACCTGATCGCGCGGCGCGGCGATGTCTACGACCCGCTGATCGCGCCCCGCATCCAGCGCGGCGCGCAGATGAGCGCGGCCGACTACATCGAGCTGCTGGCCAGGCGCGCCGATCTGCAGCGCCGCGTCTCGGCGATCACCCGCGACTTCGACGCCGTCGTGATGCCGACCTGCCCGATCGTCGCGCCGACGCTCAACGAGATCGCCACGCCCGAGGGCTTCACCACCAAGAACCTGCTGGTGCTGCGCAACTGCACCGTCGGCAATTTCCTCGACCGCTGCGGCACCTCGATCCCCTGCCACCAGGCCGGCGAGCTGCCGGTCGGCTTCATGGTGATGGGCGAGACCATGAGCGACCGCCGCACGCTGGCGATCAGCCGCGCGGTCGAGCCGGTGCTGCGCTAGCCGAATCCCGGACCACGCCCCCGGAAACACCGGCGCAGGACGGCGAGAATCGACACGCGTAGGGGTGGAAATAATGCCTCTCTCCGTAGGACGAAAGCCCCGTCGCCGACAACCGTAGAGGTTT
>JAHBYP010000004.1:0-135000 GCA_019635875.1 Alphaproteobacteria bacterium
GTTGATGGTGAGCTGGCTGGTACCGTTCTGCGTGATCGTCGCGCTGCCGCCGACCACCGTGCCCTCTGTCGGCAACTGGGCGTGGGCCTGTCCGCTCGCCGCGAACAGGCCGGCCGCCAGCAGCGTCACTGCCGCCGTCCTGGTCAGCCAGGAGATACGGCAGGGCTGCGGCCGGACGGTGTGGCCACTCTCCAAGGGGACGCCGACCCGCTTTGACAATGCTCACTCCCCATCAACATCGGCTCAATCGTCGTGCGACTATATCAGCAAGCGTCCCTGAGCGCAGGCGAGATCGATTCCAATAATGTGCAAAGTTCCGTTCGGCGCGAGATGGCGCTCGACCTGCGCGGGTGCGCTTGATGCCGCGGTCGCAGTCGCGAGTTCAGGCGGCCCGAGCCGGCGCGAGATGACACTCGACGATACCCGCGGTCCTCGCCGTGGTCGCGGGCGCCACGCTGCTGCATCGCTCGAGCGCCACCGGGCAGCGCGGGTGGAAGCGGCAGCCGGGCGGGATGTTGGACGGATCGGGCAGAGAGTCGCCCAGCCCGACATCCGGCACGCCGAGCCCGGGCTCCGGCGTCAGCACCGAGGCGAGCAGCGCCTTCGTGTAGGGATGCTCGGGCGCGTGGAACAGCGTGTCGGTCGGCGCGCGCTCGACGATGCGGCCGAGATACATCACCGCCACCTCGGTCGCGACGTGCTCGACCACCGCGAGGTTGTGGCTAATGAATAGATAAGTGAGATTGAGATCGCGGCGCAGCTCGGCCAGCAGGTTGAGGATCTGCGCCTGCACCGAGACGTCGAGCGCCGAGGTCGGCTCGTCGCAGACCACGATGCGCGGGCGCAGCACCAGGGCGCGGGCGATGGCGACGCGCTGGCGCTGGCCGCCGGAGAGCTGCGCCGGCTGGCGCTCGCCCATCTCGACGGTCAGGCCGACGCGCACCAGCATCTCGTCGACGCGTCTGGCCATCTCGGCGCCGCTCATGCCGCCCTGCGCCGCCAGCGGCAGGCCGACGATGTCGCGCACGCGCCGCAGCGGGTTGAGCGAGGCGAAGGGGTCCTGGAACACCGGCTGGATCAGGCGCGCGCGGGCCTTGCGATCCATCTCGAGCACGCGCTGGCCGTCGACCAGGATCTCGCCGGCCTCCGGCGGCAGCAGGCCGAGGATCAGGCGGGCCAGGGTGGACTTGCCGCAGCCGGATTCGCCGACGACCCCCAGCACGCCGCCCGCCGGCACGGCGAAGGACACGTCGTCGACCGCCACGACATGCCTGTCGGGCTGGAACATGCCGCCCTTCACCCGGAACGTCCGCCGCGCCCCGCGCACTTCGATGGCGGGCGCGGTCATGCCTTTTCCTCTTTACCTTCCCCCGGAGGGGGAAGGTGGCGCGGAGCGACGGATGGGGGATGCCTCAACGCGACAGGTGTCCGGCTTCGACATCCCCCTTCCGCCCTTCGGGCACCTTCCCCCTCCGGGGGAAGGTATTTGGCGAGCGCGATCATGCCGCACGCATCCAGTCCTGCGGCAGGCGGCAGAGGTACTCGTGGTCGCTGCCGGCGCGATGGCGCGGGATGTCGCCGGCGCAGATGTCGGTGGCCTGCGAGCAGCGGTCGCGAAAGCCGCAGCCGGCGAAGCCGGGCGACACCTTTGGCACCACGCCGGGGATCGAGCCCAGCGGCTGGTCGCGCCTGACCTTGCCGGGAACCGGTACGCATTCGAGCAGCCCGCGCGTGTAGGGATGTGTCGGCCGCGCGAACAGATCGGCTGTCGCCGCACTCTCGACCACCTCGCCGGCGTACATCACCGAGACGCGATGGGCGACGCGCGCCACGACGCCCAGATCGTGCGTGATCAGCAGGATGGCCAGCCCGAGGTCGCGCTGCAGACCGGCGAGCAGGCGCAGGATCTGCGCCTGCACCGTCACGTCGAGCGCCGTCGTCGGCTCGTCGGCGATCAGCAGCTCGGGATCGCACATCAGCGCCATGGCGATCATCACGCGCTGCCGCAATCCGCCCGAGAGCTGGTGCGGGAATTGGCCCAGCCGCATGCCGGGCGCGGTGATGCCGACGCGGCCCAGGAGCTCGGCGGCGCGGTCGAGCGCGGCGCGCCGCTTCGTGCCGCGATGGCGCGTCAGCACCTCGGCCATCTGCGAGCCCACAGTGTAGGCGGGGTTCAGCGAGGTCATCGGCTCCTGGAAGATCATCGCCATGCGATCGCCGCGCAGCTTCGCCATCTCCCGGTCGCTCATGCCGCGCAGGTCGATGCCGGCGAAGGAGAGCCTGTCGGCGCCACGCCTGCCGCCGCGCGCCAGCAGGTTCATGATCGCCAGCGCCGAGACCGACTTGCCACAGCCGGACTCGCCCACCAGGCAATGGGTCTCGCCGCGCGCCACCGTGAGCGACGCGCCGCGCACGGCCGCGACATTGGCGCCGAACTCGACGCGCAACCCTTCTACCTCCAGCAGCGCGGTCATTGCTCGCCCTGAAATCTTACCTTCCCCCGGAGGGGGAAGGTGCCCGCAGGGCGGATGGGGGATGTTGAAGACGGACACCGAATGCGTTGAAGCATCCCCCATCCGTCGCGCTTCGCGCGCCACCTTCCCCCTCCGGGGGAAGGTAAGAGGATGGGACATCCGCGACAGCCCTGCATCACTGCGTACTCGTGCCGAACTGGTCGCGCAGGCCGTCGCCCAGCAGGTTGATGCCCAGCACCAGCACGAACAGCGAGATGCCGGGGATCATGATCACCCACGGGCTGAAATACATGTACTCCTTGGCCTCGGAGATCATCAGGCCCCAGGACGGCAGCGGCGGCGGCACGCCCAGGCCGAGGAACGACAGCGCCGCCTCGAGCAGGATGGCCAGCGCGATCTCCAGCGTGGCGACGACCACGAGATGCGAGGCGATATTGGGCAGGATCTCGCGCCACAGGATATGGAAGCGCGAGCAGCCCGCGCACCAGGCGGCGGAGACGAAGTCGAGATTGCGCACCTGCATGGTGGTGCTGCGCGCCACCACGGCGAAGCGGTCCCACAGCAGCAGCCCCAGGGTCAGCACCAGCAGCGTGAAGGAGCTGCCCATCAGCCCGACCACGGCCAGCGCCACCAGCACGACCGGGATCGACAGGCGCGTGGTGATGGCGAACAGCACGGCGTCGTCGACTTTGCCGCCGACGAAGCCGCCCAGCACGCCCATGGCGATGCCGATGATCGCCGAGGTGATGGTGACGCCGATGCCGATCAGCATGGAGATGCGCGCGCCGTAGATCAGGCGCGAGAGATAATCCCGGCCGATCTGGTCGGTGCCGAGGAAGTGCATGGGATTGTGGCCGTCCATCCAGAACGGCGGCAGCAGGCGCTTGCCGAGATCCTGCGCATAGGGGTCGTGCGGGCTGATCCACGGGGCGAAGATCGCCGCGAACAGCGTCAGCCCGACGATCACCGCGCCGATCCAGGTGCCGGCCGCGCGCCAGCCGCGCCGCGGCGCGGCGATGGTGGTCATCGTCGTCATGCGGTGCGCAGCCGGGGATCGAGCACGGCGTTGAGGATGTCGGCCAGCATGGTGAGCGCGACGTAGATCACCGCCAGCACCAGGACCACCGCCTGCACCACCGGGAAGTCGTTCTTGCCGATGCTCTCCCAGGCGAGGAAGCCGACGCCGTGCAGGGCGAAGACCGATTCGATGACGATCGAGCCGCCGAGCATGAAGCCCAGCTGCACGGCGGCGATGGCGACCACCGGGATCGCCGCGTTGCGCAGCGCGTGCTTCAGCAGGATCGAGGCGCGCGACAGGCCCTTGGCGCGCGCGGTGCGGATATAGTCGGAGCCGATCGCCTGGATCATGCCGGCGCGGGTCAGACGCGTGAGCGCCGGGATCGCCGTGAAGGCCAGCACCACGCCGGGCATCACATAGTGTTCCCACGAGCCGGTGCCGGAGATCGGCAGCCAGCCCAGCTGCAGGCCGAAGGTGATCATCAGGATCAGCCCGAGCCAGAAGCCGGGCATGGCCTGGCCGAGCAGGGCGACGAACTGCACCACGCGGTCGATCCAGGTGTTCTCGTTGACCGCCGCGGCGATGCCCAGCGGGATCGACACGACCAGCGCGATCAAGAGGCCGGTCAGCCCCAGCGTGATGGTCACCGGCATGCGCTCGCCGATCAGCTGGGCGGTGCGCGCCCTGAAGAAGAAGCTTTCGCCGAAATCGCCGATCAGGGCGCGGCCCACCCAGTCGACGAACTGGATGTAGACCGGCCGATCCAGCCCGTAGGCCTTGCGGATCAGCTCCACGTCGGCCTGCGTGGCGTTGGCGCCGGCGATCGAGATCGCCAGGTCACCCGACAGCCGGGTCAGCATGAACGCGAGCGTCAGGACGGTCGCGGCGACCAGCAGTGCCACGACAAAGCGGCGGAGAAGGAAGCGGAGCATCGAAGCCTTAACCTATCCATCCGGACCGGCACGTTGCAAGCGACATGCCGTCTTTGGGTGCGCCGGCGTCCCGCCGGCTCATGATGCCGGCGGGACGCCGGCGGTCCCGATCAGACAAGGACGCCGACCAGCGCCGTCAGAACCACCATGCCCGGCAGGCTCCGCTACGCCGGCGTGCCTCTCGCTTGCCCCTGTCGCAGCTCGTCCCTTCGCTCGCGCGATGACATTGAGCGGAGCTACCGCGTGTCCTTCGGCGGGTTCTCCTCGAACCAATTCACGATCGCCGGCATCTGCTCCTCGAAATCGCCGGGGATCGAGAAGTTCAGGACGCCGGCACGGCTGGGGCTTCGGTTCTGGAAATCATGGAGCACTCCACCTGGCACGAGGACGAAGGAGCCCTTGGTGGCGTCGATCCAGCGATCGCCGACGAGAACGCTCATCGTTCCCTCGATGACGTAGAAGATGTCGTCCTCGGCGTGGGAATGCGCCCCGGGACCCTGCGTGCGGGGATCCAGCCACCATTCGGAGATGGAGTAGCGCCGCTCGGTCTCGTCTCCGTCCGCCTTGAAGACGGCGCTGATGCGTCCCATCGGATACGAACGACCCTCGCTTGGCGGGAGGAAGATCCCGGAGCGCTTCGCGGGGATCTGTTCCATTTGCCCCTTCGCGTAGGGGTCGTAGGAGCCAAAGCTCCACAGGTGGCCGTCGCAGTCGCGCGCCGAGTACTCGCGCGATCCGTACTCGGTGTCGGCCAGCGGCCGCTCGATCACCGCGCCGGCAGCCTGGGCCCGCGCGTAGTGCGCATCGATATCGGCGACGGCGACATACGTCCCGAGGCGCGCCGTGGCCCACGGATTCTTGGGATCCGGCTCGCGGGCAGAGCCCATCATGATCAGGCCGGCGCCGAGGCAGAGCTGGGCGTGCGCCACGGTGTTGTTCTCGCCGGGCACCACGAAGCGCTTCTCGAAGCCGAAGGCCTTGCTCAGCCACTCGATCGCCGCGGGCGCGTTCTCGTAGCGGAGACTGGGGAAGATGTTGGGGACGCTCGCTCTGTCGGCCATGGATCTCTCCGTCTCGGGAAAGGATGGCAGCACAACTAGGGCAGAGGGGCGTCACCGGTCTTGGATGAATTTTACCCGCCCACACCGCCGCTCTCCGGCAGCAGAGCGGCACGAAAGGCGCTCGGGGTGCACCCGGAGTAGCGGCGAAAATCTCGATTGAAATGAGCTTGGTCGCAGTAACCGCAGGCGAGCGCGAGCTCGGCCAATCGTTCCTCATCGGCCACGCGGATGCGGTCCACCGCGTGTGAGAAACGCAGGATATTGGCGACCGCCTTGGGGCTTAGGCCCACTTGCGCATGGAATCGCTGGATGAGGGTCTTGCGGCTGCAAGAGAGATCGCGGCTTAGAGTGCCGACCGAGCGTGCGCCGTTGCTCGCTTGCAGCATCTTCAGCGCCCAGGCGATGTCTGGCGACATGGGTCGTCCGCGTTTCAAGCGCTCGAGCAGGAATCGGTCCATGACGTCGAAACGTGCCGGCCAGTCCGGCGCGTGGCGGAGTCGCTCGACCAGCCTGTCCGCCTCGGCATCGCCCACGAGGTCGCCCAGCGCCACGCAGCGGTTGGCGATGTCCGACATGGCGACGTTGAGGAAGCGATAGGCGCCAAGCAGGGTGAAGTTCACCTGGACGCCGAGCTGCTCACCCTGGTACTCGGTGAAGACATGCACGTCATGCAGGCCCGCCAGGAAGCTGCGATGGATTCCACGCTCCGCTGGTCGATCGCCGGTGATGACGTCGATCGACGGCCCGAGGCTGACGATCATCGGCGCGCCGGCGAACGGCACCTGCAAACGGCGCATTTGTGCCTGCGAGCGTTCGCGATAGCCCTGGTAATCGGTGACGTAGGGAGCGAGCCGTGCGTCCGGGCAACGCAAGTACATTGCCCAGCTCAGGGTCTCGGAGCGATGGACGTCGACCTGCACGCCTGATTCATCCCCGGTCATGACGGCTCTGATATCCCCATGTGCGGCGGTTGCGCAACCAGTGACGACGGCCAGCCGTGGGGCAAGGGATGCCGGTTTCGTTGCGGGTCGTCGCGGTTCCGCTGGCCGCGGTCGACAGGCCGACCGCGCCGCCGACCTTCATGGTGCGCTCCAGCGCCCAGGACAGCCCGCGCGCCAGCGGGCGGCGTCGGGCAGCTTGGCTGGCAGCATTTTGTTGGCGAGCTGCAGGCCGCGCTTGATGGCGTGGAGTTGGTCCTCGATCGCCTGGCGGCGTTCCGCATCGAGCGCCACCCACTCGCGGATCGGGATCTGCGCGGGGTCGGTCAGGCCGTCCTGCAGCACGCGCTCCTGCACCTGCTCGGCCAGGGTCTGGGCGCGGGCCTCGTCGGCCACGGCGGCGCTGTGCAGGGTGCGGATGGTGGCGGCGCGTACGGCCGGATCGGCGATCGCCTCGGCCTGTCCCAGGCGCCGCTGCGCCACAGACGGTTCGCCGTCCGGCGGCGTGGCGTTCAGGATCTCCGCGCTCGCCTGCCGGGCGTGCTCGCGTGTCTGCGCTTCGGCGAGCAGCGCGTCGAGGGAGGCTCGGTCGGATGCCTCGATATGCTGTTCGTAGCGTGCGCGCAGGGCGCGCGCTCAGGGTCGCGCTCGACCGCGGCCTCGATCGCCGACACCAGCATGCGACTGGTCTGCCGGCGCAGCGTTGCCTCGGTCAGCGCGGAGTCCCAGTGGTGACGTTCGGCATGTTCGTTGACCTCCGCGCGCGTCGTGCCCAGGGCGCGGCGCAGCATTGCGTCGTCGCTCCAGTGCAGACGGGCGTCGGCCTGCATCTGCGCGATGCGCCGTTCGCCGGCCTGGTCGTACCAGCGCAACCGCTCGGCGGCGCTGTGGCGCTCGACCTGGGTGCTGAAGCTCGCCAGCCGGCGCTCGCTGAGGTCGTGCAGCATCTGGCGCTGGTCGTCGTCGACCATGGTCGCCATCTCGCGCGTCTGGGCCTCGCGGTAGGCGTCGATGACCGCCGGCGCCTTGGTCAGCGCTTCCTGGCCCTGCAGGTTGAGGTAGCCAGTCTGCGGATCGAACAGCAGTGTCTGCTCGGCCTCGCCCAGGCGCGAATCGGCGCCCTTGACGATGGCTTCGTTGTCGCCCGCGAGGTGCTCGGACAGCACGATGGCGACACCGGCGGCACCTTCGGCGGCCTGCAGGCCGAATTGCAGCATCGGCGAGGGGCCGAACTGGCCGGCAATGGCGTCGATATTGAGATAGCCGCCGCCGGGCACGGCCTGTGTGCTCACGCCAAGCGGCTTGTAGGGTGGGATCCAGATTCTGCCGGCCATGCGCGTTCCGCTTCATCGGGGCACGGCGCGGCGCCGTGGATCGGGCGCGCAAGACTCAACCGTGCCCCCGCGGGAAGGCTATGACAGGGCGTGCGGGAAGCCGATTTAAACCCCTACGGTTGTCGCCGACGGGGCTTTCGTCCTACGGAGAGAGGCAGTATTTCCACCCCTACGCGTGTCGTTTCTCGCCGCCCCGCGCCCGTCATTGCTTGCGCTGCAGCTTGATGGCGTAGGTGAAACGTTCGGCGGGGTGGAGGTTGAAGGCGACCTCGACCAGCTGGCGGTCGGCCAGCCGGTAGGCGCGGCGGATGGCGATGGCCAGCCTGCCGGCGCGCGTGCCGAGGCCTTCGGCGATCGCCCTGGGCGTCGGCGCCGCCGAGATCACCTGCTCGACCTCGGCGACGCGCACGCCGTACATCTTCTCGATCCAGGAATAGATCGTGCCCGGGGCGCGGCCGATGCGCAGGCCGACGCCGGCGTAGGCGGCGAGCACGAAGACCTCGGTCCAGCAGATCGGCCGCGCCTGGCCCTCGACGTGGCGGAAGCCCTCGACGCGCAGCCAACGCTCGCCACGCCTGCAGCCCAGACGGCGGGCAAGCGCCGCGTCGGCCGTCACCACCGCGCTCTTGTCGACCTCGAAGCGCGCCTCGGTGGCGTATTGCAGCAGCTCCTCGACGGAGGACACCGAGTGTACATAGAGCGCCTGGCCGGCGTGGCGCACCACCGTCGTGCCGGCGCCCTGGCGCGAGGCCACTAGGCCTTCGTCGCGCAGCCGGCGCAGCGCCTCGCGCACCGTGTGGCGGCTGACGCGGAAGCGGCGGCCGAGCACTTCCTCGGTCGGCAGCCGCGCGCCGATGGCGAGCGCGCCGCTTTCGATCTCGCGCCTGAGCGCGTCGGCGACCTTCAGATGCAGCGGCGCGGCATCGCGTGGGGCGGGCATGGCCATGATTTGTCCGGATAAGATACGGCGCGGATTGACAGCCGTTCAACGATGAAAATAGATTGTCCGGACAAATTTGGAGGACGGCCGTGCGCAGCATCGATCCGGATGACGAGGCGCAGCTTCTGGCGAGCATCGACAAGTGGGTCGACCGCGAGGTGGCGCCGCGCGTCAAGGAGTTCGATCACTCCGATCGATGGCCGGCCGAGCTGGTCGAGCAGATGAAGGCGCTCGGCCTGTTCGGCGCCACGGTCAGCCCGGAGTACGGCGGGCTCGGCCTGCCGGCGACGACCTATGCCCGGATCGTCATGCGCATCTCCTCGGTGTGGATGGCGCTCACCGGCATCTTCAACTCGCACCTGATGCTGGCGCTGGCGGTCGAGAAGTTCGGCACCGAGCCGCAGCGCCGCCAGTGGCTGCCGAAGTTCGCCAGCGGCGAGATCCGCGGCGGGCTGGCGCTGACCGAGCCCAATGCCGGCACCGACCTGCAGGCGATCCGCATGACCGCGCGGCGCGAGCGCGGCGACTACGTCATCAACGGCACCAAGACCTGGATCAGCAACGGCATCGAAGGCTCGTGCTTCGCGCTGCTGGTGAAGACCAACGCCGAGGCCAGCCCGCGCTATACCGGCATGAGCCTGTTCATCGCGCCCAAGGGGCCGGGCTTCACGGTGGGCCGCAAGCTTGAGAAGCTCGGCTACAAGTCGATCGATTCGGGCGAGCTGATCTTCCAGGACTACCGCATCCCGGCCGATCATCTGATCGGCGAGGTCGAGGGCCGCGGCTTCACCCAGGTCGCCGGCGGGCTGGAGCTTGGCCGCATCAACGTCGCGGCGCGCGGCGTCGGCATCGCCGAGGGCGCGCTGAAGCTCGCCACCGACTACGCGCAGATCCGCCAGACCTTCGGCAAGCCGATCATCGAGCACCAGGCGATCGCGCTGAAGATCGGCGAGATGGCGACGCGGGCGCGCGCCGCGCGGCTGCTGACGCTCGACGCCGCTGGCGCCTTCGACCGCGGCGAGCGCTGCGACATGGAGGCGGGCATGGCGAAGTACTTTGCCTCCGAGGCGGCGCTGGAGAACAGCACCGAGTCGATGCGCATCCACGGCGCCTATGGCTATTCGAAGGAATACGACATCGAGCGGCTCTACCGCGACGCGCCGCTGACCTGCATCGGCGAAGGGACCAACGAGATGCAGCGCCTGATCATCGCCCGCCAATGGACGAAGAGGCACGCGTCCATATGAACGCCAAGCCGCTCGCCGGCATCCGCGTGCTGACCCTGGAGCAGTTCGGTGCCGGGCCCTACGGCACGATGTTTCTCGCCGAGCTCGGTGCCGAGGTGATCAAGATCGAGCCGCCCGAAGGCGATCCGTCGCGCCAGGTCGGGCCGCACAGGCTGGGCAAGGACGACAGCCAGTACTTCCAGGCGTGGAACCTCGGCAAGAAGAGCGTGACGCTCGACATCAAGAGCGAAGAAGGCCGCCGGCAATTCGAGTCGCTGGTGGGGACCGCGGACTGCGTGGTGAACAACCTGCGCGGCACGCAGCCGGCGAAGCTCGGCATCGACTACGCGGCGCTGAAGCATCTGAAGCCGGCGATCGTCTGCCTGCACATCTCCGCCTATGGCCGTTCCGGCGAGCGCGCCGACTGGCCGGGCTACGATTTCCTGATGCAGGCCGAGGCCGGGCTGATGGAGCTCACCGGCGATCCGGAGGGCGCGCCGACGCGGGTCGGCGTGTCGCTGATCGACAGCATGAGCGGGCTGACCGGCGCCGTCGGCCTGCTGTCCTGCCTGCTGCGCGCACGCAGCACAGGGCAGGGCTGCGACGTCGAGACCTGCCTGTTCGACGTCGCGCTGCACCAGCTCACCTATCCCGGCACCTGGTATCTCAACGAGGGCGATGTCTCGCCACGCGTGCCGCGCAGCGCGCATCTGGCGCTGGCGCCGGTGCAGACATTTCCGACCAGGGACGGCTGGATCTTCGTCATGTGCATGACGCAGAAATTCTGGCTGTCGCTGGTCGAGGTGATGGGGCGGCGCGATCTGCTCGACGACCCGCGCTTCGCCGACCCCAACACCCGCGCCGTCAACCGCGCGGCGCTGACCGATGCGCTCGATCCCACGTTCCGAACGCGCACCACGGCCGAGTGGCTGAGCCTGCTCAACGGCCTCTTGCCGGCAGCACCGGTCTACCGCCTCGACCAGGCACTCGACAGTCCCTTCGTGCGCGGCTCCGGCATGGTCTCCGAGGTGCCGCATCCGACGAAAGGCACGCTGCGCGTGATCGCCAATCCCCTGCGCATCGACGGCGAGCGTCCGTCACAGGCCGCCTGCTCGCCGCTCGGTGCGGACACCATCACGTATGTATCCTGATCATGTTCCCTCTCCCCGCGAGCGGGGAGAGGGTTAGGGTGAGGGGCTGATTCGAGTGACGTACCATCGTCGTGCACAACCTGATGCAACCCCTCACCCCGACCCTCTCCCCGCTCGCAGGGAGAGGGAGCAAGGACCTGTCATGAAGCTCCAAGGCATCAAGGTCGTCGACCTGTCCTGGTTCCTGCCGGGGCCGTACCTCACCACCGCGCTGGCCGATCACGGCGCCACGGTGATCAAGGTCGAGCCGCCGGGCGAGGGCGATCCCGGCCGCCACATCAGGCCGCCGGACCAGCGCACATCGGTGTTCTTCCGCAACATGGCGCGCGGCAAGAAGAGCGTGGTGATCGACCTCAAGAGCGAGCAGGGCAGGGCCGACCTGTTCCGGCTGGCATGCGAGGCCGACGTGCTGGTCGAGTCGTTCCGCCCCGGCGTCGCCGCGCGCTTCGGCATCGGCTACGAGGCGGTGAAGGCAAAGAACCCGGGCATCGTCTATTGCTCGATCTCCGCCTTCGGCCAGGACGGCGCCTATCCCGGCCGCGCCGCGCACGACCTCGCGCTCGAGGCGATGACCGGCGTGCTGAGCCTCACCTTGGGCGACGACGGAAGGCCGGCGATTCCCGGCATTCCTGCCGCCGACGTGGTGAGTGGCCTGCACGGCCTGGCCGGCGTGCTGATGGCGCTGCTGCGCCGCGTCAGCACCGGCAAGGGCGACTACATCGACGTCTCGATGCACGAGGCGCTGATGGCATCCTGCGCCAATGTCGTCGGCGCGCCGTTCACCGACGGCACGCAGCCCGACGTGAAGAACCAGCGCACGACAGGCGGCTCGGCCTTCTATCGCATCTACGACACGTCCGACGGCCGCCAGCTGGTGCTCGCCGGGCAGGAGATGAAGTTCGTGCAGAACCTCCTGGGCGCCCTGGGTCGGCCGGATCTCGCGCCGCTCTGCGAATGGCCCGGCGCGCACCAGAAACCAGTGATGGAATTCCTCGAGGCGACGTTCCGCTCCAGGCCGCTGGCGCACTGGATGGAGTACCTGTCGACGCTCGACGTCTGCTACGGCCCGGTCAATACGCTGCCCGAGGCGATCGAGGATGCCAATCTGAAGAAGCGCGGCATGATCGTGACCGACGAGATGGGCCGCAAGCATCTCGCGCCCGTGGTGCGCTTCAGGGACGAACCATCGCAGCCGCTCTACCGCGAGCCGCTGCTGGGCGAGCATGACGCGATGTACCTGTCATCCCGGGCGCAGCGAGGGATCTAGACTGCCCCTGGATCCCTCGCTGCGCCCGGGATGACAGATTCGATAGGATGAGGCCAATGGCGAAGACGTCCAAAGAGGTCGGACAGCAGCGCTATCGCGAGCAGTTCGGCCGCTATTACGAGGATTTCCAGAAGGGCGACGTCTACGAGCATCGTCCCGGCCGTACGATCACCGAGAGCGACAACACCTGGTTCACCCTGCTGACGATGAACCAGCACCCGCTGCATTTCGACAAGGCCTATGCCGCGAAATCGGAGTTCGGCCGGCCGGTGGTGAACTCGTGCCTGACCTTGTCGATCGTCGTCGGCATGAGCGTCAGCGACGTCAGCCAGAAGGCGATCGGCAATCTCGGCTGGACCGACATCAAGCTGACGAAGCCGGTCTTCGTCGGCGACACGCTCTATGCCGAGTCCGAGGTGCTGGACAAGCGCGAATCGGCGAAGCGGCCGACGCAGGGCGTGGTCAGCGTGCGCACGACGGGCCGCAAGGCCGATGGCACGGTGTTCATCAGCTTCGAGCGCACCATCCTGGTGCCCAAGCGCGGCCACGCGGTCGACGACAAGGCGGATTACTAGCACATTGCTGTTATCCCGAGCGCAGCGAGGGATTCAGGCCGGCCCTGGATCCCTCGCTGCGCTCGGGATGACAGAAATGGGAGATTGATCGATGCGTATCGCCGTCATGCAGTTCTCGCACGAGACGGTGACGTTCCTGAAGAACGACACCACGGTCGAGGACTTCATCTATCCCGGCTCGCCGATGCGCGACGAGGCGCTGCTGTCGCACGATCCCAGGGCCTATATGGGCGGCTTCGTGAAGCTCGCGCGCGAGCATGCCGATGTCGAGCTGGTCGGCATCGAGTCGCCGGGCTGGCCGAAGACGGGCACCGGCTCGGGCTGGGTGACGGCGGAGGCGTTCGAGCGCTTCACCGGCCGCATGGTCGAGGAGCTCAAGGCGCGCGGGCCATTCGACGGCGCCTATCTGTGCATCCACGGCGCCATGGGCGTGCGCGGGGTCCCCAGGCCCGAAGCCGAGCTGGCGCGGCGCGTGCGCGCGGTGATCGGGCCCAGGGCCTTCATCGCCGCGACCTTCGATCCGCACGCCAACGAGGACGAGGAATTCCTGCGCCACGCCGACATGGCGTTCTGCGTGAAGTACTTCCCGCACTACGACATGCACCTGCAGGGCGAACGCGCCGGGCGCATGCTGGTGCGCGCCATCCGCGGCGACTACAAGCCCTCGACGGTTACTGTAAAGGTGCCGATCATCACCGCGACCGTGCTGCAATGGACCGGCGCCTCGCCGTGGATGGACCTGGTGCAGCGCGCGCTGACCTGGGAGGCGCGCGAGCCCGACGTCTATGTGAACTTCATGTTCGGCTTCCCGTGGGCCGACGTACCGGATGTCGGCATCACCGTGCAGGTGCTGACCAACGACAAGCCCGATCTGGCGAGGAAGATCGCCGATGACATGGCGCAGGCGATCTGGCGGCAGCGCAAGGCGCTGGTCGGCGCGGCCAGGGTGCATCTCATAGCGGAGGGCGTCGCGCTGGCCGGGCAGGCGGTCAAGCGCGGCGAGGCGCCCGTCGTGCTCGCCGACCACAGCGACCGCTCGGGCTACGCGACCTGGATCCTGAAGGAGGTCATCGCGCAGGACCTGCGCGACGTGCTCTTCGCCACCATCGCCGACGCCGAGGCGGCCGACGCGCTGCAGAAGATGAAGCCGGGCGATCCGTTCGACCGCATGATCGGCGGCCGCGTCGATGAATCGGCCGGCGAGCCGGTGCGCATCACGGGCACGGTGCGCCTGGTTTCGCCGCATGGCGGCGCGGTCGATTTCGGCAAGGGCAATTGCGTGGCTATCAGCCGCTACCTGGCACAGGTCACCGAGCCGTCGCAGATCACCGGGTTCGGTCTCGACCTGGCGCGCTTCAAGGTCTTCGCCATCAAGTCGCGCGTGCATTTCCGGCGCGGCTTCGACGACAGCGGCTTCGCGAAGACCATCCTGCTGGTCGAGCCGAGCGAGCCATTCCTCGGCACGGTGCGGCTCGACGCGCTGCCCTACGAGAATGTCGACCTCAAGCGCTTCTATCCTTACGCCGATCTGACGTTCCCCTGAATCATCAAGGCGCCGCTTGATCGGCACGCGCTTCGCAGGCAGCGTCGCTGCGTCAACAAGGAGCGTGGATCATGGGTATGCAGCGATGGATGCCGGCGCTGGCCGCCGGCGTGCTGGCGATCGGGCTGTCGGCGAAGGCGGGCGCCAACGAGGTGGTCGAGTACTGTCAGACCAGCCTGAACAGCGACCCGGCTGCGAAGACCTTCCCCGACGTTCCCAAGTTCTGCGGCTGCGTCGGCGAGAAGACCGCGGCGGGCGATCGGGCACTGACCGTCACCGTCATGAAGGCGTCCGACGAGGCGCGCGCCAAGGGCAGCAGGCTCGATCCGGCGACCCTGCCCGCCGACCAGGCGAAAGCCCTGGAGAGCCTGCGTGGCGTCGTACGGGGCTGCATGCAGCTCGTGATGCAGGATGCCGCGCCCCCGACCGCGCCCTCCTCGCCGGCCGGCAAGGTCACCGGCATGGCGGCGTGGGGCCAGCTGGTCGGCAACACCGTCGCCGGCAAGGTGGGCGGCAAGGACTACGCGGAGTTCTACCAGCCGGACGGCACGGTCAAGACAATGGAGGACAGCGAGCTCACCACCGGCAAATGGTCGGTCGAGGGCGATCAGGTCTGCTTCGTCTATCCGAAGGAGGACAAGGCGTGCTTCACCGTGGAGGTGGCGGGCGACGACGTCACCTTCACCGAGAAATCCGGCACCGGCATCCGCCTGAAGATCCTGAAGGGCAATCCGCGGAACCTGTGATCGCTCTTCCATTCTGCGGCCTTCTGGATCCCTCGCCGCGCTCGGGATGACAGCCTGCAGCATCTGTCATTCCGAGCGCAGCGAGGAATCCGGGCTTCGCTGATTCCAGGTCGCTACCCGGTCGCAAGCAGGGCGGCGAGGCGGTCGTAGTTCATTTCCATGCCGGTGGTCATGCCGGAGCCCATCACGCCGTCGCGCACTTCCTTGCCGGGATATCGGATGGTGATGGTGAGCGTGGTCCTGCCGTCGGACTCGCTGAGCGTCTGCGAGACCAGCGCCTCGCCGGGATACCAGGGCTCGTCGAATTTCTCGGTCGCCACCAGCTTTTGCGGCACGATCGCTTCGGTGATGGTGCCGCCCAGGCCCATGGTCGGGCCATCCTCGCCGTTGCGCCAGGCGAAGCGGTAGGCGGTGCCGGCCCTGGGCTCGATCGCGCACTCCGTCATCGTCCAGCCGGGTGGGCCGTTGAGCCAGCGCCGGATGGCGTCGGGCGTGGAGATGGCGGCGAAAACCCTGTCGCGCGGCGCGTCGAAGCTGCGCGAGATCGACAGCTCGTTGTCCGAGGGCGTCGCAAGCGTGATGCTGCTCATGGCTCGCTCCTGTAGTTAACGCATTAGTTAACTATAGCGAGGTCCGTCGTCAAGCCGGCTTTCTTCGCGCGCCGGCCAGCAGCAGCACCAGCGAGCCGATGATCAGGATGTTCAGCACGTTGAAGGCGATGCCGCTGCCGAAGGCCGGCGCGTAGGTGCCGTAATGGTCGTAGAGCCGGCCGGCGAACCAGGCGCCGAAGGCCATGCCGGCCTGCGCCGTCGACAGGGTCAGCGGAATGCGCCACGACGCCTGCGACGCCGAGAAGAGATCGCGCACCGCCACGGAGTAGGCGGGGATGATGCCGGAGAAGCCCAGGCCGAAGGCGGCGGCGACGAAGAACAGCCCGGTCTCGTCCTGGGTCAGCAGGAAGCCGCTGATGCAGATCGCCTGGCAGATCGCGCCGACGAGCACCGTGCGCAGGCCGCCGATGCGGTCGGCCAGCACGCCCCAGAGCTGGCGCGAGACGAAGGCGGCGGCCAGCATCACCGAGAGCATCATCGCGCCGCGCGCCGCGACGATGCCTATGTCGCTGCAGAAGGCCACGAGATGCGCCTGCGGCACCGCCATCGGGATGCAGCAGAAGAAGCCGGCGATGCAGAGCATCACCTGGGCGACGGTGGGATGGATGCCGGCGATGCGGTGGCCCTGCGCGGCCCGGCCACCTCGGGTCGGATGCGGCACGGCGGCGATCGGCAGCGGCTTGAGCAGCAGGGTCGCGGGCAGGATCACCGCGGCGATCACCACGGCATAGCCCAGCATCACGTTCTGCCAGCCCCAGGCGCTGAAGCCGCGCTCGAACAGCGCGGGCCAGACGACGCCGGCGATGTACTGCCCTGAGGAGATCAGCGCGATCGCCGTGCCGCGCCGTCGCTCGAACCAGCGGCTGACATAGACCAGCAGCGGCGCGTAGATCGCGCCATTGCCGAGCAGGCCCAGCATCAGGCCGTGGCCGACATAGAGCGCCCAGATCGGCCCCAACGAGGAGAGCGCCAGGCCGCAGGCCACCATGATCGCGCCGAAGGCCAGGGTGGTGCGCACGCCGATCTTGTCGGCCAGCCAGCCCATCAGGATGCCGCCGGCGGCGGTGCCGAACCAGGCGAAGGAGCCGGCCAGCGCCACGGTCGAGCGGTCGGTGCCCAGCGCCTCCTGGATCGGCTTCATGCCCACGACGATCAGCAGCGGCGAGCCGAAGGAGATCGACAGGATGCCCAGCACGATCCACGCCGTGCGCCACGCGGGCGGGCCGTCGATGCCCTGGGGTTTGCTGGATGGGTCCACTTCGGCTCCTGTCGTCCTGAGCGCAGCGAAGGACCTTGCGGTGATGCGAACGGACATGACGCAGGTCGATGTCCGCGATACCGCAAGGTCCTTCGCTGCGCTCAGGACGACGGGTTGTTTCCTCCGCGGGGGAGGGTAGGGCGAACTACGCCACGCCCGCAACCTTGGCGCGTTGGCGCACGAGGGCCAGCACCGTGTCGCAGGTCGGCGTCTTCAGGCCAGTGATCACGCCCATCTCGACCACGGCGCCGAGCAGCGCCTCGATCTCCATCGGCTTTTTGGCCTCGAGGTCCTGCAGCATCGAGGTCTTGTGCGCGCCGACCTCGTTGGCGCCCTCGATGCGCTTGTCGACATCGATGGCGAATCTGATGCCGGTCTTCTCCGCCACCGCCTGGGCCTCGACCATCATGGCGCGGACCACCGCGCGCGTGCCGGGATCGGACGTGATCAGGTCGAGCGTGGCGTGGGTGAGCGCCGAGACCGGATTGAGCGACAGGTTGCCCCACAGCTTGATCCAGATCTCGTCGCGGATGCGCGGGCGCGCCGGCGCGCGCAGCCCGGCCTTGATCATCGCCTGCGACAGGGCCGCGATGCGCTCGCTGCGCGAGCCGTCGGGCTCGCCGAGCGTGAAGCGGTTGGAATAGGTGTGCTCGATCACGCCGGGCGCGGTGATGGTGGCGGCGGGATAGACGATGCAGCCGATGGCGCGGCGCGGATGTAGCCGCTCCCACAGCGAACCATCAGGATCGACGCTCTTCAGCCGCAGATCGTCGTACTCGCCGCCGTGCTTGTAGAAGTACCACCACGGCACGCCGTTCATCGCCGTGACGATGGCGGTGTCGGGGCCCAGCAGTTTCTCGATCTGCGGCAGCGCCGCCGTCAGCCCGTGCGCCTTGAGGCTGACCACGACATAGTCCTGCGGTCCGGCCGCCGTCGGATCGTCGGTGCAGGGCACCTTCACGGTGTGCGTCTGGCCTTCGGAAATCAGCGTTAGCCCGTTGGCCTTCATCGCCGCGAGGTGGGGCCCGCGCGCGAAGAACGTCACGTCGGTGCCGGCCATCGCCATCTTCGCACCGAGATAGCCGCCGATCGCCCCGGCACCGAAGATCAGCACACGCATGACGTCAGGCTCCGAGGCCGAGCTTCTCCGCCAGGCCGATACGCTGCAGCTTGCCGGTTGCGCCCTTGGGGATCTCCTGCAGGAACACGACCTTTCGCGGCACCTTGAAGTCGGCGAGCTTCCTGGCGGCGAAATCGCGGATCTCGCGCTCGGTGGCGCTCTGGCCCTCGCGCAGCACGATGGCAGCGGCGACTTCCTCGCCGAGCTTGTCGTGCGGCATGGCGAAGGTCACGACCTGCGCCACAGCGGGATGATCCATGATGGTCTCGTCGACCTCCAGCGGGCTGACTTTCTCACCGCCGCGGTTGATCAGCTCCTTCAGCCGGCCGGTGATGCGCAGATAGCCTTCCTCGTCCAGGGTCCCCTGATCGCCGGTGCGGAACCAGCCGTTGCTGAAGGCGCTGGCGTTGGCGGCGGGATTGGCCTCGTAGCCCGACGTGACGTTGGGCCCGCGGATCACGATCTCGCCCAGCGCGCCGCTGGGCAGGATGTTGCCCTCCGGGTCCATGATCGCGACCTCGGGGCCGGCGGCGATGCCCACCGAGCCCGGCTTGCGCGCGCGCGGCGGCAGCGGGTTGGATGCCATCTGGTGCGCCGCCTCGGTCATGCCGTAGCTTTCGATCACCGGCGCGCCGAAGACCGTCTCGAGCTCGGTCATCACCTGCGGCGGCAGCGAGGCCGAGGACGAGCGGATCAGGCGCAGCTTGCAGCGGCCGATGATCTCGGCGTTGCGCTCGGCGCGCGCCAGGATGGTCTGGTGCATGGTCGGCACCGCCGTGTACCAGCTGGGCTTCACCTCATCGAGCCAGGCGAAGAAGCGCAGCGCGTTGAAGCCCGGCGAGCAGACCACCGAGCCGCCGGCCGCCAGCGAGGAGAGCACCGCGGCGATCAGGCCGTGGATGTGGAACAGCGGCATGATGTTGAGGCAGGCGTCGGCAGGCGTCAGCGACAGGGTCTGCGTGATGTGCCGCGCCGAGGCGCAGACATTGCGCTGCGCCAGCGGCACGATCTTGGGCCGCGACGTGGTGCCCGAGGTGTGCAGCACCAGCGCGATATCGTCGGGCTCGGCCCTGCCGGGCAGCGCCGGCTTGCCGGCCATCGGCTTCTCGGGCCGCAGCGTGAAGGCACCCGCGCCCCGGGCGCGATCGGGCACCACCTCGACCAGCGGCACGCCGAGCTTGTGCGCCACGGCGCGCGCCGGCGAGTCCTCGCCCTGCTGGATCAGCAGCGCCCTGGCCTTCAGGTCGGTGAGATAGAACTCGAACTCCTCGGCGCGATAGGCCGGGTTGAGCGGCGCGGTGGTGGCGCAGGACGCCACGGCGATGAAGGCGGCCGCCATCTCCGGCCCGTTGGGCAGCACGATGGCGACGCGGTCGTTGCGGCCGATGCCCATGGCGTTGAGGTCGACCATGGTCCTGGCCGCGAGGTCGCGCAGGCCTGCGAAGCTGAGCGGCTGATGCTCGGGCGCACCGATCGCCGGCGCCGAATCGGCACCGCGCGCCAGCAGGTCGAGAACCGTGTCAGCCATGCGATCATCCCCGTGCGTCGAATGCCGGGTATTTAGCCCGCTCGCGGAGGGCGCGCTACTGCGGCGGCGCGACGTGGTATTGTTCGGTGACGGCAGCAACGGGGCGGACATGTGGTGGTGGCTGCACGCGATGGCGCCCCGGATGGGCGGCCTGTGGAAGCGCGGCCGCCATCCGCTGCTGCACGCCCACGCCGCCAGCATCCGCGGCATGCGTGAGGCGCCGGGCCTCGCGGAGCGGCGCCGGCACCTGACCGCGGCGGCGTGGGCGGATGCCGAATTCACCGCCGAATGGGCGACCGATCTCGTCGTCGATGCGTGGCTGCACTACATCGCGACACCGGGACGCAGCGTGCGCTCGATCCTCGAGGTCGGCACCTATGAGGGTCGCTGGGCTCTGCTCATGGCCGAGATGTTTGCCGGGAGCAAGATCGCCTGCGTCGATTCCTTCGCCGGCGGCGACGAGCATCAGCGCGACGATGGCGTGGCGCAGGTCGAGCGCCGCTTCGACGCCAACACGGCGCGGCTGGGCGCGCGCGTCGAGAAGCTGAAGGGCCGCAGCGACGCCACGCTGGTCGCGCTGGCGGCCGCCGGCCGGCGCTTCGATCTGTGCTACATCGATGCCGGCCATTTCCACGACGACGTCATCGTCGATTCGATTCTGGCCTGGAGCCTGCTCGACGTCGGCGGCATCCTGGTGTGGGACGACTACGGCTGGGACGGCTATCCGACCTACTTCAAGAACGTGCGCGCGGCGATCGACCGCTTCGTCGACACTCACCGGGGCGAATACGAGGTCCTGGTGTCGTGGCCGCCCGTCGCCATCCGCAAGACGGCCGAGACCCGACGCGACGTGAGGACCTGAGCGGCGGCGGGCGCCCGTCAGGCCGACAGCGTCGCCAGGTTCGGCACCGGCCGGGCGATCGAGGCATCGTCGGCGAGGTGCGCCTCGAGCGCCTGGGCGACCTCGAGCACGAACTGATCGCCGTGGTGCGGGCCGACGATCTGCAGGCCCAGCGGCGTGCCGGTGGGATCGAGGCCGGACGGGATCGAGATCGCCGGATGGCCGGTGTTGGTGATGGCATAGGTCATCGCCAGCCAGTGGAAGTAGGTGCGCAGCGGCTCGCCGTTGATCTCCTTGATGGTGAGCTGCTCGACCGGGAAGGGTGGCACCGCCACGGTGGGCGTGATTAGCACGTCGACGTCGCGGAAGAAATCCTGGAAGGCGCGGAACACGCGCGTCTGCTCGGCATGCGCCGCGGCGGCGTCGGCCAGCGTCATCTTCAGGCCCTGCTCGACATTGGCGACGATGTTGGGGCCCAGCTTGTCGCGGTGCTGCTCGTAGCGCTTCAGGTGCGCGGTGAGGAAGTTGGTGGCGCGCAAGGCCTCGAAGACGTCGTTGGCGCGGCCCATGTCGGGATCGCGCCACTGCGCGGTGCGGAAGATCGGCGCCAGCTTGCGGGCGCGGTGCTTGAAGGCGTCGCTAATGCGGTCATCGACGATGGCGAAGCCGAGATCGATCGAGAAGGCGACGCGCAACGACGACAGGTCGACCGGCTTGAGCGAGGCGAAGGAGGCAGCATCGACCGGCTTCGACAGCGGATCGCGCGGATCGTAGGCGGCCATGGCGCTCATCAGCAGCGCGGTGTCGGCGACGTCGCGGCCCATCGGCCCGAGCACCGACAGCGGCGTCCAGCCCAGCGGCCGGCGCTCGCTGGGCACCACGCCGGGCGAGGGACGGAAGCCGACGACGCCGCAGAAGGCGGCGGGGATGCGCAGCGAGCCGCCGGTGTCGGAGCCGCTGCAGATCGGCACCATCGAGGTCGCCAGCGCCACCGCCGAGCCGCCCGAGGAGCCGCCGCAGATGCGCGCCGGATCGAACGGATTGCGCGTCGGGCCATAGACCGGGTTGGTGGTGTTGGCGCCGGCGCCGAATTCGGGCGTGTTGGTCTTGCCGACGACGATGGCGCCGGCATGGCGGATCGCCGCCACCGTGCGCTCGTCCTTGTTGGGGATATTGTCGGCCATCAGCGGCGAGCCGAAGACGGTGCGCAGGCCCTCGGTCTCCTGCAGATCCTTGATGCCCACCGGCAGGCCGTGCAGCGGACCGATGCGATCGCCGGCCATCACCGCGCGCTCGGCGGCGCGCGCCTCGGCGCGGGCGCGGTCCTCGCACATCGCGACGAAGGCGTTGAGCTTCGGATTGACCTCGCCGATGCGCTTGAAGCAGGAGTCGAGCAGCTCGACCGGCGAAAGCTTGCGCCTGCCGATCATTCGGCGCAGCTCGACGGCGCTGAGGTCGCAGGGTTCGGTCATTCTCGACTCCTCTTCACACTCACATCTTCCGTTTCCTCCCTCTCCCCGCTTGCGGGGAGAGGGTCGGGGTGAGGGGTCGACTGAGGTTGCGCACGATGGCGGTGCGCAATCCGATGCAGCCCCTCACCCCAACCCTCTCCCCGCAAGCGGGGAGAGGGAGTTGAAGCCAGACCACAGGCAAGAGCCGATCCTATACCAGACCCAGCGCGCCCATTGCTGCGGCGATCGCCAGCCAGATCAGCGGATGGGCGCGGGTCGTGGCGGTGAGGACGGCGACGGCCGCCGTGAGGCCGACGGCGACCCACGAGGCGGCGGCGCCACGGGCGATGATGTAGCCGGAAGCCAGCACCAGGCCCACCGTGACCGGCGCGGCGGCGCTCTGGATCAGCTCGCGCCAGGCCGAGCCCTTGAAGCGGTCCCAGACGCGGTAGACGAAATAGGTCAGCACGCTCGAGGGGCCGATCAGGCCGATGGTGCAGACCAGCGCGCCGGGAATGCCGGCGACGTGATAGCCGATCAGGGCGACGACCAGCATGTTGGGGCCGGGCACGCCCTGGGCCAGCCCGAACAGCTCGGCGAATTTCTGGTGCGTGATCCAGCCCTGCTGCTCGACGACGAAACGGTGCATTTCAGGCAGCACCGAGTTGGCGCCGCCGATGGCGAACAGCGACATCAGCGCGAACTGGCCGAGCATCAGCAGCAACGTGTCGGCGAGCTTCATCGGCGCCCGCGCATCCACGCCGTGACGACGATCGACAGCGCCGCCAGCACCAGCACGACCGGCACCAGCGGCCAGCGCATGACGGCGATGGCGAGGAAACCCAGGGCAATGAAGGCCAGTGCCTGGAGGTTGCCGAGCATCGGCCGCGCCATCTTGAGCCCGGTGGCGATCACCAGCCCGGCGCCGGCGCAGGCGATGCCGGCGAAGGCGCCCTGCACGCGCGGGATGTCGCCGTAGGTGGCGTGCACGATGCCGAAGCCGATGACGATCCAGAACGGCACGAAGACCAGGCCGGCGAGCGCGGCGAGAATTCCCGGCACGCCGGCGAATCGCCATCCCACGCAGATCGAGACATTGACGATGTTGGGACCGGGCAGGATCTGGCCCAGCGACACCAGGTCGGTGAACTCCGCCGCGGTGACCCACCGGCGGCGCTCGACCATCATGCGCCGCGCGAACGGCATGACGCCGCCGAAGCCCGAGATGGCGATGCCGGCGAAGCCGATGAACAGCTCGGCGGGCGTGATGCGGCGCGGTGCGGGAACGGACTCGGTCACGGACGATGGTCTTGTCTTGGCGCCGCGCCGCTCCAGCGGCGCCTCTGGCTTGACGGTTGAAGAGCGCCGCTGGAGCGGCGCGGCTCGAACGGCGCGACAGTCCGGCGTCGCGGCAGGCGGCGGGAGAATGCGCTGCCCGGCGTCATCAATCCCGCACCCGCGCCGGCCGGTCGGCGCTCGACAAGGCGCCGCACTATATCGCTGTACTCCCCGGCGCGCGTCGGTGATCTTCGCCTTTCGTCCACCTCGGTCCCCAGCCTGCCGTGCGGGAACCGCAGAACGATGTCCGCAGGGGCTTTGCGCATGACGAAGGGTCAACCCAAGGTGCCATCTTTGGATGTCACCGTGTTCAGCACCAAACCCTATGACCGGCAGTTCCTCGAGGCGGCGAATGCGGGTCAGGGGCACCGGCTGCACTTTCTCGACATGCGGCTCTCGATGGAGAGCGTGGCGCTCGCGCAGGGCTCGACGGCGGTCTGCGCCTTCGTCAACGACGAGCTGGGCGCGCCCGTCCTGGCGGAGCTGTCGCGACTGGGCGTCCGTCTCGTGGCGCTGCGCAGCGCGGGCTTCAACAACGTCGATCTGGAGGCGGCTCGCGATCTCGGCGTGAAGGTGGCGCGGGTGCCGGCCTATTCGCCTCATGCCGTCGCCGAGCACACGGTCGCGCTGATCCTGGCGCTCAACCGCAAGATCCATCGCGCCTACAACAGGGTGCGGGAAGGGAACTTCGCGCTCGACGGCCTTCTGGGGTTCGATCTCAACGGCAAGACCGTCGGCATCGTCGGCACCGGGAAGATCGGCGAGGTGCTGACGCGCATCCTCAACGGATTCGGCTGCGATCTGATCGGGAACGACATCGTCGCCAATCCGGCCTGCGAGACGCTGGGCATGACCTATGTCTCCCGCGAGGAGCTCTTCGCGCGCGCCGACATCGTGAGCCTGCATTGCCCGCTGACGCCGGACACGCGCCACATGATCCGCGGCGAGACGCTGGCGCTGCTCAAGCGCGGGATGATGCTGATCAACACCAGCCGCGGTGCCGTGGTCGAGACCCGCGCCGTCATTCGCGGGCTCAAGGAAGGCGTCATCGGCAGCCTCGGGCTCGACGTCTACGAGGAAGAGGCCGATCTCTTCTTCGAGGATCTCTCCAACCATCTCATCCGCGACGACGTCTTCGCGCGCCTGCTCACCTTCCCCAACGTGCTGGTCACGGGACACCAGGCGTTCTTCACGAAGGAGGCGCTGTCCAGCATCGCCGATACGACGATCGCCAACATCACGGCCTTTGCCGGGCGCGGCCGGGCGATGCACGAGGTGTCCGTCGAGAAGATCGCGACCAGGACGTGACCGTCGGCAATGCACGCCCTGCTCGCCGCCCTGCCGATAGGGCTCGTCATCGCCGCCATGGTCGTCTTCCGGTGGCGGGCGGCCAGCGCCGGCGTGCTCGGGCTGGCCACGGCGCTCCTGCTGGCGATCGCGGTCTTCGGGCACGGCACGGATGTGCACCGCGAGCTCGGCCCGGGCATGGCGATCGGCGGCGCGATGGTCGAGGCGCTGTTCATCACCCTCACCATCCTCTGGATCATCTTCCCCGCGCTCTGCATCTACGAGATGCAGGCACGCTCGGGGGCCTTCGAAACTATCCGCAGCGGCCTTTCGCGGATCTCGTCCGATCCGCGCATCCTTGCCCTGCTCGTGGCCTGGTTCTTCGGCCTGTTCATGGAGGGCGTGGCGGGATTCGGGACGCCCGTGGCGCTTGCGGCGCCGATTCTCGTCGGGCTGGGTTTCGCGCCGGTCCGGGCGGTGACGCTGGCCCTGATCGGCCACGCCGCCGGCGTTTCCTTCGGCGCGGTGGGAACGCCGATCCTGCCGCAGATGGCCGCCAGCGGCCTGTCCGGTCTCGAGCTGGCGCGGCCGGCGGCGCTTCTCCACGCGCTGCTCGGCGGCATGCTGGCCGCAGCAGTGTTCATGATGGCATCGCCGGACAGGACGCGGCCGCGTGACTGGCTGTGGCCGGCGCTTGCGGCCTTCCTCTTCCTCGCGCCCTTCCTGCTCCTGGCCTGGCTGGTGGGCCCCGAGCTGCCGACTCTGGGCGGCGCCATCATCGGCGGCAGCCTCTTCGCCCTGATCGCCGGCGGCCGCCGCGGTGGCGGCGGCGATCGGCCGGGACCGGCGGCCGGCGAGATGGCGTGGGCCGCGCTGCCCTATCTGCTGCTGCTGGCGCTGATTGTCCTCACGCGCCTCGTGCCGCCCGTGCGCGAAGCGATGCGCGGCATCGAGATCGCATGGAGCCTGTCCGGCGCCTTCTCCGGCCGCATGGAACCGATCTATCATCCGGGGACGCTGCTCTTCCTTGCCTTCATGCTCGGCGGTCTGCTGCGCGGCCGCTCGCCGGCCGAGCTTGGCTCGGCGATGGCGGGCGCGGCCCGGCGGCTCGGCGTGGTGGCGCTTGCGCTCGCGGCCATGCTCGGGCTCTCGCGCGTGCTGATGCATTCGGGCATGATCGAGACCCTGGCGCAGGCCGCGGCCGCGAGCGGCGCGCTGTGGCCGTTCCTCGCGCCCTTCATCGGTGTGCTGGGCTCCTTCGTGACCGGCTCGGCGACTTCATCGAACATACTGTTCAGCGACTTCCAGCGGAGCACCGCCACGGCCCTGTCGCTCCCGGCGGCGGTGCTGCACGGCGCGCAGAATTTCGGTGCCGGCATCGGAAACATCATCAGCCCCCACAACATCATCGCGGGCGCGGCGACGGTCGGCCTGGCGAGCGGACGCGAGGGCGAGGTCATGCGCGACACCATCGTCGTCTGCCTTCTTTATGCCGCTGGCGGTGGAGGCATGATCTACCTGATGCTGAGAGGCGCGTCGGCGTTCTGACCGGAAGGGAGAAGACCGCATGCTTCGCGAACGAAGGCCGCCATCACGCGATGCCTTTCCTCCCGATCCCTGGAAGCTCTCGGTGGTCAAGCTCGAGGCGGAGATCTCGGACGAGCTCATCGGGCAGACAGAGACGATGTTCGCGCTGTCCAACGGCTATCTCGGCATGCGCGGCATCCTGGACGAAGGCGCGCCGATCCAGGAGCCCGGAACCTATCTCAATGGCTTCTACGAGTACCGGCCCATCACCTACGGCGAGATCGCCTGGGGCTTTCCGCAGCACGGCCAGAGCATGCTCAACTGTCCGGACGGAATCCCGATCCGGCTCTTCGTGGATGGCGAGTCGCTCGATGCGGCCAGTGGCGGTGTCCTTTCCTTCCGCCGGCAGATCAATCTCGAGGAGGGACTTCTGGAGCGCGAGATGGAGTGGCGGACGCGATCGGCGAAGCGGGTTCGCCTGCGCACCGTGCGGCTCGTGTCGCTGGCCGATCGTCACCTGGCGGCGATCGAATGGGAGCTGACGCTGCCCGAGGCGGGCGCGGACATCGTGATCCGCTCCGACCTCGTCGAGCGCCAGCCCCTGCCGCTCTTCGACCATGACCCGCGTCTGGCGAGTGGTCACACGGAGAAGGTGCTTGAGCCGCTCGGACGCCATGGCGATGGCGCGAGGGCGCTCCTTGCGTACGGCACGAGCATCAGCGGGCTGGTTCTCGGCTGCGGGATGGATCACTCGATCGAGGCGGACGCCCCGGTCGACATCGAGCCGGGGCTTGACGAGAGCGGCGCCTCGATCGCCTTCAGCCTCCGAGCCGAAAAGGGCGCGGTCATCAGGCTGCGCAAGTATCTCGCCTACCACTACGACAAGGCCGTTTCGCCCGCCGACATGATCGTCAGGACGGGCGAGACCCTGGACCGGGCGAAGGGCGCGGGGTTCCCGGCGATCCGCGGGCGCCAGAAGGCGGACATGGCCGCTTTCTGGAAGCGCGCCGACGTGGAGATCGACACCGCGGATCCGCGCATGCAGCAGGTGGTGCGCTGGAACCTCTTCCAGCTCCTCCAGGCCTCCGAGCGCGTCGAAGGGCGGAGCATCGGCGCCCGCGGCCTGACCGGCCGGACCTACGAAGGACACTACTTCTGGGACACGGAAATCTACGTGCTGCCGTTCCTGATCTACACCAACCCTGCCGTGGCGCGACAGGTGCTCATGTTTCGCTGCGACACGCTCGACAAGGCGCGGGCGCGCGCGATCGAGCTGGGTCAACGGGGCGCCACCTTTCCCTGGCGGACCATCAATGGCGAGGAGGCGTCGGCCTACTACGCGGCTGGCACGGCGCAATATCACATCAATGCCGACATCGCCTACGCCGTGAGGAAGTACGTGGAGGTCACCGGCGACGAGGATTTCCTGCATCGCCATGGCGCGGAGCTCATGGTCGAGACGGCGCGGCTCTGGTGCGACCTCGGCTTCTTCTCCAGGCGCAGGGACGGCAGGTTCTGCATCAATGGCGTGACCGGCCCGGACGAGTACAACGCCGTCGTCGACAACAACTACTTCACGAACCTCATGGCGAGCGCGAACATGGCCTACGCCGCCGACATGGTGGCGTCGATGCAAGTCCATGCGCCGGAAGCCTATGACGAGCTTGTCGCGCGCACCGCGCTCGGCGAGGACGAACCGAGCGAGTGGCGGCTCGCCTCGGAGCGCATGTATCTGCCCTACGACGAGCGCCTCAAGGTGCATCCCCAGGACGACAGCTTCCTCGACAAGGAGGTCTGGGATTTCGAGAGCACGCCGGAGGCCAACTATCCGCTCCTGCTGCACTACCACCCGCTGAACCTCTACCGCCGGCAGGTCATCAAGCAGGCCGACACGGTGCTCGCCATGTTCCTGCTGGGGGAACGGTTCAGCGAGGAGGAGAAGAAGCGCAACTTCGACTACTACGATCCGATCACCACGCACGACTCCTCGCTGTCGATCTGCATACAGAGCATCGTCGCCAACGAGATCGGCTATCGACAGAAGGCGGCCGAGTATTTCCGCTTCGCCGCGACGATGGATCTGTCCGACATCGGCGGGAACATGAAGCACGGCGCCCACATCGCCTCGATCGGCGGAACCTGGATGGCGCTGGTCTATGGATTCGCCGGCATGAGGGACTATGGCGGGCGTATCTCGTTTCGTCCGTCCCTTGCGTCCGAATGGCGGTCGCTGCAGTTCCCGCTGCGGGTCCGGGGCCAGCTGATCAGGGTGCGCATCGATCACGACATGACGAGCTACGTGTTGATGGAGGGCGAGGGGCTGGCTCTCTGGCATGCGGGCGAGGAGCTGCGCCTGAGCAGGGCCGATCCCGAAGCCCGTCGGCCAACGCCGCGCGTGCCGGTCGGGGAGCCGGCGGCTGGTCCGGGGGTGTCAGACCCCGCCGTGACCGGCGCCTGAACGCCCGGCGACCGAAACCCGGGACAGGTCCGCGACGACGGCGTGCGCGCCGCGGTCGACCAGGCGGCGCTCTCTTTGCCGGCCTTCGCCGATGCCGATGAGCAGCCTGAAGCCGGCGCGGCGGCCGGCCTCGATCCCGGCTTCGGCGTCCTCGAAGAGAACCGCCCGATCCGCCGTCGTCCCAAGCCGCCGCAGCGCTTCGAGCAGCAATGCCGGGTCGGGCTTGCCGGGAAGTTCCAGGCGCTCCGCGTCGATGCCGTCCACGCGTGTATCGACGAGGTCCTTGAGGCCGGCCGCCTCGAGAACGGTGGCGCAGTTGGCGCTGGACGAGGCCACCGCGATCTTCAGGCCGCTTGCGCGCAGCGACGTGATCAGCTCCACCGCTCCCGGATTGGCCCGGCTGTCGCGCCTCAGCCGATCCTGGACCAGGCGATTCTTCGTCCGGCCGATGCCCGCGATGGTATCGAGCGTCTCGGCGGCCTCGGCATTTCCCTCGGGCAGTGTCAGCCGTCTCGAGGCCAGGAAGGTGCGGATGCCTTCGAGCCTTGGACGGCCATCGACATATCGCAGATAGTCCGCTTCGATATCGAAGCCTTGCGCGGCCGGGGTTGCACGGGAAAGGACCTGATCGAAGACCTGCTTCCAGACCGCGGCGTGGACGCGCGCTGTGTCCGTCAATACCCCGTCGAGATCGAAGACCGCCGCATCGAAATCATCAGGATCGATCTCGGCAATCATCTTCACTCCAGATCATCGCTTCCCGGCGGGAGTCCGATCTGGATCAGGTCGCCCTGCGGATGGATATTTTCAAGAAGGCGACGGCTCGCCCCACGACAGCCCGTCAGCTGCCCGACATCGAACCCAGGATCAGGGTGATCGCACCGCCGAAGAAGAGGGCGGTCACGGCCCATTGCAGGCCTTCACCCAGCGCGTTCTGCACGCTGGCGATGACGTCGCAGACCCGCTCGAAACCGCTGCGGTACATCGTTGCTCCCCCTTGCGCCCCATGATTGAAGGTGGACGCGGTCTGCGCCGCGTTCCACTTGAAGACTTGTCTGCTTGCGATCGCCGAGGCGGCGGCGGTCCACGATACTCCCCCTGGATCCCGCCGCCGTTGCTCCTCGCGCCCCCAATTCCCCCGTTAGTAAAGAGTTCCCCCAAAGCGAGACTTGGCAGATCGATATTCCCTAGACTTCCCCAGACTTCGTCGTTGCTTGTCAGTCCCTGATCACGATCCCGGCGGGCGCACCTTGTCGGTCCCGGCGAGCATAATCCCCCGCCCGCCGGCCAATAACGCTGTGCTGTGTTCCGCTGGGATTTGTCGAACCGCCCTCAGGCGGCGCTTACCCTGGATGAACCAACTTTGATGCTTTCCAATCCCCTTGACGATCAATCCGAACTGTCAACCCCGGGTTGATTCAAGAGCCCCGGGAGCCTTATTCGTGGATTGTAATTATCTTTCGCTGTATTGCCGTCACGCGTTAAACTTGCGTGATGAGGGGAATGTGCCGATGTCGAAGATTGCTGTCAAACTCAAATTCACACCATTGAATTGGCTGGAGAATTTGCCGCCTGTTGATAACTTTGGCGTGATTTTGACGATAAATTAATGAGCCAAATTGGAAGGCGATTCAATCCATTATGGATGAATCTTTACCAAGGATCGCACTCACGCTGCGGTGAGGCTTTTCAACCGGCGTTCGACCGACTTTTTCGCGTCGGCGCTCATTTTTCACGATCCGCCGTTCCATTGGCGCAGCGCGCCGGTGTCGATATGCACGAAGCCGCTGGCGGGATAGGCGCCGATGCCGCCCATGCCCAATCCCAGGCCCGCTGCGGTGGCGCGAATCCGCTCGACGCTGTAGCCCGGCAGCATCACGTCGATCGCCTGGCCGCGCATGTGCAGGCTGTCGCGGGCCACGCCGTTGTGCACGGTGGACAGCCAGGCATTGGTCTTCGGCGAGCGATAGGCCGAGGCGACATGCCAGGCGCCCTTCGAGCCCAGCCGCTTCTGGATCATCCAAAGGATGTCGTAGAGCCGGGGATCGAGCGCCACCCGGGTGCCGCTGCGGCGATCGCGCAGGAAGCGGTCGAGACGATCGAGCTGCGGACGCGAATAGACGCCGTCCGTGCGATAGACCGCGGTCGTCATCTCCTTGGTCTGCAGGTTGACGAAGGAGAGGATGCGCGGCGCGCGATCGTTCGGGTCACCCAGCCGCCAGGCCAGGTTGGGCGGCGCCATGTTGGCGGAGCGCGACCGCGCTTCGTACTGGGCCGAGGCATCAGTGCCGATGGCGAGGAGGGCGAGCGTACCCAGCAGGGCGATGGCTGATCGATGCATGCAGCCATCCTGCAATGCCCGTCAGGACGCGGCCGGTGTCAAAAAAGGGGCCGGGAAGCACCTACCAGCGGCGAAACGGGCCGGTGTCGAGATGCACGAAGCCGGTGCGCGGGTAGTAGCCGACGCCGCCCATGCCCAGCTCGATCGCCGCGGCACGCAATTGCGCCGCGCTGCGGTCGGGCAGGACGACGTCGATCGCCCGTCCGCGAATGTGCAGGCTGTCGTCGGCGACGCCGCTCGAGATGATGGCCAGGAAGGCGTTGGACTGCCGCGAACGGTAGCCCGACAGGACGTGATAGGCCGCCGTCGAGCCCAGCCGCTGGCGCGTCAGCCAGAGGATGTCGAACAGCCGCGGATCGATCGCCACGACTCGGCCGCTGGTGCCGTCGCGCAGGAGGTGGTTGAGCCGCTTCAGCGCGTCCGGCACGTAGGCGCCATCGCGCCAGTAGGCGACGGTGACCGACTCTCTTGTGCTCGGGTTGAAGAGGGACAGGGTGCGCGACCGTTGCCCGTCGGCGCCGGCGAGGTGCGGCGTCAGGGCTGGCCGCGCCGATGCGGCGCAGAGCAGGGCAGCCAGCAGGACGATGGCGAGCGCACGCGACATGGGGCGCCATCCGGATTGTGTGGCGCGATGCTACACCCGCGCCAGCGGTCTGTCGCTCCTACCAGCGTCGAACCGGGCCGGTATCGAGATGCACGAAGCCGGTGCGCGGGTAGTAGCCGACGCCGCCCATGCCCAGCTCGAGCCCGGCGGCGCGCACCTGCGCGGCGCTGCGGCCGGGCAGGATGACGTCCATCGCCTGGCCACGCATGTGCAGGCTGTTGTCGGCAACGCCGCTCGACGTGCTGGCCAGCCAGGCATTGGTCTGCGGCGAGCGATAGGCCGAGACGACGCTGTAGGCCGAGGTCGAGCGCAGGCGGTGGCGCACCAGCCAGAGGATGTCGAAGAGCTGCGGATCGATGTTGACCTGCGTGTCGCTGCGGCTGTCGCGCAGGAAATGGTTGAGCCGCTGCAGCGCGGCCGGCACGTAGGCGCCGTTGCGCCGGTAGGTGACGGTGATCGACTCGCGGGTGTGGAGGTTGAAGAACGACAGCGTGCGCGGCGCGCGCTGGTCGACGATGGCGGGACGCGGCGGCAGGACGGTGCGCCGCGCCGGCGGGGCGTAGCGCCCGACGCCCCATTTGGTCGACGGCCGCCTTGCCGCCGGCCGCGCCGCGGCCCGCCCGCGGATCGAGCCGGCCTTGCGGATGGCGGGTTTGCGGATGGCGGGTTTGCGGGCCGCCGGCTTGCGGACGGCGCTGCGCATCTTGGCCGACGACTTCGCGACCGGCCGCGCGGGCGCCGCGACCGGCTTCTTGGCGTGCACGATCGGGGACCGCTTGGCGGTCTTCTTCACCTGGGCAAAGGCCTCGACGCTGCCGGCGACGCTCACGAGGACCGCCAGCAGGGCGATGGCGAGGGTACGCAACATGAGGGGGCGCCATCAGACTGGAGTGGCGCGATGCTACACGCCGGGCCGACGGACAACAATCGCCAGCATGATTGTGCGGCGCTGCGGCGCATGCCAAGACTGGCGCCGGTAGCGTGCGGGAGAGCGTGGATCATGGCTGGCGAGACCGTCAATTCGACCGAGATGCTGCGACGCCTGGTGGGCTTCGACACCACGTCGCGCGACTCCAACATGGCACTGATCGAGCATGTGAAGGCCTATCTCGCCGACCACGGCGTCGATTCGACCGTGGTGCCGAACGAGGAGGGCACCAAGGCCAATCTCTACGCCACGATCGGCCCGATGGTCGAAGGCGGCGTCGTGCTGTCGGGCCATACCGACGTCGTGCCGGTCGACGGCCAGCCCTGGGATGCCGATCCCTTCACCCTGCGCGACGGCGGCGACCGGTGGTTCGGCCGCGGCACCTGCGACATGAAGGCGTTCCCCGCCGTGGCGCTGGCGCTGCTGCCGGAGTTCAAGAGATCGGGCATGAAGGTGCCGGTGCACCTGGCGCTCTCCTACGACGAGGAGATCGGTTGCCTGGGCGCGCATTCGCTGGTCGAGCGGCTGATGGGCGACGTGCCGCGGCCGCGCGCGGTGATCGTCGGCGAGCCCACCATGATGGGCGTGGTCAATGCGCAGAACTGGGGCGGCGGGCTGATCACCACCTTCACCGGCTTCGAGGCGCATTCCTCGATGACGCATCTGGGGGTGAGCGCCATCCATTTCGCCGGCGAGTTCATCCACTTCCTCAATGGCCTGCAGGATGAGCTGGCGGCGCGCAGGCGGCCTGACCTCGACACCGTGCCCAACCACACCACGATCAATGTCGGCGTGATCAACGGCGGCACCGCCGGCAACATCCTGGCGCGCCAGTGCATCGTCAACTGGGGCTATCGCACCCTGCCGGGCGACGACGAGTGGGAGGTGCAGCGGCGCGCCGTTGCCTATCTCACCGACACGCTGCTGCCCGCCATGCGCGCGCGCCATCCGGCGGCCAACATCGAGACCAAGCGGCGCTCGATGGTGCCGGGTCTCAAGCCGGACGAGAACCGCGAGGCCGAGCAGCTGGCGTTGCGCTGGACCAACACCAACCGCACCTATGCCGTGCCCTACGGCACCGAAGCCGGCATCTTCCGCGCCGTCGGCATCCCCACCGTGATCTGCGGCCCCGGCGACATCGCCCAGGCGCACCAGCCCAACGAGTTCATCCTCAAGTCGCAGATCACCGCCTGCGAGACCTTCATGCGCCGCCTGATGGACTGGGGCGCCAGGCAGGCGGCGTAGGCAGGGTGTCGCCTACGGCGTTGAACTCCCTCTCCCCGCGTGCGGGGAGAGGGTCGGGGTGAGGGGTCGATTCAGGTTGCGCACGATGGTGGTGCGCCACTCGATGCAGCCCCTCACCCCAACCCTCTCCCCGCAAGCGGGGAGAGGGAGCAATGGCCATCGCGGATCCGTCATGTCTACCGCACGCGCGCTATCGCGGTGCGAAGTACTCGACCTCGCCGCGGCTTGAGGGCGGCCAGACATCGGCGACGGTGCGCGAACCGTCGCTGCGCATCTCGCCCAGCCCGCCACAGGCGACGTTGGGGTAGAACGCGCCGTCCGGCGCCGTGGCGCCCGGGCCGGGCACGACGATCGCGGTATGGGCCTGGGCGGAACCGCCCGAGCCGGCGACCACGAGCCCGCCGGCATTGGCGTGCTGCTGCGCCGCCTGCGAGTCGGCAAGCGTGCTCCAGTGCTGGCGCATGTGGTCGACCTGCTCGTAGGCCATCTTGCCGCCGAGCTCGTCGAAGCCCATGCGTTCGGCGACGTGGGCCACCGACTGGTTGCCGTAGTGCGGATGCAGGGCGAGGCTTTCGCGCGCCAGTGCCGCCAGATGCGTCGCGGCGGCATCGACGGGCAGGGCTTCCTCGGGCGCGCCGAACAGGCGGCGGAAGAACCGCCTCAGTGCCCAGAACGGCCCCTGGTTCGCAAGCGACGGCGCGCGCGCGTACGGCTCGTTCCAGTCCCTGTCGTTGGTGTAGAGCGTGCGTGAGGCGCTGTCGTCGCGCCAGATCCCGGTGCGGTCGCTGTCATCGGTTCGGGTGGGCGGATCGTCGGACTCGGCGAAGCGTGCCGGCTCGCCATCGCTCGACGACGAGGAGGCGCTGTCGGCCGTCTCGGCCGACTGGAGATCCGATTCATACCCCGACTCGGAATACGCCATGGTGATGCTCCCCCGCGTGTGCTCCCTCTCCCCGCAAGCGGGGAGAGGGTTGGGGTGAGGGGCTGCCGCAAGTGGCGCACGACGACTGTGCCCAACCTGAAACGACCCCTCACCCCGACCCTCTCCCCGCAAGCGGGGAGAGGGAGGAAAACGAATCCGACCGACGCTACGCCGGCGCGGGCAGGAGGCCAAGCACGCGCATGTAGCCGTCGGCCATCCGCTCGAGGCTGAACGCGCGCTGCGCCCGCAGCCGTGCCTCGCGGCCCATCTCGGCGCGCAGCCCGGGTGTCGCGAGCAGCCTCTCCAGCGCGCCGGCGAGGCCGTGCGAGTCGCCGCGCGCCACGAGATGGCCGGTGACGCCGTCGACGACCTGCTCGTTCATGCCGCCGGCATCGGTGGCGACGACCGCCAGGCCATGCGCCATGGCCTCGAGCGACGCGTTGGGACAGCCGGCCGGTTCGGCGACCAGCGCGAAGGCGTCGAGGCCGGGCAGGAATTCCTCGGCGGCGACATGGCCGAGCCAGCGCACCGGAAGATCCGCGGCGCCGGCCCGCAGCCCGGCCGCGTAGGCCTCCTGGCCGATGTCGGGCGCGCCGCCGACCAGCAGCTCGAATTCATCGTGCCGCGCGCGCAGTCCGCGCACCGCGTCGAGCAGCTGCTCGAGCTTCTTGTCCGGCGCGATGCGGCAGAGCGTGCCGAGCTTCATGCGCGCGCCGGGCGACGGCGTCGCCGCCGGGCGCGGCGCCACGCCGTTGGGGATCACATGCACCGGGCAGCCCAGCGCTTCGGCCGCGATGGGCATCTCGCGCGCGTACTTCACCACCACGCCGTCGAGCACGTCGCCGTAGTCGGCGGGACGCAGAAACGGCAGCGCCTTCGCCGGCGACGCGAAGTAGCGCTCGAGCGAGCGGAAATACATCTCGCCCGGGCTGACGTCGAAGATGCGATGGCCGACGGCGAGATCGCCGATGCGCAGCTTCATCTCGGTGATGGCGTTCCAGTACACGATGCTGGCGTAGCGGCCGGCGTCGGCGACGGCGCAGGCTTGCGCGGCCAGCGCCGGAAGGTCGCGCTGGATGGCGGCGGGCATCGCGTGGATCGCGTGACCGGCGCGTTGCAGGCCCAAGGTGCCGGGGCTGGACCGTTCCCGCGTCTCGCCGACGAGGAACGCCGCGCAGCGCACGCCGCGGCGCCGCAGCTCGCCCATCAGGCGCGCCAGGCTGGATTGCGCGCCGCCGACGGCGAAGTCGTTGCACACGAAGAGGACGCCGTCCCTCGCTGTGTCGTCCGCCAGCACGCGGCGCACCAGGCTCGCGTAGCGCCGCGACATGCGCGCGGCGGAGAACTCGTCATCCACCGTCGACGCCTGACCACGACCCCTGGTGTGCAGCGCCAGGATCGCGTCGGCAAAGGCCCGCGGTTCGGCGTCGACATCGACGAAGCTGCATTGCTTGAAGCCGCGCTCGAGCTCGTCGGCGCCGTTGGTGCGCGTTGCGACGATCGGCAGGCCGCTTCGCGCCGCCTCGATCTGCGACAGGCTCAGCCCCTCATAGGCGCTCGTCGCGAGGTACACGTCGGCCAGGCGCAGCCACGCATCGATGTCCTCGACCGGTCCGATCCAGTGGATGAATTCCTTTGCCGCCGCGCGATCGTCGCCGCGATGGCCGACGACGATGGCATGGGCATCGACGCCGGCGCGGCGCAGGCAGGCGACGATGGGCGCGATCCGGTCGAGTCGCTTCTGCGGCCGGTCGTTGGCGATGCTGAGCACGACCAGCGCGTCGGGCGCGATGGCGAGATGCTGCCGCGTGGGCGGCGTGCTTGCGCCACTCGCCGACGCCGGGCGGTCGGCGACGCCGTTCCATGCCGTGCGCACCGGGTGCAGCCCCTCGGCGCGCGCCTGGCGCGTCACGCCCAGGGAGCAGCCGATGACCAGCCGCATGTTGCGCGCCGCCTCCGCCTGGCCCGGTGGCCAGCCCTGGCGGTCGTTGTGCAGGGTGAGAAGGCAGGGCCGCTCCAGCGCGGCCAGCGCATCGAGCGCGTCCGAGGACAGCAGGTGCAGGCTCAGCACGTCGGCGCCCCAGGCACGCAGCGCATCGCGCAGGCGGCCCATGCGTGCCGCCCCGCGTGCCGTGCCCGCGTAGGCGAGGAACGCATCGGGGCCGGCGTCGAGCGCCTCGCGCTGCGGCCTGTCGAGGACGAAGAGGCGGCTGGCGACGCGCTCGCGCGGCAGCAGCCGCGCGAGCTCGGCCGCGACCCGCTCGGCGCCGCCGACATGCAGCGAGGTGATGCAGATCGCCACCCGCGGACGCGGATCGCGCCGTGCGCCGAGTCCGCTGGCGGGCACCAGCCTGTGCGTGGCGCCGCATCGCAGGATCGCGTCCATCAGGCCGGGCGCGGCGTGCAGGTGTCGGGCCAAGGCGTCCGGCTGGCCGACCGACACGATCGCCGGTTCCTCGAGCTGCCCGGCGCTGCCGTCGAGCCTGCCGGCCTGGCGCTCGAAGACATCGCGCCACGCACCCTCGGGCAGGCCCGATTCATCGAGCGGTGGGCCGATCAGGGTGGCGGAGGAGGGGCCGGCGAGCCGCAGCATGGCCGGCTCCGACGGCAGCGTGCCGGCGCGCAGCAGCCAGGCGACGCGCCCGCCCGCGATCGCGTCGGCCAGCGTGGCAAGCGGCGTGGACGATGCCTGAAGCCCGCTCTCCCGCAGACGCCGCAGCGTGCGCCGTGCCATCCACGGCGGCTCGTCGGCGTGCCAGATGACGATCTTCGGTGGCGCGGTGGCGACGACGACGGCGGCGTTCCGCCTGAAGCCCGGCACCATTCAGGCGGTGACGTGGCCGCGTTGCTGCGCGACCTCGCTGATCGTCTTGACCAGCTCCGGGCGCTTGCCGGCGAGGTCGCGGAAATCGACGACGTCGAGCACGAGAAGCTCGGCGGTGTCGAGCACGGTGACCGTGGCGCTGCGCGTGCCGCCGGACAGCAGCGCCATCTCGCCGAAGAAATCGCCCGGCCCCAGCTCGGTGTCGGTGCGCCAGCCTTCGACGCGCACGCGGCCGGAGACGATGAAGTACATGCAGTCGCCGTCCTGGCCGCGCCGCATCAGCACCTTGCCGGGGCGCGCGTCGTCGATGCGCAGCAGGTGCACGATGTCGGCGATCAGATCGAGGCCGCCGTCGCGGAACAGCGGCACGCGCGCGCACAGGTCCCAGGTGCGCAGGAAGTCGCGCCGGCGCAGCTCGACCGAGAAGCCGCTGGCGAGGATGCCGGCCCACATGGCGAAGACGGCGATGCCGCTGACCATCACCACGCCCGCGACCATGCGCCCGGCCACGGTCTGCGGCGTGACATCGCCGTAACCGGTCGTCGTCAGGGTCACGATCGCCCACCACATCGCCGCGGGGATGCTGTGGAAGACCTCGGGCTGGATGTGGCGCTCCAGCACGTAGACCAGCGTCGCCGACAGCAGCAGCACGATCAGGAACACGGTGAGCACGCTGACCAGCGAGGTTCGCTGGGTGACGATCACCCGGCCGAGCATCGCCAGGCCCTCGGAGTAGCGCACGTACTTCAGCGACCAGACGATGCAGAACAGCGACTTGTCGTCGCCGGTCAGGTCGACATTGAGGCCGATGGGCATCGCCAGCATGGCCAGGAAGTCCGACAGGCCGGCGGGCGACAGGACATACCTCATCCTCGCGCGCCACGCGGGCGCCGACGATCCCTCGGGCGCCACCCAGATGCGCACCAGCCACTCCACGACATAGATCGCGGCGACGACGAAGGCGGTGCGCGAGGTGAGCTAGTGGGCCCACTCCGGCAGACCGGACAGCGTGTAGAGCACGACGGCGACAAGGCCGGTTGTTACCGTCGCGAAGTATGCGATGCGGAATTGTCGGGCTGCTGCTGTTCGGCCGTGGCGGCTGATGATCTGGCGGATGGTCTGGCGCACGCCATCAGTCTAGCGGTGAAGAGCGTGTGGATTCCACCCGCTTGACCGAATCCCGATCGCGAAGCGCCACCGCGCCGTCGCGCTGCGCGACGACCGGCTACAGCCGGTCGGTCGCGCCGCCCACCCGCGTCGCGCTGCGAAGTAGAGTCCTGTCCTGTCCTGTCCTGTCGTGTCGTGTCCTGTCCTGTCCTGTCCTGTCGTGTCGTGTCGTGTCGTGTCGTGTCGTGTCCTGTCCTGTCCTGTCAGCCGTCCCCGCGACGTCCCTGCGGACGTCCCGGGGACGTCTACGCAACCGATAATGTGATGCCTTTTCAATGCGACGACGTCGCGTCAGCCCCTTGACGGGAGGGTGGCGGACCGGCCATTTGAGCGGCGGTCCGGCGCTTCGGAGAGGGGCGCCGGGCATCCCATCGACTGCGCTCCACAGACGGACCCCATCATGCGCCGCGCACTCGTGCTTCTCGTATCCCTGCTGTCGCTCACCATCCTGCCCGTTCTCGCCGCCGAACCGCCGGCGCAGCCACCAGTGAAGGGACTGTGGCTGCTGACGGAGTATCCCTCGACCGTCGCCAAGCCGGGCGAGATCACCACCGTGAAGCTCAAGCTGCAGAACGCCGGCTTGGCGCCGGAAGTGCTGGCACTGTCGGTCGCCGACGTGCCGCAGGGCTGGAAGGTCGACATCCTGGGCGGCGGCCAGGTGGTCGGCGCGGCGATGCCGGCGATCAACGAATCGGTGACGCTGAACCTGCGCCTGGAGCTGCCGGCCGACACCGCGCCCGGCACCTATCCGGTCACCGTCGCCGCCAAGGGCGCCGCCAGCAGCGCCGAGTTGAAGCTGGCGATCACCGTGGGCGGCGACGTCGCCGCCAAGCTGTCGATGAAGACGCGGCTGCCGGCGCTGCGCGGCACGCCCAAGTCGAGCTTCGAGTACACCTTCACGGTGTCCAACGATTCGGGCAAGGACCTCGTGGTGCGCTTCGCCGCCGAGGGGCCGCGCGGCTTCCAGCCGACCTTCACCGAGGCCTATGGCAGCAACGAGATCAACCAGATCCCGATCGAGGCCGGCCAGAACAAGGACATCAAGGTGCGCGTCGGCCTGCCGCGCGACGTCGCCGCCGGCGACTACACCGTGCGCGTGCGCGCCACGGCCGAGAACGTCACGGCGGAAGCGCCGGTCACGCTGCAGATCGTCGGCACGCCGACGCTGCGCGTCTCGGGCCGCGACGGAAGGCTGAGCGGCGCGGCAGAGGCGGGCACCGCCTCGCCGGTGGTGATGGTGGTCAGCAACGAGGGCAGCGCGGTGGCCGACGACATCGAGCTCACCGGCTCGCTGCCGTCGGGCTGGACGGTCGAGTTCGAGCCCAGGCTGATCGACAAGCTGCCGCCGGGCGAGAAGAAGGAAGTCGTGGCGCAGATCAAGCCCACGGCCAAGGCGCTGGCCGGCGACTACATCGCCACGCTGCGCGCCGCGGCCAAGGCCGGCGACTCGGCGTCGGCCGATTTCCGCATCGCCGTCACCACCTCGACCCTGTGGGGCATCGTCGGCGTCGGCGTGATCGCCGTGGCCCTGCTGGTGCTGGTCGGCGCCGTGGCGCGATTCGGGCGCCGATGAGCCGGGGCCGCCGATGAGCGAAGACCTCGTCATCGAGGCACGCGGGCTGACGCGGCGCTACGGCCGCGGGCCCGCCCTGGCCGTCGACCACATCGACCTCGACATCAGGCGCGGCGAGATCTTCGGCCTGCTCGGGCCCAACGGCGCGGGCAAGACGACGACCATCCTGATGATCCTCGGCCTGACCGAATCGACCGAGGGCACCGTCACGGTGCTCGGCCACGACCCGCTGCGCGAGCCGCTGGAGGTCAAGCGCCGCGTCGGCTACCTGCCCGACGCGGTCGGCTTCTACGACAATCTCAGCGCGCGCGAGAACCTGATCTACACCGCGCGGCTGGCCGGCATCGCCAAGGCCGAGGCCAGGGCGCGCATCGAGGAATCGATCGAGCGGGTGCGTCTGTCCGACGTGATCGACCAGCGCGTCGCCACCTACTCGCGCGGCATGCGCCAGCGGCTGGGCCTGGCCGAGATCCTGATGAAGCGCGCCGAGATCGCCATCCTCGACGAGCCGACCTCGGGCCTCGATCCGCACGCCACGCTGGAGCTGCTCGACATGATCCGCGGCCTGAAGGCCGACGGCGTGGCGGTGATCATCTCCTCGCACCTGCTCGATCGCGTGCAGAGCGTGTGCGATCGCGTCGCCCTGTTCAGCAAGGGCAGGCTGGCGATGCAGGGCACGGTGGGCGAGCTGGGCCGCGAGGTGCTGGGCGTGCACCACGACCTGCTGGTCGAGGGCGATGCCGCCGACCTCGCCGAGCGCCTGCGCAAGGTCGAGGGCGTCACCGCCGTCGAGCCGACCGAGGGTCGCGCGCTGAAGGTCCTCGCCGACCGCGACGTGACGGCGGAGATCGCCGCCGCCACCGTGCGCGACGGCGGCCGTCTGCGCCAGCTCCGGTCCATCGAGCCCAGCCTCGAGGCGATCTACGAGCGCTATTTCGCGGGAGAGAAGCATGCGGCGTAGCGGCTCGCCCTTCACCGGCACCGCCGCGGTGTTCGCCAAGGAATACGCCGACCATCTCGGCAGCGCGCGCATGCGCGTGATCGAGGCGTTGGTCGTGATCGTCGGCGTGGTCGTGGTCTGGGTCGCCATGCGCGACCTGAAGGACAAGGTCACCCAGGACCAGTTCATCTTCCTGCGGCTGTTCACCTACGCGCCCGAGCACCAGCCGATCAACTTCGCCGGGCTGCTGACCTTCCTGATCCCGCTGGTCGCCATCGGCCTGGGCTTCGACGCCATCAACGGCGAGTTCAACCGCCGCACCATGAGCCGCGTGCTGTCGCAGCCGATCTATCGCGACGCGCTGCTGATCGGCAAGTTCCTCGCCGGCCTGGCGACCTTGGCCACCGGCCTGATCGCGCTGTGGCTGCTGGTGATGGGCGGCGGGCTGATCGTGCTGGGCGTGCCGCCCGGCGGCGAGGAGGTGGCGCGCGGCCTGGCCTTCCTGTTCGTCGCCACGGCCTATGGCGGCGTCTGGCTGGCGATCGCCATGCTGTGCTCGGTCCTGTTCCGCTCGGCCGCCACCTCGGCGCTCACGGCGCTCGGCATCTGGTTGTTCTTCTCCTTCCTCTGGCCGGTGATCGCGCCGGCGATCTTCGACGGCATCCTGCCGATGATCGCGCCGCAGCGCGTGCTCGCCGGCGGCGCCACGGCCGACGACGTCGCCGGCCTGCTCGACGTGCAGCAGCTGATCATGCGCTTGTCGCCCACGGTCGTGTTCCAGGAGGCGTGGCTCGGCGTTTTCAGCCCCGACCAGTTCAGCGACCAGCAGATCATGCGCATCCGGCTCGACCCGCGCCTGGGCCACCGCGTCATTCCCGGCGCGCCGCTCAGCTTCGGCCAGAGCCTGCTGATGGTCTGGCCGCAATTCACCTTCATGGTGGCTGGCGCCATCGTGATCTTCACGCTGGGCTACATCTCGTTCCAGCGCCAGGAGGTCAGGGCGTAGCGTTCGCTCGTCGTCATCCTGAGCGCAGCGAAGGATCTCGCGGTAGCGCGCACGCGCACCATCGACGGTGTCTGACCGCGAAAGTGCGAGATCCTTCGCTGCGCTCAGGATGACAGTGGCGTTTGATCAGCCGCGCGCTCAGTCGAGGTCGTCGGTCGTGATCAGCACCGAGTCGTCCGGCTCGACGGCGCCCGCGAGGAACTTGCGCCGGGCCTCCTGTTCGATCGCGTTTCGGTTGGCCTCGAACGTCTTCAGCTTGTCCTTGCGCTCGGGCTTGTAGTGGTCGTCGAGCGCTTCGCGGGTGATGGCGCACAGCACGCGCCGCGTGCCGTCGTCGCCCCAGAAGCGCACGGCCTCGTTGATGCTGTCGTAGCGCGGCTGCGGATCGGGGAAGTTCAGCACGCGCGCGTCGAGCAGGCCGAGCACGCCCAGGATGCTGAGCGCCGATGACAGCTGGATGTCCTTCTCGCCGTTCTCGAAGCGCGAGATGGTCGGCGTGCTGACCTCGGCGAGCTGCGCCAGGCGCCGTTGCGTCAGGTTCTGCGCCCTGCGCCGCGCCCGTGCCTCTTCGACAAGAGCCGTCCAATTGAGGCGAAACTGCCCTGCCATCGCTTCTCCATCAGGCCGATCAGGTCGCGCTTGAGCCGGGCCGCGCCGTGGTCGGCGGCCCTGATCGCGGCGATCGCCGCGGCCATGCGTTCACCGAGATCCTCGACCGCGCTCAGGATCGCCGGCTCGGCGAGCCCGAAGCCCGCGCCCAGCGCCGCCACGTGCTTGGGCATCAGGTTGCCGAGCGTCAGGTTCTTCGCGCCGCCGACGCCCAGCGCGATGGTGCGGTAGCCGTAATTCGCGGCGGCGATCAGGTCGTAGCCCGGCGTCAGCCGCAAGCCGTCGCGCGTGTGCAGCATGGCGAAGTTCTTGAGATGCGCGTCCGTGTTGCCGGTCAGCAGGCAGGCGAGGATGCGGCGGAACAGGCGATCCGCCTCGACCGGCAGGCAGCCCGGCGTGGTGCGGATGAAGGCGCCCATCTCCTCGTAGGCGCCCTCGTACTTGTCGTCGCCCGAACGGCGGCCAAGCAGCTGGTTGAACTCCTCGAAGTGCAGCCTGCGCACGCCGCCGCGGCCGACGCGACGGTCGAAGCGCCGCACGATCAGGGCGGGCTCGCCGACCCCATCGACTTCGCCGATCGTCATTTCGACGACCTGGTCGCGCGGCAGCAGCTCGGCGGTGGCCAGGGTGGTGAGAAGCTCGAGCTCGACGACGTCGCCCAGCCGGCCCGATGCCAGCTTGGCGATATGCGTGCTGATCTCGCCCAGCCCGGCCGGGCGCAACCGCCGGCCATCCCGTACGACCATCAGCTTGCGCTGCACGCCCGACAGCGAGGCGCGGCTGCGCAGCGCCGCTTCGACGACCTCGTCGCCCGAGGTCAACGTGCCGTCGGATCGCGCGTCGGGATCGACGACGGAGACGGCGCCGGCGAGATCGCGGCCGAAGCCGATCAGCAGGGCGAGCTTGTCGTCGGGCGACACACCCAGCGCCCGCGCCTGGGCGGCGAGCAGCCAGCCCTCGGCCGTGAGGTTGTCGAAGAACGGGTGAAGCCCGCCATCCTGCACGAAGGGCTGCGCGCGCAGCGGCAATGTGTGGGACACCGGCCGGGCCTGCGCCGCGCCGAGATAGGTGCTGTCGTAGGTGAACGTGCAGCGGCCGCCCGGATCGCGGCTCAGCGTGCCGGCGAAGACGTCGTCGTAGTAGACATTGCCCCAGCGAGGCGTAGCCACACAAACTCCGTTTTATACATCTTCTCCAGTATCATATTCTATAAAGCATGTTTTATCAAATCGTCGGTTCTCAGCTGCCGCCCTACGACATGGCTTTGCGCACCATGTCGACCAGCTTGAAGCCGAGGAGCATGGTGAGCGGTGCGGTGACGAGGCAGCCGATGATCAGGCCGACGGTGGCCGCGGTGGTCGAGCGCGTCTGCTGCGTCAGGCTGTAGTACAGCGCGCTCACCCACGATCCGGTCAACGGGATCACGACGCAGATCGCCACGAGCCCAATGGTGATCTGGGCGAACACGAAGGGAAAGTCCTTGTCGAACCGCGTCAGCGCCGCCGCCGCCGCGAAGGCGACCAGCAGCAGGACGGGGAAGAGCCACCAGGGGATTCTCATGCCGGACTCTGTAACCTAACTTCCACGATACGTCGAATAGCTCCATGGCGTCGCCAGCAGCGGCACGTGGTAGTGGCCCTCGGGCTCGGCGATGCCGAAGCGCAGCGGCACGATGTCGAGGAACGGCGTGTCGGCGGCAGGCACGCCGCGACGGGCGAAATATGCACCGATGTTGAAGCGAAGCTCGTAGACGCCGATACGCAGCGGCTGGTCGCCGACCAGCGGCTTGTCGGTGCGGCCGTCGGCATTGGTGATCGCGCTGGCGAGCCGGGTTTCGGGACCGTCGTCCTGCAGCTCGCAGAGGTCGATGCGCACACCCTCGGCCGGGCGGCCGATATGCGTGTCGAGCACATGGGTCGACAGGCGGCCGTTGACATTGGCCTTGCCCGGGCCGTCGACCGCGCCGTCGAGACGCAGGCGGGTGATCAGGCCGATTTCACCCAGCGCCGTCGCGTGCTCGATGGCGGCGTCGTTGGCCAGGCGGCGCTCGAACTGGCGCAGGATGGAGCTGCGCGTGTGGCGGCGCACGCAGACGATGAAGGGGATGCCGAAGCGCTGCGTGTAGGCCGCGTTGAGCTGATGGAAGCGCGCGTACTGCGGCTCGCTCAACCGGTCGAGCCCGGCGCCGGCCTGCTCGGCCGTCGAATCGGCCGTCAGCGCGCCCGCGCGCGCCGCCTTGCCGGCGAGGTCGGGATGGCCGCGCAGGAACTGCGTCTGCGTCTCGACCGATGCGGCGTCGACGACGTCGAGCATCGCGCGATGCAACTCGGCGACGGTGCTGAAGGGACGCTTCGATGCGGCCCCGTCGGCGACCCACGGCGCATGCTCGAAGATCGAGCCCAGCGCGGCGACGAACGCGTCGCGTGGCATGGCGTTGAGCTGGTCGAGGGTCAGGGTCATCGGGGACTGGCTCGGCGTCACTCCCTCTCCCCGCTTGCGGGGAGAGGGTCGGGGTGAGGGGCTGTCTCAGGTTGCGCACGGCGGCGGTGCGTCACTTGAGGCAACCCCTCACCCTAACCCTCTCCCCGCAAGCGGGGAGAGGGAATCTGAGTACCCGCAGGCCTGCAACGCCTCGAGCATGTGGTGCGGCGGCGGGGCGGTCACCTCGATCGGCGGCTTTGCCGGATAGAGCGGCAGGCGAATGGCGCGGCTGTGCAGGTGCAGCGGCGCGCGTGGCGGTTTGGGCCCGTAGACCGGATCGCCCAGCACCGGACAGCCCAGCGCCGCGGCATGGACGCGGATCTGATGGGTGCGGCCGGTGCGCGGGCGGAACTCGATCCAGGTGAGATTTGCGCTGCGGCCCTTGACCTCGTAGTCGGTGATCGCGCTCTGGCCCGCGGGGTCGGGCACCATCTTCCAGCCGGTCTCCTTGCGGCTCTCCTTGCGCAGCGCCAGGTCGATGGTGCCGCCGTCCTGCGGCGGCGCGCCGCCGACGACCGCCCAGTAGGTCTTGCCGGCAAGACCCTCACTGAACAGCCGACCGAGCCGGCGCAGCGCCTTGGGGTGGCGGCCCAGCACCAGGCAACCCGAGGTGTCGCGGTCGAGCCGATGGGCCAGCGCCGGGGGGCGCGGCAGGCCGTAGCGCAGGGCGTCGAAACCGGCCTCGAGGTTGGGGCCGCCGCCCGGGCCGGCATGCACCGGCAGGCCGGCCGGCTTGTCGATCACCAGCACCAGCCCGTCGCGATAGAGCACGCGGTCGGCCAGCGAGGGGGAGGGGCTCTTCATCCTGCGCGATGCATGCCACGGCGCTGCCGCCCGGACCACTCAAAGGTCGCGGCTCATTGAATAACCTTGCCGTGCGTAAGGATACATCTAGTCGCTGCGACTCTTTCGCAACACTATTGCTTGATGCAGCGGTGTGCCGCAATTCCTTGACAGGGATAGCCTTAACGGTCTCAATCCGGGCCACCGAATGAAGAAACGTTCACGTCCGGGAGGGCTGTGTTGAAGCCGACTGATATCGGCAATCCGGATTACTTTCATAAGGTCGTGGATTGCCAGTGGGCGTGTCCTGCCCACACGCCTGTACCCGAGTACATCCGCTTGATCGCGCACGGTCGGTACTCCGACGCCTACATGATCAATTGGAAGTCGAACGTCTTTCCGGGAATCCTCGGTCGCACCTGCGACCGCCCCTGCGAACCGGCCTGCCGCCGGACCCGTGTGGAAGACGAGACGTTGGTGAAGGGCAAGCGCGAGCCGGTGGCGATCTGTCGCCTCAAGCGCGTCGCCGCCGACTACAAGAATGGCGGGATCGACGAGCGCATGCCCAAGGCGCCGGCCAGGAACGGCAAGCGGATAGCCTGCATCGGCGGTGGCCCGGCCTCGCTGACGGTGGCGCGCGACCTCGCGGTGCTGGGCTACGAGATCACCATCTTCGACCAGGATCCCAAGCTGGGCGGCTTCATCCGCACCCAGATCCCGCACTTCCGCCTGCCCGAATCGGTGATCGACGAGGAAGTCGGCTACATCACCGGCATCGGCAACATAGACTTCGTGCACAAGCGCATCGACTCGCTCAAGGCGGTGCTGGCCGAGGGCTACGACGCGGTGTTCGTGGGATCCGGCGCGCCGCGCGGCCGCGAGCTCGACGTGCCCGGCCGGCAGGAAGCGGCCGAGAACATCCATATCGGCATCGACTGGCTGTCCTCGGTGTCGTTCGGCCACATCACCAAGGTCGGCAAGCGCGTGATCGTGCTGGGCGGCGGCAACACGGCGATGGATTGCTGCCGCACCGCACGCCGCCTGGGCGGCGAGGACGTCAAGGTCATCGTCCGCTCGGGCTTCGAGGAAATGAAGGCGTCTCCCTGGGAGAAGGAAGACGCCATGCACGAGGACATCCCGATCCTGAACTTCCTCGTGCCGAAGGAAGTGAAGCACGAGAACGGCAAGATCAAGGGTGTGCTGTTCGAGAAGGTGAAGGCCGAATACGACGCCAAGGGGCGCCGTTCGCTGGTGCCCACCGGCGAGCCCGATCCGTTCTACGAGTGCGACGACGTGCTGGTCGCCATCGGCCAGGAGAACGCCTTCCCGTGGATCGAGAAGGACGCCGGCGTCGAGTTCGACAAATGGGGCATGCCGGTCGTCGACGAGCGCACCTTCGCCTCGACCAACGGCAAGGTGTTCTTCGGCGGCGACGCGGCGTTCGGTCCGAAGAACATAATCTGGGCGGCCGCCCACGGGCACGAGGCGGCGATCTCGATCCATGCGCTGTGCACCGGCGGCGCGGTCGGCCTGCGCCCGGCGCCCGGCGTCAACATCGTCAGCCAGAAGATGGGCATCCACGAGTGGAGCTACGACAACGACATCTCGGTCGTGCAGCGCTTCAAGGTGCCGCATCGTGACAAGGCCGAGTCGCTGAAGGACATCATGGCCGAGGTCGAGCTCGGCTTCGATCCCGAGCTGGCGTGGAAGGAAGCGCAGCGCTGCCTGAACTGCGACGTGCAGACGGTCTTCACCGACAATCTGTGCATCGAGTGCGACGCCTGCGTCGACATCTGCCCGATGGACTGCATCTCCTTCACCGCTAACGGCGACGAGAAGGAGCTGCGCGGCCGGCTCAACGCGCCGGCGCTGAACCAGACGCAGGACCTGTACGTGTCCGGACTGCTGAAGACCAACCGCGTCATGGTGAAGGACGAGGACGTGTGCCTGCACTGCGGGCTGTGCGCCGAGCGCTGCCCGACCGGTGCCTGGGACATGCGCAAGTACTACGTCGAGATGACGCACGCGGAGCACGCATGCCACAAGCGATAGAGGCGGTGAACGACTTCGTCGTCAAGTTCGCCAACGTCAACGGCTCGGGCTCGGCCTCGGCCAACGAGCTGTTCGCCCGCTCGATCCTGCGCATGGGCGTGCCGGTCAGCCCGCGCAACATCTTCCCGTCCAATATCCAGGGCCTGCCGACCTGGTACGAGGTCAGGGTCAGCGGGAAGGGCTATCTCGGACGGCGCGGCGGCGTCGACCTGATGGTGGCGATGAACCCGCAGACCTGGGACGAGGACGTCAAGGAGATCGAGCCCGGCGGCTATCTGTTCTACGACGCCACCAAGCCGATGCCGGTTTCGGCCTTCCGTCCCGACATCAACCTCATCGGCGTGCCGCTCACCGCGATCACCAACGCCACCTATACCGACGCCCGACAGCGGCAGCTGTTCAAGAACATCATCTATGTCGGCGCGCTCTCGGTGCTGCTCGACATCGATCCCAAGGAGATCACCCGGCTGTTCGGCGAGCAGTACAAGGGCAAGGAGAAGCTGCTCGACTCCAACGTCAAGGCGCTGAACCTCGGCCGCGACTGGGTGCTGCGCCACATGGATCCGGCCAGCGTGAAGCTCAAGGTGCGGCGCGCCGACAATGTCGGCAACCGCATCTTCGTCGAAGGCAACAACGCCGCGGCACTGGGCTGCGTCTATGGCGGCGCCACGGTCTGCGCCTGGTATCCGATCACGCCCAGCTCCTCGCTGGCCGAGGCGTTCCAGGCGCATTGCAAGCGCCTGCGCCACGACAAGGAGACCGGCAAGGCCAAGTACGCCATCGTCCAGGCCGAGGACGAGCTGGCCTCGATCGGCATGGTGATCGGTGCCGCCTGGAACGGCGCGCGCGCCTTCACCGCGACCTCCGGCCCCGGCATCTCGCTGATGACCGAGTTCATCGGCCTGGCGTATTTCGCCGAGGTCCCGGCGGTGATCATCAACGTGCAGCGCGGCGGGCCGTCGACCGGCATGCCCACCCGCACGCAGCAGGCCGACATCCTGGGCTGCGCGCTGGCCTCGAACGGCGACACCAAGCACGTGCTGCTGTTCCCCGAGGATCCCAAGGAGTGCTTCGACTTCGGCGCGGAGTCGCTGAACCTCGCCGACCGCCTGCAGACGCCGGTGTTCATGATGACCGATCTCGACATCGGCATGAACCAGCGCCTGTGCGATCCCTTCGAGTGGGACGACGCCAAGGCCTATGATCGCGGCAAGGTGATGACGGCGGCGGAGCTCGAGGCGGGCAAGAAGTTCGGCCGCTACCTCGACGTCGACGACGACGGCATTCCGTTCCGCACCTATCCCGGCACGCATCCGACCAAGGGCGCCTTCTTCACCAGGGGCACGACCAAGGACGAGTTCGCGCGCTACTCGGAAGAGGGCCCGGTCTACGTCCGCAACATGGAGCGGCTGGAGAAGAAGTTCGACACCGCCAAGAAGATCGTGCCCATGGCCATCGAGCGCAAGGCAAAGGCCGCCACCAAGATGGGCGTGATCTATTTCGGCTCGACCAGCCCGGCGATGAACGAGGCCTTCGACCAGCTCGACGAGCAGGGCATCGCGCTCGACGGCCTGCGCGTGCGCGCCTATCCGTTCGGCCAGGAGGTCGTGGATTTCGTCAACGGGCACGACACGGTCTACTTCGTCGAGCAGAACCGCGACGGGCAGCTGCGCATGCTGCTCATCGACCAGCTCGGCGTCGATCCGAACAAGATCGTCGCCGTCCTGCACTACGACGGCACGCCGATCACGGCGCGCTTCATCACCAAGGCGATCGGCGAGCACCTCGCGCCGCCCAGCCGCATGGCGGCCGAATGATGGGCGCGTCGAACGTCATACCGTCCCCCGGAGGGGGAAGGTGCCCGAAGGGCGGAAGGGGGATGTCGAAGCCGGACACCGGTTTCGTTGGGACATCCCCCTTCCGTCGCGCTTCGCGCGCCACCTTCCCCCTCCGGGGGAAGGGAGATTTTGGAGCGTAGGGTCATGACCTATATCGCCAAGCCCAAGCTGCATCACCCCACCCTGCTCAAGAACAAGGCGGGCTTCACCAGGCGCGACTACGACGGCGCGATCTCGACGCTCTGCGCGGGATGCGGCCACGACTCGATCAGCGCTGCCATCGTGCAGGCCTGCTTCGAGCTCGACATCCTGCCGCACCAGGTCGCCAAGCTTTCGGGCATCGGCTGCTCGTCGAAGGCGCCGACCTACTTCCTCGGCGGCAGCCACGGCTTCAACACCGTGCATGGCCGCATGCCCTCGGTGATGACCGGTGCCAACCTCGCCAACCGCGACCTGATCTATCTCGGCGTCTCGGGCGACGGCGACTCGGCCTCGATCGGCTTCGGCCAGTTCGCCCACGTCATGCGCCGCGGCGTCAACATGACCTACATCGTCATGAACAACGGCGTGTACGGCCTGACCAAGGGCCAGTTCTCGGCCACCGCCGATTACGGCTCGGTGAGCAAGAAGGGCGTCAAGAACAGCGACTCCTCGATCGACATGGTCTCGGTCGCCATCCTGATGGGCGCCACCTTCGTCGGCCGTTCCTTCTCGGGCGACAAGCAGCAGCTGATCCCGCTGATCAAGGCGGCGCTGCAGCATCGCGGCGCCGCCTTCCTCGACGTCATCAGCCCATGCGTCGCCTTCAACAACCACGCCGGCTCGACCAAGAGCTACGACTACGTGCGCGAGCACAACGAGGCGGTCAACCGCGTCGACTTCATCGAGACCCGCTCGGAGATCACCACCGACTACGCGCCGGGCGCGCTGCAGGTGGTCGAGCAGCACGACGGCTCGATCCTGCGCCTGCGCAAGCTCGACGAGCGATTCGATCCGAGCAGCAAGGCCGACGCACTGCACCGCGTGCAGCAGGCCGACGCGGCGGGCGAGGTGCTGACCGGGCTGCTCTACGTCGAGCCGCTGCCCAAGGATCTGCACGCCAACCTCAATACCGTCGACGCGCCGCTCAACACGCTGAACGAGGCCGAGCTCTGCCCCGGCAAGAGCGCGCTCGACAAGATCAACGCCTCGCTGCGCTGAGTTTCCTTCCCCCGGAGGGGGAAGGTGCCCGAAGGGCGGATGGGGGATGTCGAAGACGGACAGAGGAGTCCGTCTTCGACATCCCCCATCCGCCAGCGCTGCGCGCTGCCACCTTCCCCCTCCGGGGGAAGGTAGTTTGAAGGGAGGCGGCGATGACCGACCTCTTTGCGACTCCCGAACGCCTGCGCATCCCGGGCGCGGATGTGGTCTACCATCGCGGATTCCTGTCCGAGCCCGCGGCGGCGGCAATGCTGCGCCGGCTGATCGACACGATCCCCTGGCGCCAGGACGACATCGTGCTGTGGGGCAGGCGCATCGCGCAGCCGCGTCTGACGGCGTGGTATGGCGATCCCGGGCGCAGCTACACCTATTCCGGCCTGACGCTCGAGCCGCTGCCGTGGACCGATGAACTCCAGTCGTTGCGCAGGATGTCCGAGCGCGTCGCCGAGGCGAGCTTCAACAGCGTGCTGCTGAACCACTACCGCGACCACAACGACAGCGTCGGCTTCCATTCCGACGACGAGCCCGAGCTTGGTGCCACGCCGACCATCGCCTCGGTCAGCCTCGGCGAGACGCGCACGCTGACGTTCAAGCCCAAGAAGCGCGAGGACTCGGAGTCGATGCGCGTCGCGCTGGAGTCCGGCAGCCTGCTGGTGATGAAAGGCGACACCCAGCGCAACTGGCGTCACGCCATCGCCAAGGAGTCGCGGCCCTGCGGCCCGCGGGTCAACCTGACATTCCGCCGGATTCTCGACTGAGTCAGGTTGGGAAGATCAGGCAGGTTGTCGTGCCGTGCGCCAGCAGGCGCCCCTGGCCATCCGTCAGGCGGCCCTCGGCGGTCCCCACGCGGCGCCCCCGACTGAGCACGAGACCTTCCGCCCTGATCATGCCGGTCTGCGGCGTGATCGGCCGCAGCAGCGAGATCTTGAACTCCAGCGTCGTCTGCCCGAGTCCCTTCTCCAGGGTCGACTGGATGGCCAACCCCATGCAGCTGTCCAGCAGGGTCGCCGAGAGCCCGCCATGCACCGTGCCGGCGGGATTGAGATGTGCCTCGGACGGTGCGGCGACCACGACGACACGGCCGTTGTCGGCCTCGACGACGTCGTATCCCAGGGTTCGGGCGATCGTGTTGAGCGGCAGCGTGCCGTCGGCAAGCCCCTGGACGAACTCGAGGCCATTCATCTCGTTGCGCTGCTCGGGACTGACGGTTCCATAGGTTCGGCTTCGCACGTTCGGCCCTCACGCGTTCGACATCGGCAGAGTGACAGCCGCGCGGTACTGGCGCTGGCGAATTTCGGACCCGACTGGAATCAGGTCCCGCCGATCCAGCGCCGCGCCGCCGCGATGGTCTCGCGCGGCCGTTCGAGGGGCGGGAAGTGGCGGCAGCCGGCGAGCGCGATGAAGCGTGCCATCGGCATGAGGCTTACCATGCGCCGGCCGATGGCGACGGGCACGAAGCGATCGTCCTCGCCCCACATCAGCAGGGTCGGCACCGTGATCCGCCCGAGATCGCCCCAGCGATCGGCGCGGCCGACCAGGGCATCGTGCTGGCGCGCGAAGCGGTCGGCGCCGGACGCCCGGGCCATGGCGCGGAAGCGATCGCGCGACGCCTCGTCGTCCTCCGCGACGATCACCGGCGCCCATTCCTCCAGCATCGCCTCTATGCCCTCGGCGCGCACGCCCGCAGTCAGTCGCAACGCGCCGGCAGGGTCGCCATGTGCGCCCGGATTGCAGTTCATCAGCCACAGCCCGGCGATGCGCTCCGGCGCTGCCAGCGCCACCTCGAGCGCCAGACGGCCGCCATAGGCCGTCCCGGCCAGCAGGAAGCGCCGCGGTGCCGCCGCCAGGATGTGGGCGGCCGACTCCTCCAGGCTCGGCGCGTCCTCGACCATGACCCTGCAATCGGCCACGTCGGACAGCGCGTCGACCTGGGCGGCGTAGAATTCGGCGCCGCACGGCATCGCCGGCAACAGGATCAGGGTCGGACGATTGGTCATGCGCTACGGCCGCGCTTCGAGCCATCGGCGATAGTCAACCGCGCATGCCGACGCCGATGTGAAGCGCGGCTGGTAGCCGAGGTCGCCGGTCAGCCGGCCGATCGCCAGCATCGCGCGGTCGCGATCACCGAACAGATCGACGTTGGCCGGCGCGCCGACCGTGACCGTCGCCCCCAGCGCTGCGGCCCATTCCGACAGCTTCCACGTCGTGCCCGGGCCGACGTGATAGAGATCGAAGCGCGGGCTCGCCTTGTCGATCAGCGCCAGCACGGCACCGGCGACATCGCGCGAGTACACCCAATCTCGCGAAGGATCGCGCGGCAGCACGACCGGCTTGCACTCCAGTGCCAGCTGCGCGACCTGGAACGGCGGGCTGAGCGTGTCGCGCGCGCCGGTGGGGTGCTCCCAGGGCCCGAACACGGCCGACAGGCGCACCATGCGCACGTCCATTGACCACAGCGTGCGCAACCGCCGCGCGACGCCTTCGCCGGCGAACTTGGTGATGGAGTAGAGACTCGACGGCGCCGGTGCTGGATCGTCCTCGGCCAGCGGCACCTCGCGGAACGCCGCGTCGCCGAACGCCGAGGCCGAGCTCAGCAGGATGAAACGCTCCACGCCCGCCGCGCGCGCCGCCGCCATGGCGCGCGGCAGGCCGCCGAGATTGACGTCGAGCACGCGCTGCGGCTCGGCCGCGTCACGCGCGGCGTCGGCGGTGATCGCCGCGCCGTAGATCGCGACGTCGGGTCTGCCGGCGAAGGCACGCGCGACGTCCTCGTCGCGCCGCACGTCGCCGGTGATCGCCGTCGGGTTGCCGGGCAGGGCGGCGTAGGGCTCGCGCGCATCGAACAGGCTGACGCGATCGCCGCGCGCCAGCAGCGCCTCGGCGATCGCCAGCCCGACGAAGCCGGCGCCGCCGATGATCAGGACATGCATGCCGGCAGACTTTCTGTCATCCCGAGCGCAGCCCTAGCCGGGCATCCTGGCCGCCGCGTCGAGATCGGCGATCGCCGTCAGCACGCGCTCGACATTGGTGTGGAACAGCTGGAGGCCGCGGGCGTTCGAGGGATCGAGCGTGCCGATGATGATCACGGCGTAGACCAGGCAATAGAGCACGTCGGTGCGATAGTCCTCGAGCGCGTCGTCGAAGCCGTAGCCCTGCACGCCGTTGTCCTTCAGCGTCTGCACGTAGAGCCTCAGCCAGTCCATCTCGTGCGCGCGCCGGGTCTGCGGATCGACGTTGCCCGACACGAAATAGGCGACATCGAACGTGCCGCCGCCGGCCGAGCTGACCTGCCAGTCGACGGCGGCCAGCGCGGCGCCGCCCGCGCTGCCACCGAAGAACAGGTTGTCGGCGCGATAGTCGCCGTGCAGCAGGGTGCGCGGCCTGCCGGCGATGCCGTCGAGCATGCGAATGACCTTGGTCGCGAGCGCCTCGCCGGTACGCTTCATCTGCGGCGTCAGCTTGTCGCCGACGAACTGCACGAAGGGCGCCCAGCATCCCTGGAAGGCCGGCTCGGCGAAGTGATGGATCGGATCGTTGGTCGCCGGCAGCCAGCCCAGCGCGCCCAGGCGCGGGCTGTTCCACCAGCTGGCGTGGCAGCGCGCGATGCCCTCGATCGCCAGCCGTACCTCCTCGGCGCTGCAGCCCTCGAGCTGGTCGCCGACGCGCGCTGGCGCCAGATCCTCCATCAGCATGACGAAGTCGCCATTGGCCGGATTGGACGCGCCGTAGTGCAGCGCGGGCACGCGGATGCCGGCGGTCGGACCGACATCACGATAGAAGCTCACCTCGCGATCGTAGAAGCGGAACATCATGGCGAGCTGGCGCGAGCGGTCGTCCTCGGTCGGCAGCTTGGCGATCAGCGTGCCGGGCGAGCCGTTCGCCGCGCCGTCATAGCGCAGATGCAGCCGTCCGAGCTTGCCGAGGAAGCCGACGCCGGCGGCGATCGGCTCGTAGTCGTAGGCGACGACGCGGTGGCCCAGGGCGGCGCTCAGCCACTCTGCCGACAGGGCGTCGGGATTCTTCGGGATTTCCAGTGCGGCCATGGCGAACCCTCCCGGTACGCTCTTTCATTGGCCCCACCGTTACCAGAAGACTGCAACGAGAGACAGGTCTGCCCTACGCGGCAGGTTCTTGCGAAGCGCGCGCGAAGGAGTGCGGGAACTCGGGCGTGTCGTAGGCCATCATCGTCGCGTAGTGGTGCTCGATGTCGGCGGTGAACAGGTCGCGGGTGATGGCGAAGGCCAGCCGCGGCACGGCGAACTTCATGCCGTTGATCGAGGCGCCCGAGGGGCCGAAGCTCATCATGGTGCCGAAGTCGAAGACATGGATGTCCTTGAGCCACGGCGCGGCGCCTTGCACCCTCTCGACAAGCTCGAAGCCGGCGCCGAGATAGGGATAGCGGCCCAGGCGCGCATCCTGCTCTCCCGATTGCGGCGTGTAACGGTCGGCCCAGGTGGCGACATGCGGGATTGCCTCGGCGATCTCGCGGCGCGCGGTGATGTCCATGTCGAAGCCGGTGCCCGATATGGCGAAGTCGGCGCCGTATTTGCCTCTGGGCGTGGTGATCTCGATCGCGCCGTCGATGGCGCGCGCATCGACCCAGGGGCTGCCGGTGTGCAGGTGGAAGTTCGCGTGCTGCGTGACGCGGTTCCAGGTCTCGACCGGCAGCGCCTCGCGGATTGACAGCAGGTGTCGCATGAAGCGCCAGCGCGTTGCGTCGTCGAGCGTGCCGAAATGGCGCAAAAAGCCGGCCGAGGAGATCGCCTTGTAGGGCTGCACGCGCTGCAGCTCGGGCCGCCGGCAGTACAGCCGCACCTCGGCCGCGCCGGCCTCCAGCGCCGTGGCGGCGTTGTCGAAGGCCGAGGCGCCGGCCCCGAGCACGGCCACGCGTCGGCCGCTCAAGGCGGCAAAGTCGATGGCGTCGGCGGTGTGGGCGCGCAGGTGCACGGGCAGGCCGGCGATCTGCGGCGGCATGGTCCAGCTGCCGCTCTTCTCGATACCCATCGCCAGCACGACCTTGCGCGCGAAGATCAGGCGCTCGCGGGCATTCTCGCATACCCCGGCGATCAGGTATCCGTCGCCCGGCCGCACCTGCCTGAGTTCGACGCCGTTGCGTACCGGCAGCGCGAGCACGCGGCGCAGCCACAGCAGGTAGTCGTGCCAGGTCTCCTTGGCGATCTTGCCCAGCGCCTCGAAGGCGGCGGCACCATGCTGCGCCTCGAACCACGCCTGGAAGGTCAGGCTGGGCATGCCCAGGTCGGGGCCCGTCACCGTCTTCCAGGTCCTGAGCGTGCGCATGCGCGCGAAACTGCGCCACGGGCCTTCGCCGCCCACGGGCGCGCGGTCGATGACCAGGATGTTGTCGACCCGCTCGCGCAGCAGCTGGGTGGCGACCGCCTGGCCGCCCTGGCCGGCGCCGACGATCAGAACGTCGAGGATGGGCTGTCCGTCAGCAGTCCGGCGTGGCGGCACCCAGCGCGGCTCGGGAAAGCAGGTCAGCGCATGGTCACGCTTGATGTGCGCTTCGAGCGCGGCGAGGCCGGACATGGTCATGCGCCGACCCTAGGGGCTGGGGGCGCGCCACTCCAGTGGCGCGTCATGGTCGATACGCGCATGACGCGCCACTGGAGTGGCGCGCCCCGACCGCAACTCGCTATAACCGGGGCGGGGAACACCACGAGCATGCCGCACCATACGCCCCTGATCGCGACCATCGTCGCCGGTATCGGCATCGCCTTCCTGTTGGGGGCGCTGGCCAACCGGCTGCGCCTGTCGCCGCTCGTCGGCTACCTCGTGGCCGGCATTGTCGTGGGGCCGTTCACCCCGGGCTATGTCGCCGACCAGAAGCTGGCCGCCGAACTGGCGGAGATCGGCGTTGTTCTGCTGATGTTCGGCGTGGGCCTGCATTTCTCGCTCAAGGACCTGCTCAACGTGAAGCGCGTCACCATCCCCGGCGCGCTCGGCCAGATCGCCATCGCCACGATGCTGGGGCTGCTTTTGTCGCTGGCCATGGGCTGGGGCGTGGTCGCCGGCCTCGTCTTCGGCCTGGCGCTCTCCGTCGCCTCCACCGTCGTGCTGCTGCGCGCCCTGGAGGAGCGCCGCATGATGCAGACCGAGCGCGGGCGCATCGCCGTCGGCTGGCTGATCGTCGAGGATCTGGTGATGGTGCTGGCGCTGGTGCTGCTGCCGGCGCTGGCGCATGCCTTCGGCAGCGCCGGAACCGACGCCGGCCTTGGCGCGCGCGCCTGGAATGTGCTGCTGGCCCTGGCCTTCACCGTCGGCAAGGTGGCGCTGTTCATCGCCCTGATGCTGCTGGTCGGACAGCGGCTGATTCCCTGGCTGCTGCACCGCGTGTCGCTCTCGGGCTCGCGCGAGCTGTTTCGCGTGGCGGTGCTGGCGATCGCTCTGGGCGTGGCCTTCGGCGCGGCGATGCTGTTCGACGTGTCGTTCGCGCTCGGCGCCTTCTTCGCCGGCATGGTGCTGAGCGAAAGCGAGCTCAGCCACCAGGCGGCCAACGAGACGCTGCCGCTGCGCGACGCCTTCGCCGTGCTCTTCTTCGTTTCGGTCGGCATGCTGTTCGATCCCATGATTCTGCTGGAGCAGCCGCTGGCGGTGCTGGCGACCCTGCTGATCATCATCGTCGGCAAGTCGGCGGCCGCTTTCATCATCGTGCGCGCTTTCCGGCTCTCGCGCGGCACGGCGTTCACCATCTCCGCGAGCCTGGCGCAGATCGGCGAGTTCTCGTTCATCCTGGCCGGCGTCGGCATCGCGCTGAACCTGATGCCCTCGGCGGCGCGGGACCTGATTCTCGCCGGCGCCATCCTGTCGATCCTGATCAACCCGCTGCTCTTCGTGATTCTCGATCGGATGCGTGCGAGGTCGCGGCCGCAGCCGGTGGTTCAGGTGTCCAGCGAGGACGACGATCCGCCGGTGACCGCGCTGAAGGACCACGCCGTGATCATCGGCTTCGGCCGCGTCGGCAGCGTGATCGCCGAGGCGCTGCGAAAGGACGGCACCGGCATGCTGGCCATCGAGGAGCGGCGCGACTACGTCGAATCGGCGCGCCTGTTCGGCATCGAGGTGATCCTTGGCGACGCCCAGACGCCCAAGGTGCTGGCCGCCGCCAACATCGCCGGCGCCCGGCACCTCTTCGTCGCCATCCCCAACGGCTTCGACGCCGGCCAGATCGTCGTGCAGGCCAAGGCGCTCAATCCCGAGCTGGAGATCGTCGCGCGCGCCCATTCCGACGCCGAGATCGAGCATCTCAGGGAATGCGGCGCGCACGCCATCGTCATGGGCGAGCGCGAGATCGCGCTCGCCATGTACGACCAGATGGCCAGCGGCCGCGCGCGCGCCCGCGCTCGCGCCGCCGCCGACATGAACCGCCCTTCGGCGCCGCATTGATTTCTTCTCCCGGAGGGGGAAGGTGGCAGCGCGAAGCGCTGACGGAAGGGGGATGGGGGATGTCGAAGACGAACGCGGGAGTCCGTCTTCGACATCCCCCATCCGCCTTTCGGGCACCTTCCCCCTCCGGGGGAAGGTAGGAGGAGAGAGTCCATGGACCTGACCAAGATCCCGATCGGCCGCAACCCGCCCTGGGACGTCAACGCGCTGATCGAGGTGCCGCAGGGCGGCGAGCCGGTGAAGTACGAGCTCGACAAGGAATCCGGCGCGATATTCGTCGACCGCTTTCTGCACACCGCGATGTTCTATCCCGGCAATTACGGTTTCATCCCGCACACGCTCTCGGGCGACGGCGATCCGGTCGACGTCGTCGTGGTCGGCCAGACGCCCGTGGTGCCCGGTGCGGTGATCCGCTGCCGGCCGGTCGGCGTGCTCTTGATGGAGGACAATGCCGGCAGCGACGAGAAGATCATCGCTGTGCCGGTCGATTCGCTGCACCCGTTCTACACCGGCGTGAAGAACTATGACCAGCTGCCAGCGATCCTGACCCAGCAGGTGGCGCACTTCTTCCAGCACTACAAGGACCTCGAGCCGGGCAAGTGGGCCCGCACCCTGGGCTGGGGCGACGCCGAGAAGGCGGCGCAGATGATCGTCGAGGGCGTCGAGCGGGCGAAGAGGGCCTGAGCCTTGTCCGCTTTCGACATTCGTGTGCTGGCGCCCGCCGACGTGGCGCTGATGGAATCGCTGCTGGATGTGTTCGGTGAAGCCTTCGACGATCCGAGGAGCTATGGCGCCGCGCGTCCCGATGCCGAGTACCTCGCGCGCCTGCTGGCCCGCGACAGCTTCATCGCCATCGTGGCGCTGAAGGACGGTGCCGTGGTGGGCGGCCTGGCGGCCTACGAGCTGCACAAGTTCGAGCAGGCGCGCAGCGAGATCTACATTTACGACCTCGCCGTGGCCCAAGCGCACCGGCGCCAGGGCATCGCCACGGCCCTGATCGAGGAACTGCGGCGCATCGGCAGGCAACGCGGCGCCTGGGTGATCTTCGTGCAGGCCGACCACGGCGACGATCCGGCCATCGCGCTCTACACCAGGCTGGGCGTGCGTGAGGACGTGCTGCATTTCGACATTCCGCTTTGACGATGTTCGTCCGGCACCCGTCGCCGGCGCCGGCGTTATGGCGGCATGAGGATCACCATCGAAGCCACCAACCAGAAGGTCATGACCGCCGACGGGACGGAATGCTGGCTGTGGCGTGGCCGCACTGCGGGCGGGCTCGACTGCCTGGTGGCGGTCGCCTCCGTCGGCTGCCTGCCGCAGGATGCCGAGACCTTCGAGCGCGAGGCCGGCCGCGAGGCCGAGGAGCTGTACGACGGCCGGATGTTCGGCGAGATTCCGCCCAAGCCGATCTGAGCCCGTTGGGCGCCGCCTCAAGCCAGCCGCGAGTCTGCCCTGCGCGCCTCGCGTTGCCGGTTCGCGGCGGCGGGCGTAGACTTGCGGGCAACGCAGAATCGCCCGCGGAGGACGCCATGACCGTCGTCGTCAGCCCGCTCACGCCGAATTTCGGCGCGGAGATCGCCGGCATCGACCTGCGCCGGCCGCTCGACGAGGGGCATTTCGAGGTCATCGAGGACGCCTTCAACCGCTTCTCGGTGCTGGTCTTCGTCGAGCAGGAAATGACCGACCAGCAGCAGGTCGATTTCAGCAAGCTGTTCGGGCCGCTGGAGACCAGCGTCACTGCGATCCGCAAGGACACCAAGTCGCGCCTGCGGCCCGATCTCGCGGAGGTCTCCAACCTCGACGAGAACAACGAGATCCTCGGCGCCGATGACCGGCGCCGCATGTACAACCTCGGCAATCAGCTCTGGCACACCGACAGCTCGTTCAAGCGCGTGCCGGCGCGCGCCTCGCTGCTCTATGCGCGTTCGGTGCCGCCCTATGGCGGCTGCACCGAGTTCGCCGATCTGCGAGCCGCCTACGACGCGCTGCCGGAGGAGACCAAGCGCAAGCTCGAGGGGCTGGTGGCCGAGCATTCCATCTTCTGCTCGCGCGCCAAGACCGGCTTCACCAACTTCTCTCAGGAAGAGCGCGAGCAGCTGCCGCCGGTGCCGCAGGTCGTGGTACGCACGCACCCGGGCTCGAAGCGGCGCACGCTCTACATCGCCTCGCACGCCGACCACATCATCGGCTGGCCGCTGGAGGAGGGGCGCAAGCTGCTCGCCGAGCTTATCACGCACGCCACGCAGCGGCAGTTCGTCTATACCCATCGCTGGCGGGTCAATGACCTGGTGATGTGGGACGACCGCTGCACCATGCATCGCGGCCGGCCGTTCGACGACCTGAAGTACAAGCGCAACGTCCAGCGCTCGACGGTGTCGGACGAGATCACGACGATCGAGCGCGAGGGCATAAGGCTGGTGGCGTGAGGCACCGCTAACCCAGATCCCAGGGCGCCGGCCTCGGATCGGATGGGAAGGCCGTGGAGGCGACCGGCTCGGCGACCACATTGCCATCGGGATCGACTCTCACCTCGATCGTCCGATGTCCGATCGTGACCGTTCCGTGCCAGGTTCCGTCGGCTTCTCTCACCATTTCCGTCATCCCGCGATAGCCGGCCGCGGCGGCGAGGCTCTTGGCTTGCGCTTCGCTCAGCGCGACCTTGCCACGGTCCGCCTCGTACACGCCGACGCGGCAGTGGTGCATGAACCGCGGACGACGGATATGGCCGTTCGCCGGGGCGACCCTGCCATCCCTGCGGATCGCCGCAAGATAATCCGACGCTTCTGCGCCCTTCAGCACGCCATCGCCATCGGTATCGGCCTTCGTCCAGATCCGCGAGCAGGCCCGCTCCGACAGCCCCCATGCCGGACCGGCGAGGAAGACGGCGATCACGGCGGCGCCGGCAAGGCTCTTCATTCAGCGAGTCCTGCCGGACGATTGCAAAGGGTAGTTCCGCGCGAATCGGCAGCAAGCGCGGAGCCCCCCGGCAGATGGGCGCAACATGCGATGGTCGAGATTCCGCCGCGTGCCATGGCGCATTCTCCGGGCGGCTGTTGTCGGCGAGGGTTCCATAAGGTCAACGGTCCGGCCGGTCGGGGAGTTGCCCTACGGCTCGTCGTCGGGCGTGCGCGACAGCGGTGCGGCCATCCTGGGCCCGCCGCCAGGCCGGCCCGGCGTGCGAGGTGCGCGGCTGGCGTGCACGCCGGTGCCATCGCATCGCGCGCGCTGATCGGCCGGGCGCGCGGCGCGCGTCAGATTGAAGGCCGTGTTGATGAGACAGACATGGGAGAAGGCCTGCGGGAAGTTGCCGATCTGCCGGCGAGCCGCGGGATCGTACTCCTCGGCGAGCAGGCCGAGGTCGTTGCGGATCGACAGCAGGCGGTCGAACAAGGCACGACCCTCGTTCCAGCGGCCTGTCGAGCAGTAGGCGTCGGCCAGCCAGAAGCTGCAGGCGAGAAAGCAGCCCTCGCCGGGCCGCAACCCGTCGTCGATCTCCGCGGTGTTGTAGCGCCGCACGAAGCCATCCGTGACCAGTTCCCGCTCGATCGCCGCGACCGTGCCGAGATAGCGCGAATCGCGCGCGTCGATGAAGCCGACCTGCGCCATCAGCAGCAGGCTTGCGTCCAGCGAGTTCAAATCGTACGCCGCGCGGAAGGTGCCGCGCGGCCCGTCGAAGGCATTGGCGTGGATGTCGTCGCGGATCTCTGTGCGCGAGCGACGCCAGGCGTCGACATTTCCCGGCAGGCCGTACTCTTCGGTCGCCTTGATCGCCCGATCGAACACGACCCAGGCCATGACCTTGGAGAAGGTGAAGTGGCGCGGCGGCCCGCGGATTTCCCAGATGCCGAAGTCCGGGTTGCGCCACTCGCGCTCGACGTGCTCGACAAGGCCGACCTGCAGCGCCCAGCCGCTCCGAGTCGACGTCAGGCCGCCCTTGCGTGCCTGGGCGAAGGTGTCCATCAGCTCGCCGTACACATCGAGCTGGAACTGGCGATGCGCGTCGTTGCCGATGCGCACCGGTCGGGAGTCCAGGTAGCCGGGCAGCCAGTCGACTTCCCATTCGGTCAGCCGCCGTTCACCCATGATGCCGTACATGATCTGCATCTGCGACGCGCTTCCGGCGACGGCACGATGCAGCCAGTCGCGCCAGGCCGCCGCTTCGTCGTAGACTCCGGCGTTCATGAGCGCGAGCAGGGTCAGCGTCGAGTCGCGGATCCAGCAGAAGCGGTAGTCCCAATTGCGTTCGCCGCCGGCGCGCTCCGGCAGCGACGTCGTCGGCGCCGCCACGATGCCGCCTGTCGGCGCGTATGTCAGCGCCTTGAGCGTGATGAGAGAGCGACGAATTGCCTCCTCGTAAGGGCCACCCGTCTGCGTATCGGCCGTCCAGCCGCACCAGAAACGCTCGGACTCCGCCAGGGCGTCGCGGCAATCCGCCGGCGGCGGTGGCGGCAGGTGCGAGGGACCATAGCTCAGGTCGAAGGCGATGGATTCGCCCCGGCGCACGCTGAACGACGCCCGCAACGCCGAGCCCTCGATCCGGCCTTCGACCGGAGAGCGCAGCACCAGCATGTCGGGGCCGGCAACGGCGCACATCGTTCGGTCGTCGAGCCAGCTCAGCCAGGGTGTGGTCGCGCCATATCCGAAACGAGGCCGGAACTCCAGCTCCATCGCCGTCTCGCCTTCGTCGCCGCGCACGATGCGCATGAGATCCGACGCGTCGTCGCGCGGCTGCATGAAATCGATCAGGGTCACGGCGCCGTCTGTCGTCCTGAAGCTCGTTTCCAGGATCAGCGATCCCGGGCGATAGCGCCGCGACACCACGACGGGGCCCGTGGTCGGAGCGATGCGCCAGCAGCCATGCGAGGCATCGCCGAGCAGAGCGGCAAAGCAGGCATCCGAATCGAAACGCGGCCAGCACAGCCAGTCGATCGAGCCGTCCAATCCCACCAGGGCGGCGGTCTGGCAGTCGCCGATCAGGCCGTAGTGTTCGAGCGGCATGCTCATGCCGGCAGGCCCTGGAACTCGATGACGACCTTGATATCGCCGGCACGGCGCTCGAACGCCTCCTGCCAGCGCGAAAGCGGCACACGTCGCGTGATCAGGCCGCCGAGCCATTGGGGATCGGCGGCCGCCAGCGCTACCGCGCCCGCTTCGTAGTGCTTGAGGTTGGCATTGACGGTGCCGAACACCGTGGTGTTCCGCACCACGGCGCGCCGGTTGAAGCCACCGACGTCGAAGGACAGGAGCTGGTTCGCGCTCGGCACGCCGGTCAGGCAGACAATCCCGTTGACGCCAATGCGCGTCATGGCGTCGACCACAAGCTGGCGCGAGCCGGTGCATTCCACGATCACGTCGGGATGCAGGTCAGCCGGAATCCTGCCGTCGTGGTAGGTGCCGCCCAGAGCGTGGACGAGCGCGGCCTTGTGAGGGCGCTCGGGTCGGTCCAGCACGTGGACGTCGAGACCGCGCTGTGCCGCCATCAGTGCCGCCAGCAGGCCGACCGGGCCGGCGCCGGTGATCAGCGCAGTCGTCGGCTGCCAGCTTCGGGCGCGCGCGCCGATGCGCCCGATGTGATCCCACGCCTTGGCCAGCACGCTGGCAGGCTCGAGCAGCACGGCGAGAATGCCGAGCGCGGGCGACACGCGAACCGCATAAGCGGGCTCGAGCCGGAAGCGTTCTGCGGCGAAGCCGTCGAGCGACTTGATGCCTCGTTCGGTGTAGCGGCCATTGCGGCACATGTCCCATTCGCCCATGGCACATGCGCCGCAGGGCAGGGGATCGGCTCGCCGCACGATACCGACCACGAGATCGCCCTCGGTGAACCCCGAACCTTCAGAATCGCCCGGGACCTCCATGACTCGCTCGAGCGATTCGTGGCCGAGCACCAGTCGCTGGTCGCCCGCCGGCGCCCATCCGTAGGAGCCATCGATGATCTCGCGATCGGTGCCGCACACGCCCAGCGCCATGGCCTGGACCAGCAGGTCATGCTCGCTGCGGCGCGGCTCGGGCCGCTCGTCGAGACGGACCGAATGGGCGACGCCGGGTTCCACGGTGATGACCTTCAAGGATGCGGCCGCTGCTGTGTCGGTGCATGAACGGACCACTCACAAGCACGGTTCCGTGCTGCAGGCCGGCGCGCTAGGGTCTCCCGGCATTTTTCACATGCGGGAGAGAGACGATGGAATGCCGGATGGACGGGCGCGTGGCGGTGATCACCGGCGCCAGCATGGGCCTGGGGCGCGCCATGGCGGAGACCTTCGCCAAGTCGGGCGCGAGCGTCGCGTTGCTGGCGCGGCGGCCCGAGAAGCTTGCCGAAGCCAAAGGCGAAATCTCCAAGGCGGCGGGCACCAAGGTCGAGGGCTATAGCTGCGACGTCAGCAACCGCCAGGACCTTGAAGGCGCCTGGGCGCAGGTCGTGCGCGACTTCGGCAAGGTCGACATCCTCGTGAACAACGCCGGCTCCTCAGCCGCCAAGCCGTTCGAGACCGTCACCGACGCCGATTGGGAAGCCGATTTCAACGTCAAGGTCTGGCCGGCGATCCGCCTGTGCCGCCTGGCGCTGCCGGGCATGAAGGAGCGGAAGTGGGGCCGCATCATCAACGTGCTCAACATCGGGGCCAAGGCGCCGACGGCCAGCTCCACGCCGACCAGCGTGTCGCGCGCCGCCGGCATGGCGCTGACCAAGGCGCTCTCGCACGAGGGTGCGCCGCACAACGTGCTGGTCAACGCGATGCTGGTCGGCCTGATCGAGAGCGACCAGTGGCGGCGGCGCTTCGATGCCGGCGCCGGGCAGGGCAAGACTTACGAGCAGTTCCTGCAGGGCATGTCGGACGCGCGCAAGATCCCGCTGGGCCGCATGGGCCAGGCGCAGGAATTCGCCAACATGGCCTGCTTCCTGGCGTCGGACGCGGGCTCCTACATCAACGGTGTCGCGATCAACGTCGACGGCGGCACCAGCCCGGCGGTTTAGGAGGCTCTGTCATTCCGAGCGCAGCGAGGAATCCAGGGTCGCCCTGGATCCCTCGCTGCGCTCGGGATGACAGTCAGGCGCTTTTCGTCTCGAACACATACGGCGCGAGCGAGGCCTGCGCCTCGACCCGCAGCTCGTGCCATTTCCTCGGGCCGCCGTAATAGGCGAGGCTGCCGGGCTCGGCCTTGCCGTCGCCGTTGTAGTAGGAGAGGCAGTCGCGCAAAGGCGCCGTCATGATGTCGGCCTCGCGGCAATGCCTCGCGTAGGCGACCTCCGGATCCTTCTTGACGTCGACGATTGCCGCGCCCTTCGCCTGCATGGTCTGCAGCATCCAGACGATGTAGTCGGTGTGGCCTTCCAGCCCGCGGGTGAAGTTGAACTGGCCGCCGCCGCCCTGCGGCCCCGACATGATGAACATGTTGGGGAAGCCCTGGCTGTGCATGCCGAGGAAGGTGCGCACGCCTTCGCCGTGCCACTTGTCGCGCAAGGTGCGTCCGTCGCGGCCGGTGATCATGTTGAAGGTACCGGTGGCCATCCACTCGAAGCCGGTGGCGTAGATCAGCACGTCGAGCTGGTACTCAACGCCATCGTGCACGACGCCCCTGGGCGTGATCCTGCTCACGCCAAGCGGCGCGGTGTCGATCAGGTGCACGTGCGGCAAGTTGAAGGCCGGCAGGTACTCGTCGTGGAAGGTCGGTCGCTTGCAGCCGTAGGGGTACCAGGGCTTCAGCGCCGCAGCGGTCTTCGGATCCTGCACGACGGCATCCACCCGCGCGCGGATCTGCTCCATGATGCGGAAGTTGGTGTTGAGCTGCGCCTGGATCAGCTCCTCCGGCGAGAGCTGGCGCTCGTAGACCCTGCGTTCCTTGACCGAGGCGACGCGGCCGGCGAGGAAGTCGTCATTGCCCTGCAGCGCCGTGCGGCCCGAGGAGATCGTCGCGAGGCGCTCGCGCCGTGCCTTGGCCCAGCCCGGCTCCTTCGACCAGGTGTCGATCTCTTCCTGAGTAGTCGCGCGCTGGTCGCGCACGTCGATGGTCGAGGGCGTGCGCTGGAAGACGTAGAGCTGCTTCACCACCTTGGCGATCTCGGGGATCACCTGCACGGCGGTGGCGCCGGTGCCGATGATGCCGACGCGCTTGCCCTCCAGATCGTAGGTGTAGTCCCAGCGCGAGGTGTGGAAGGCCTTGCCGGCAAAGCTCTCCATGCCCTCGATGCGCGCCAGCTTGGGCGTGGTGAGGATGCCGTTGGCGAGCACGACGTAGCGCGCCCGCATGCGATCGCCGCGATCGGTCTGCACCGTCCAGCGCGAAGTGGACTCGTCCCAGGTGGTGCGCTCGACGGTGGTGTGGAACAGGCAGCGCTCGTAGAAGCCGTAGCGCTCGGCCATCGCCTGGCAGTACTCAAGGATCTCGAACCCCGAGGCGAATTTCATGCTCGGGTAGTAGCCCATCTCCTCCAGCAGCGGCAGGTAGGAGTAGGATTCGACGTCGCAGGCGATGCCGGGATAGCGGTTCCAGTACCAGGTGCCGCCGACATCGCCGCCCTTCTCGCAGAAGCGCACGTCGGTGAAGCCGGCCTCGCGCAGCTTGTACCACAGCACCAGGGCGCCGAACCCGGCGCCGATCACCAGGATCTCGCACTCGTCGCTGAGCGCCTCGCGCGGCACCGGCGGGGCGGAGTAGGCGTCCTCCAGATACTTCGCGAACTCGCCTTCCATCGCCATGTAGTCGGCGGCGCCGCGGCGCGCCTCCTTGTTGGCGCGGTACTTCGCCTGCTCCTCGGCATTGAACTTCGCGCCCGGCGGCGGCTCGGGCAGCGTCTTCAGCGCCACGTCGGACACGGCCGAGTAGCCCTTGCCGGCGATCTTATCGGTCGCCTTGGCGGCGCGCGTGTTGAACAGCTTCCGCCCGGTGGCGGGGTCGATGCGGATCGGCGCGTTCATGGCCAAGGATATAAACGCCGGTTCAGCCGGCCGGCAACGTCACCGGACCGCATGGCGGGCGCGCGCCGCCGTCAACCCGGACGCCGCTCGAAGGCCGGCAGGCCGTCCGGAATGTGGTGGAACGGCTGCTTGTCGACGGTGAAGATCGCCAGGGCCGGTCCGCCATAGGCCTTGGGATCGTCGAGCGTGCCGATCTTCACCACGACCACGGGGCGCGGCGGACGCGTCGCGACATGGGTGCCGCATTCCGGGCAGAACTCGCGCGTGACCGGATTGGCGAGGTCCTTGCGCGTGAACTGCCTGGGCGTGCCTTGGGTGTAGCGATGGGCGTCCTGTGGCATGACCATGAACAGGTTGGGCGCGCCACCGGTGATGTACTGGCACTCTCGGCAATGGCATTGCGCCTTCATCATAGGTTCACCGTCCACGACATAGCGCAACGCGCCACAATAGCATCCACCTTCGAGCCTCATGACCCTTCTCCCTGAATTCGGCCTGTCGGATCGAGGGTACCCTTCGTCGGTGGTCGACGAAACGTTATCGCGGCGGATTGATCGCGATGTGATTGGCCGGTGCCGTGGCGCTTGGGCAGGATCGTGCGCATGAGCACGACAGGAAGAATGAGCCGTCGCGCCGCGCTGCGCACTGCCGCCGGCGCCTTGGTCATGGGCGCGGGCGTCGTCCGGGCGGCTGATCCGCCCCGCTTCCCTCTGGTGGTCGAGCTTTTCACCTCGCAGGGCTGCTCGTCCTGCCCGCCGGCCGACCGCCTGCTGGGCGGCCTGGCGACGCGCGCCGACGTCGTCGCGCTGTCGTTCCACGTCAATTACTGGGACAGGCTGGGCTGGAAGGATCCCTTCGCCAGCGAAGCCGGCACGGCGCGCCAGTACGGCTATGCGCGCGTGCAGGCACGGCCCGGCGTCTACACGCCGCAGATGATGGTCAACGGCGTGGTGCACAATCCCGGCGTCACGCAGTCCAGCCTCACGCAGCTGCTCGCGACCGGCGCCAGGGCCAATCCGCTGACGCTCAGCCCAACCCTGAAGGCCGGACCGAACGAGGGAGTCGTCCTGGCGCTGCCCGCCCTCACCGGTGCCGGCGCCGGCGACGAGCACGATGTCTGGCTGATCACCTACGACCGCGAGCACGTTACCCAGGTGCCGCGCGGCGAGAATCGCGGCGCGCGCCTGGTCAATCGCAACGTCGTGCGCAGCATCGAACGGATGGTGACGTGGCGCGGCGCGGCGCAGTCCTGGACGCTCGATGCCCAGCGCGTCTCGCCGGCACGCTCCGTCGCGGTGCTGGTGCAGCGGCGCGATCTGGGGCCGATCGTCGGCGCCACCCGGCTCGAACGCGGCGAATCGAGCTGAAGCGCTCCTCGAAGATCAAAGTCACCCTGTCATCCCGAGCGAAGCGAGGGATCCGAGAACAGCCTGGATCCCTCGCGTCGCCCGGGATGACAATGATTGCGTTCGAGCAACCGCACGCCGCTCGAGATTTCAACCCAGTTCGTCGACGTCGTTGCGCAGCCTCTCTCCGGCCTGCCAGCGCGCGAGGTTGTCGAGGAAGATGCCCAGGATCGCCTCGTTCTGGCCCAGCGAATGGCTGGCGGTGTGCGGCGAGACGATCACGTTGGGCAGATCCCACAAAGGCGAGTCCGCGGCCAGCGGCTCGCGCTCGAAGACGTCGAGATAGGCCCCGGCCAGCTTGCCGCTCTGCAGCGCGTTGATGATGTCGCGCTCGACCGCGACCTCGCCGCGCGCGACGTTGACGAAGCAGGCGCCGTCGGGCATCGCCGCGAATGCCTTCGCGTTGGCGATACCGCGGGTCAGCGGGGAGGCGGGGCAGCACAGGATCAGCCAGTCGGCGCGCGGCAGCACGTCGTGCAGACGCTCATAGGCGATCGTCTCGTCGCAGGGCGGCACCGGCTCGGCGCTGCGGCGCGCGCCGATCGCCGTCATGCCCAGCATCTTCAGCAGCTGGGCGATGGTTTGGCCGATCGGCCCCAGCCCGACGATCACGGCGCATTGGCCGGCGAGGTCGCGCGGCGATCGATCGCCCAGTCGCGGCTCCCAGGCATGGCGGCGCTGGGCATCGGCGAGCAGGGGGAAGCGGCGGTTGAGCGCGATCACCGCGCCCAGGGTCGAATGCGCCACGGTGATCGCCGTGGCGCCCGAGGCGGTGGTCACCTTCACGCCGCGCTCGCGCAGCTCGCGATAGATCGGCCGCTCGGCGCCGGCGGGATGGATCTGCAGCCAGCGCAGCCGGGGCGATTTACGAATGACGGTCTCGAAGCCGCGCAGCTCGGGCGTCGGGTTGTCCTTGCTCGACCTGCCGGTCACCTCCCGGGTCATGAAGGCGATCTCGGCGTCGCAGGGGCCCGTGTCGGCCAGCGCCGCCTCGGCGGTGACGAAGGCGATGTCGGGCTGGGTAGCGGCGATCCGCCGGCCCCAGAGGCGCAGGGCATGGGCGGAGAGCAGCAATCTGGTCATGGCCCGGGACGTTGCCGGCACGGCCCGTGCGTGTCTATAACCAGCGCGCCTGCCCGCAAGCGCTGACCGCCCGAGTTCCCGATGGCCACCGACTATACCACCGCCCGCCGCAACATGATCGATGGCCAGCTGCGGCCCAATGGCGTGCTGGCGGCCGAGGTGCTGCAGGTCTTCGCCGACCTGCCGCGCGAGCGCTTCGTGCCGGCCGAGCGCCGCTCGGTGGCCTACAGCGACGAGGCCGTGCCGCTGGGCGGCGGCCGCTATCTGGTCGAGCCGATGCTGCTGGCGCGCATGCTGCAATTGCTCCAGCCCATGGCCGACGACACCGCGCTGGTCGTCGGCGCCGGCACCGGCTATGGCGCCGCGGCGCTGGCGCGGCTGGTGCGCTCGGTGGTGGCGCTGGAATGCGAGCCGCGCCTGGCCGCCGAGGCGCGCGCCAATCTCTCCGCCCTGGGCGCCAGCAATGTCACCGTGATCGAGGGCCCCCTGGCCCAGGGCGCGGCGGCGAAGGGACCGTTCAGCCTGATCCTGGCCGAGGGCTCGCTGCCGGCCATCCCCGATGCGCTGACGAAGCAGCTGGCGGACGAGGGTCGCCTGGCCGCGGTGATCGCCGGCGACGTACCGGGCCGCACCGGGCAGATGCGGCTGGGCCGCCAGGTGCAGGGCGTCTTCTCCAGTCGGCCGATTTTCGACGCCGGTTCACCGCTCCTGCCGGGCTTCGAGAAGCCCAAGGCCTTTGTCTTCTGAGCAGGCCTGTATCGGCGTATGTCAAGGGTATATGAACGTTGGTAATGTAAGAATTCGCCGGTATGATTCAGAGGCGGAAATGCCAACGAGATAAAGTCGCTACCTGCTGATTGGCCCCTAATGGTAGTATCAACGCATGGTAAGGGTCGATACATGGGCGCGGCTGGACCGGCCATGAGGGGATGGTGATGCGTACGCGCCTGGCTGTGATTGCCCTTGTCGGTGCGCTCGCGAGCGCCGCCCCGGCCCAGGCTCAGACCCTGCGCCAGGCGCTGGTCGGCGCCTACAATTCGAACCCCGATCTGCTGGCCCAGCGGGCCCGACTGCGCGGCGTCGACGAGACGGTGGCCCAGCAGGTCGCCAACTGGCGGCCGCAGATCCGCGCCACCGCAGCGGTCGGCCGCGGCCAGCTCAACAGCTCGACCCGCACCATCGGCCAGCAGGATCTGACGCCGCGCCAGTTCGGCCTCACCGTCACCCAACCGTTGTTTCGCGGCGGCAAGACGCTCGCCGGCACCCGTGGCGCCGAGTCCGATGTGCTGGCCGAGCGTGCGGTGCTGCTCGATCGCGAGCAGTCGACCCTGCTCAACACCGTGACCGCCTTCAGCGACTACGTGCGCGACCTGGCCACGGTCGATCTGCGGCGCAACAACGTGAACGTCCTGGGCCAGCAGCTGGTCGCGACGCAGGCGCGCTTCCGCGTCGGCGAGCTCACGCGCACAGACGTCGCGCAGGCCGAATCGCGCCTCGAGGGCACGCGGGCCGACCTGATCGCCGCCCAGGCGCAGGCCGCCAATTCACGCGCCGCCTACATTCGCGTCGTGGGTGTGGCGCCGGGCCAGTTGCAGCCGCCGCCGCTGCTCGGTTCGGTGCCGCAGTCCGAGGATGCGGCGATCAGCGCCGGTCAGGAGCGCGCGCCGGGTGCCATCGCCGCCTGGCATCGCGTGCGCAGCGCCGAGTACGCCGTCGACAACGCCTTTGGCGACCTGCTGCCGACGATCAACCTGGTGGGGTCCTGGACGCGCACATACGACTCGCAGATCCGGGGCGATCGCATCGACAACAAGTCGGTTCAGATCCAGGCCTCCGTGCCGATCTACCAGAACGGCGCCGAGCACAGCCGCGTGCGCGCCGCCAAGCAGACCGTGGGCCAGCGCCTGGCCGAGCTCGACGGCGCACGCCGCCTGGCGGCGGAGACGGCGGTGCGCGCCTTCCGCCAGTACGAGGCTGCACGGGCCCGCGTCGAGGCGATCACCGCGCAGATCCGCGCCGCTGGCGTGGCCCTGGAGGGCGTGCGCCAGGAGGCGCAGGTCGGCTCGCGCACCACGCTCGACGTGCTCAACGCCGAGCAGGAACTGCTAAACGCCCAGGTGCAGCTGGTAGCGGCGCAGCGCGACGTGGTGGTCGGCCACTACACCCTGCTGTCGGCAACCGGACAGCTCACGGCGCGCACATTGGCGCTGCCGGTCGAGTATTACGACGAGGAGCGGAACTACAAGAACGTGCGCGATGTGTGGATCGGCACGAGCATCAAGTGACCCGCCCGACGGCCGCCGCATAGAGACTGGAACTGCCCATGAGCGACAGCAAGCCGCAACACGACCCCTCGATGGACGACATTCTGGCGTCGATCCGCAAGATCATCTCCGACGACGAGGCACGCGCCGCGGCAGCCCCGGGTGCCGCCGACTCGCCGCTCTCGACGGCCGCCGCGCCGGGTCCCGCTCCGGCGCCGGGAAAGCCCGCCCCCCAGGCCGCCGGTGACGACGTGCTGTTGCTCACCGACCTGGTCGAGGAACCGTCGCCGCCGACACAATCCGGAGCCGGGCCCGCCGCGGCCAAAGGCGGCGAGCCGGGCTCGGCCAGGCGCCCGGGCGACGGACCTCAGCCATCGCCAGGCATCGCGCCGATCCCGTCGCCGCCCAAGGCGCCGGTGATGGGCATCAACGAGCCGCAGCCGGCGACCGCGAGTTCGCCGCCGCGCCCGGGCGCGTCGCCCCTCCAGCCTCCGGTCGCACCCGTGCCGCCGGTAACCACCCCACTGCCAACCACACCGGTGAGTGCCATGTCCGAAGCCAAGACGTCTGCCCCGTCCTCGACCTCCACCCGCGAGACCGGCGGCAAGGTCTCGGCCTCGTTCGAGAAGCTCAATCGCGCCGTGATCGATGTCGAGCCGGCACCGAGCACGCCGGCGCCCGCGGCCTCGGGCGGCGGCAAGAGCCTCGAGGACCTGGCGCGCGAGATGCTCAGGCCCATGCTGCAGGAGTGGATGGACAAGAACCTGCCCGACCTGGTCGAGAAGCACGTTCAGCGCGAGATCGAGCGCATGGCGCGTCGCTGAGGCCGAGCGCCGGCGCTCCAACGCAAGCGGCCGCCGGGTGACCGGCGGCCGTTGGCATTCGAGGGGGCGTTGAACGCTTACTTGGTCGGCGCGGGCGCCGGGGCGCTGGTCGGCTGCGGCCCGTGCATCGGCGGCATGTGGTGACCGCGGTGGCGGTCCATGCCCATGCGGCGGCCGCCGCCGATGCGCACGACGTCGGCCAGCTTGGTCTTCTGCTCGGGGGTCAGCACCGGCGTCAGCTTCTCGACCGCGGCGCGCATCGCCTTGGTGGTCTCCAGCGACGCGGCCAGGAAGCGCTCGCGCTCGGCCAGGCTGGCGGCGGCGTCGCCGCGCGTGTTGGCCGGCGGGGTGTCGCACAGCTTCAGCATGGGCTGCGTCGCGGCGCGCGCTTCGCTGGCGAAGGTCTGCCAGGCGCTCTTCTGCGCGTCGGTGATGCCGAGCTTGACCTCGGCGTAGGCGATGCGGCCGGCGATGCGGGCGGGCGCCTCGGTGCAGATGCGGGTGTGCATCTGGTGGCGCCTGGCGTCGCGGTCGGCCGGCGAGGGCGCCGTGGGCGGCGTCTGGGCGACGGCGACGGCGGAGCCGATCAGAGCGAGGCCGGCGACGGCGGCGGCCATCATGGTCTTGCGGGTGAGCATGGACGGTGGTCCTTTCCGGAGGGGTCGGCGATGAGCCGATGCACAGCCATATAGGAAGGATACGCCCGGCAATGGTGACCTGGCCTTGACGTAGTGTAACGGTCAGTTGCCGGGTATGACACCGACCTCCTGCTCACGCGTTGGAATGCCTTATTATCCCCGCACGGGAATCACCCGGCCTGCGCCGGACAGGAGTCCACGCCCGTGGCACGCACACCGCATCTCTTGATCGTCGATGACGACCGCGAAATCCGCTCGCTGCTGTCGGGCTTCATGACGCGCAACGGTTTTCGGGTCAGCGCCGTGCCCGATGCCCGCCAGGCCATGCAGGCGATGGCCAACGCGCGCGTCGACCTGGCGCTGGTCGACATCATGCTGCCGGGCGAGGACGGCCTGGCGCTGAGCCGCAAGATCCGCGAGCACGGCCCGACGCCGATCATCCTGGTCACCGCGATGTCGGAGGATACCGACCGCATCATCGGCCTGGAGCTGGGCGCCGACGACTACGTGGTCAAGCCGTTCAATCCGCGCGAGCTCTTGGCGCGCATCCGCGCCGTGCTGCGCCGCGTGAGCGTCGCGGCCGACGACAGCGAGAGCGCGCCGCCGGTCTACAGCTTCGAGGGCTGGTCGCTCGACGCCGCCCGGCGCACGCTCAATGCCCCCGACGGCGCGCTGGTGCCGCTGGGCAGCAGCGAGTTCGACCTGCTGCTCGCCTTCCTCGAGCGGCCGCAGCGTGTCCTCAACCGTGACCAGCTGCTCGACATCGCCCATGGCCGCGCCGCCAACGTGCTCGATCGCAGCATCGACGTGCAGATCAGCCGTCTGCGCCGGCGCATCGAGCCCAACCCGGCCGAACCGACCTTCATCAAGACCGTGCGCGGCGACGGCTACATCTTCACCCCGGCGGTGACGCGCGACGGTGGCGAGGTGATCCCGTGACCTGGCTGCAACGCCTGCTGCGCGGCCCCGACCGCCTGGCGCCCTACATCGCGCTGGTGGTCGTGCTGTCGATCCTCGCCGTGCAGGCGGTGACCCTGCTGGCCGCGCATCTCATCCGCAATCCCGAGGTGCATGCGTACTCGCCGCGCTGGGTGGTGCAGGAGGTGGTCAACGCCGTAACCCGCATCGACGCCGCCACCCAGCCGACGCCGCTGGAATCGGCGCGCGCCTCCGAGGCCGCCCAGCTGCTGCGCTTCGAATGGCGCGAGACGCCGCCGGATACCGCGGTCGCCACGCCGCACCACCGGCTGGAGCGCTATGTCGCGATGCGGGTGTCGCAGCCGCTGCAGGGCCGCGAGGTGCGCGTCGAGGTGCGCCGGCGCGACGGCCCGGTGCCGCGCTTCGCCCGTCCGCGCATCATCACCGTGCCGGCCGAGGACCTGCAGCAGCCACAAGCACAGCAGCAGGTCGGCGGCGCGCCCCCGCCCGGGCCGAGGCAGGGCCGCCCGACGGCGCCGTGGCGCGAATGGGTGCTGACCGGCAATTTCGAGGTCGCCGTGCAGGTGCGGCCCGATGGCTGGCTGATCGTGCGCGGCATCGACAACGCGCCGTTCATCGACGGGCCGATCGCGCTGGTCTTCTGGCTGGCGCTGGCGCTGATCGTCATCGGTGGCATCTCGTGGATCGCCGCGCGCCGCCTGGTGCGCCCGCTGCGCCGGCTGGCGGCCTCGGCCGAGCATCTGGGCCTGCATCGCGACGCCACGCCGGTCGCCGAATCCGGGCCGCTCGAGGTCCGCACCATCGCCCAGTCGCTCAACCGCATGAGCGAGCGCGTCTCGCGCTTCGTCGAGGACCGCACGCGCATGGTCGCGGCGATCTCGCACGATCTGCGCACGCCCCTGACGCGGCTGCGCCTGCGCGCCGAGCTGGTCGAGGACGAGCAGACGCGCAACAAGATCCTCGCCGACATCCGCCAGATGGAGCAGATCGTCGGCGAGACGCTGTCGTGGTCGCGCGAGGACGCTGCGCGCGGGCCGCGCGGGCCGGTCGACATCGCCGCCCTGCTGCAGGGGCTCAGCGAGGACGCCACCGACGCCGGCAAGGCGGTGCATTACGAGGGGCCCGACCACCTGGTGCTGAGCTGCCACGCCGGCGCCGTGCGCCGCGCGCTCGACAACCTGGTCGACAACGCCGTGTCCTATGGCGGCGAGGCCCAGGTCATCCTGCGCGAGCTGCCGCAGGCCATCGAGATCGAGGTCGCCGACCGCGGTCCGGGCATCGCGCAGGAACAGCTCGACCGCGTCTTCGCCCCCTTCGTGCGGCTCGAGGCGTCGCGCAACCGCGACACCGGCGGCGCCGGGCTGGGCCTCGCCATCGCCCGCGACGCGATTCGCGCCCATGGCGGCGACATCAGGCTGGAGAACCGCACCGACGGGCAGGGCCTGCGCGCCACCGTCACGCTGCCGAAGACGCAGGCCCCGACGGCATTGGCCATCGCCGCGCAGTAGCATCCACTGCGGGTACGTGTTCTCAACAACGCAATAATGCAAGCCTGACACCGAATGGCTCCGAGCATGCGCAGCATGAATCGGGTGTCAGGCTTGCGTTATTGCGTTGTTCTCGGAGGCCGCCTGGCCAGGGCTCCGCACAGCGCGGCGATGACGAGCAGGCGCAGCATCAGCAGGCGGTCGAGGCGGGTTTCCGACAAGCGGAGCTCGGCGCCCGCCGGCACGGGACCCAGGACCAGGCTGTCGCCGCAGGCGCGCGGGATCAGCTCAGTGCCGTCGGCCAGGTAGCCGACGATGCCGAAGGGCGCGCCGCGGATCGATAGATAGGGCGTGTCGGCCCGCACGCCGCGGCGAATCGCGGCGACGTTGGTTTCGTGCGACGCGGTAGGGGCGATGTCGCAGGCGTCGGCAAGGCTGGCGTAGTTCGGCGCGTACTCGCGCACGGCCCAGCCGTGGACGGTGTCGACGTACTGGCGTCGCGCGACATCGTCGTCGACCGCGCCCGAGGACCAGAAGCGGATGCTGCCGGCGGCGTCGATGGCGATGACGACCGACAGGGTGGCGAGCGAGAGCAGCGTCAGCCCCTGCAGCGGGCGCGACGAGACGGCCGGCCATCCCAGCGCGAGCGCGGCGAAGCCGATGAAGGCGGCGGGGAACATGAGCCGCCAGACGAACAGCGACTGGTCCAGCAGCGGGATGGCGTCGGCCAGCGCGAACAGCGGGCGGGTCTGGATCGCCAGCGTTGCGACGAACGCGGCGGCGAGCAGCCAGACCCGCATGGATAGGCGTCGGCCGCCCAGCGCGAGCATGAGCGCGACGGCGATCGGCAGCCAGAGGCCCAGCGTCTGCGGCTGCAGCGGCGTCGCCAGCTCGGCGATGGTGAAGAACGTGTCGGCGAAGCGCACCGGCAGGCCGGACGTGCCGAGGATGAAGTCGCGCCAGAGCATTTGCGGCAGCCAGAACGGCGTCGAGACGACCAGCGCGGCGAACAGCGCCGGCAGGCCGGTGCGCGCCAGCCGGTGCCAGTCGGGCAGGGCAATGGCGAGCGCCACCGGCAGCGCGGCGGCGAGCGCGTGGCCGAAAACGATTGGATGGGTGCAGAGCTGGGCCAGCAGCAGGCCGAAGAGCAGCAGGCGCCGGCCGCGCAGCAGCGCGACCACGACCCATGGCACCAGCGCGAACACCCAGATCTCGGCCAGCGCCATGCGCATCATCCACAGGCCGTACACGTAGTTGGCGCTGAGGAAGATGATGGCGGCGAGATAGCCGTGGCGTCGCCGATCCGCCGGAAGCGACTCGATCAGCGCCTGCACGCCGCCGGCCAGCACCAGTACCGCGACCGCCGCGACCAGCTTGATCGCGACGAACGCCGGCAGGCCGGCGAGGTTCAGCGCGACCGACGGCAGGTAGGGCAGGATGCTGTAGTAGACGAAGACCGGCAGCACGCTGCCGGTCGCGCGATCCTCGAGCAGCAGGCTGGGCGCGCCGTCGCGCATCTGGTCGGCGAGGCCAACGATGCGATGGGCATGGTCCGGCCCGTCATAGCCGGGCGGCAGGATCTGGTAGGCCGCGATGAGCACCGCGACACACCAGAACACCGATCGCGCCGACGGCAATGGCCTGCGTTGGCGCGCTGTTGAGCCACCTGTCATGTATGGACGGCCCCCGTTTCGCAAGGTGTGAGTAGCGACGTTTGGCGAGCAGGTAGGAGCAGTCATGTATGCGACCTGTGTGTGCGGCAGTGAGAGCCGCTGGCCAAGAAGGTATCCGTGGCCGTGATCTCCAATCATCCCGACGCCCTCGAGGGGCGATGACAGCAGGGAGTGTTCCCGGTCCGGTAGGCCTACCGATTTCGCCATCTATCGTTGCTGGCTCCTTGCGAAGGGTTGGCGCCGGCTCGTCGTCTCAGGCGGCGAGCGGAGCGCGATAGGGCTGGTTGTCCCTGAGCATGGCCCACAGGATGCGGGCGGTGCGGGCGGCCTGGGCGACGGCCAGCACCTTCTTCTTGTGCTGGCGCGCCATCAGGCGGCGCAGCCAGGGCGAGGCTTTGTCGGGCTGGCGGGCGACGTGGCGCAGCCAGGCGGTGGCGCCGAGCACGAGCAGGCGGCGCAGGGTGCGGTCGCCTTGCTTGGTGATGGCGCCGAGGCGTTGCTTGTCGCCGCTCGACTGGTCGTGCGGCGTCAGGCCGAGCCAGGCGGCGAAGTCGCGGCCGCTCTTGAACATCGCCGGATCCGGCATGGTGGCGAGCAGGGCATGGGCGGTGAGCGGGCCGACCCCGGGCGCGCTCCCCAACAGCAGCGCCCGGGCGTCGGCCCGCGCTTCAGCCACGATGCTTGCCTGCAGCTCCTCGATCGTCGTCTCGAGCTGGGCATGATGGGCCGCGAGGCTGCGCGCAGACATCAGAGCCGAGCGCGGCAGCCCTGCCGTGTCCTCGCCGATCGCCGCCAGCAGCTGATCCAGGCCGCGCTTGCCGACCGGCGCCACGATGCCGAACTCGCCCAGCAGCGCGCGCAGGGCGTTGGCCGTCTGCGTGCGCTGGCGCACCAGCAGCTCGCGGCTGCGATGCAGCGACAGCGCCGCCTGCTGCTCCACCGTCTTCAGCCGCACGAAGCGCATGTCTGGACGGCTCATCGCCTCGCAGCACGCCTCAGCGTCGCGCCCGTCGTTCTTGTTGCGCTTGACGTAGGGCTTCACGTAGGCCGGCGGCATCAGCCGAACCTCGTGGCCCAGACCCTGAAGCACCCGCCCCCAGTGGTGCGCCGAGCCGCACGCCTCCATGCCGATGGTCGCCTTCGGCAGCCCGGCGAAGAACTCCGCCATCCGCGCCCGCTTCAGGCGACGACGCAACACCACCTTGCCGCTGGCGTCGCGGCCATGCAGCTCGAAGACGTTCTTCGCGATGTCCAGTCCGATCGTGATAGCCTGTTCCATGGACGGTCCCCTTTGACTGGCTGCTTCAACGACACCAGTGTGGCACGCTCGATGCCGTTTGGGGGCCGTCCACCCCATCATCCCGAGCGCAGCGAGGGATCCAGGGAAGACAGCGTGGATCCCTCGCTGCGCTCGGGATGACAGGGGGAAATTCTACCCCGCGAATCCCGGCATCACCTCGCCGGCCAGCAGCTCGAGGCTCTCGACGTCGTTCCTGTATGCGCTGCTGATCAGCAGCTGCACGCCGGCGTCGCGGTAGCGGCCGACGAGGTCGGTGACCTGCGCCACCGTGCCGGCGAAGCCGTAGAACTGCGCCGGCACCGCCTGACGCTGCTTCTTGGCGGCCAGCGCCGCCTCATCGCGGGCGATGACGAAGCTGGTGATGTTGCTGCGCTCGATTTCGCCGTAGTCGCGGCGCTCCGCCTCGCAGTGGCGGCGCAGCACCTCGTATTTGTGCCGCACCATCTCGGGCGAGCCGCCGACATTGCAGGCATTGGCCAGCCGGGCCACCGCGCGCAGGGTGAGCTGCTCGCCGCCGCCGCCGATCATGATCGGCGGATGCGGCTTCTGGATCGGCTTGGGCTCGAGGATGGCGTCCTCGACCTGGAAATACTTGCCGCGAAACGTGGTGCGCTTCTCGCGCCACATCGCGAGGATCAGCCGCGTGGCTTCCTCCATCTGGCGGATGCGCACGGCCGGCCGCGGCGGGAACTCCCAGCCATACTGCCGGTACTCGGTCTCGAACCAGCCGGCGCCGATGCCGAGGGTCAGGCGCCCGCCGCTGATCTGATCGACGCCGGCGGCGATCTTCGCCAGATGGGCGGGGTTGCGGTAGTGCACGGACGACACCAGGGTCGCCAGGCGGATGCGCCGGGTCACCGCGGCGAGCGCCGACAGCACCGTCCAGCCCTCCATGAACGGCTCATCCGGCGCGCCGACATTGCCGATCTGGATCAGGTGATCCATCACCGAGAACCACGCGAAGCCATGCTCCTCCGCCCACTGCGCCTTGGCCTTGACCGCCTCGAAGATCCCCGCGGGATCGGGACCGAAAAGCCAGGACGGGTTGTGCAGGCCGAACTTCATGCCGATCTCCGTGCGCCGTTCGCGCCAGCCTAGCGTGCATCAACCGTCCGTGCCATGCGCGGGGACTGGGCGCCTGCCTTCCCCCTCCGGGCAGGGCGATCGCACATGGATGATTTGACTCGTTTTTACCTTCCCCCGGAGGGGGAAGGTGCCCGTAGGGCGGATGGGGGATGTCGAAGACGGACACCGATTTCGTTGAGACATCCCCCATCCGTCGCGCTGCGCGCGCCACCTTCCCCCTCCAGGGGAAGGGAAGTCCGAGATCCATATGCGATTGCCCTGCTCCTTCGGGGGAAGGCACAGCATTGCGGTGCGGTTCACACCTTGAAGTACGCGATCTGATGCGAGGTCGCGAGCAGGCGGCCGTCGGGTGACCACAGCTCGCCGCTCTGGTCGCTGTAGGAGCGGTGGAAGCGGCGCGCATCGGCGCGCGCCACGACACGGCGCGTGGCGATGGATCGCAGCTCCTCGGCATCGCTGTGGAAGTAGGTGGTGAGCGACACCGTGCCGAACGGCACGATCTGCCCGCGCACCTGGAAGATGCGGCCGAAGAACGTGTCGGCCATCGACGTGAGGCTCAGCACATCGACCTCGCGCTCGATCGCGTCGGCGAGCCAGTAGGCGGATGACGCCGTGCCGGGCGGCGACAGCGGCTCTTGCGAGCGTACCGGCCCGCCTGACTCGAACCAGAAGCGGTAGCGGCTGACCCACGGCACCGTGTCGGGCAGCACCAGCTCGCGCAGCGATTCGGCGGCCGGTATCGACGGCGGCGTCGCCGGCTGATGGCTCCAGCTCTCGCGCCGCTCGGCCAGCACCGCCGTCGCCGTGGCGCGCGGCTGCGGATCATCGCCCTGGTGGATCTCGACGCTCCAGTGCTGCGTCGAGCGGCTGGCGCGCACGCGGCGCAGGCTCAGCCGCAACGCGCCCTCGTGGATCGGCGCGGCGAAGTTCACGCTGAGCGCGATCGGCTGGCCGGCGGCGTCGGGATGGCACAGCAGCGCGTTGAGACAGGTCGCCGCCGTAATGCCGCCGAACTGGCCGACGAAGGCCCAGTAATCGGTGCGGGCGTCGGCGAGGGAGATGCCGTCGGCGTCGCGGCGGACGGCGATGGCGCGGTCGAACGGGTGGACGCTCTGCAGTGTTGTCATATCCTCTCCTGTCATCCCGAGCGCAGCGAGGGATCCAGGACAGCCCTGGATCCCTCGCTGCGCTCGGGATGACAGGGTTGGCGTTCAAGTGCTCGGCGCCAACTACCCACAAGGTAAAGTGGCGATATGGACTTTCCGTGCCCGCTCTCCTATCAAGCGCGTCCAACGGTCGGGGAGAGCGTGGCGTGCGGGAGATCACGGTGTTCTCGGGCAGCGCCCATCCCGGCCTGGCGCGCGAGATCTGCGAGCGATTGGGCGTGCCGCTCTCGCCCGCGCGCCTGAACCGCTTCGCCAATGACTGCCTGGAAGTGCAGCTGCAGGCCAATTGCCGCGAGCGCGACGTCTTCATCGTGCAGCCGCTCAGCCCGCCGGTGCAGGAGCACCTGGTCGAGCTGCTGCTGATGATCGACGCGGCGCGCGGCGCCTCGGCCTCGCGCATCACCCCGGTGATCCCGTTCTACGCCTACGCCCGCTCCGACAAGAAGGACATGCCGCGCGTCTCGATCGGCGGCCGGCTGGTCGCCGACCTGCTGGTGACCGCGGGCGCCAGCCGCGTGCTGACCTTGGCGCTGCACTCGCCGCAGGTGCACGGCTTCTTCAGCGTGCCGGTCGATCATCTGCACGCGCTGGGCGAGATGGCCGCCCACTTCCGCCGCTACGATCTCTCCAACGCCGTCGTGGTGGCGCCCGACCTCGGCTACGCCAAGGAGGCCAGCGCCTTCGCCCGCCGTCTGGGCACCGGCGTCGCCATGGCGGTGAAGAAGCGCTTCGAGAACGACAAGGTGGTGATCTCCGACATCATCGGCGAGGTGAAGGGCAGGGACGTCTTCGTCATCGACGACGAGATCGCCAAGGGCAGCACGCAGATCGAGCTGCTGGGCCACCTGCGCCGCGAAGGCGCGCGCACGGTGCGCATCGCCTGCACCCACGGCCTGTTCTCCGGCGGCGCGCTCGACCGGCTCTCGGCCCAGGACGACGTCCTGGAGATCGTCAGCACGAACACGATTCCGGTTGCCGAGCCTCAGCGCTATCCGAAGCTCACGGTGCTGTCGATCGCGCCGGCTCTCGCCGAGGCGATGCGGCGGATCCATGCGGGGGAGTCGGTGAGCGAGCTGTTCCACGCGTGAACCGCCCTCTCAAATGACATCCAGGTCGACTTTCGCACTGGTGATCCAGACCTGATTCTGACTGAAACGTTGCTTGTAGTGCCTCGCGATGACCGAGGCGCCGGCAAAGACCTCGTCGAGGGCCTCGCCGATGACGACAAGGATGAAGGACTCCTCCCGCTCAAGTTGACCGGTGTCGGGATTGGACCAGCCGCCGCGCGCCTCGGTCACGGAAAAGCCCAGGCCCGCGAGCGCCTTCGCCACGACCTCGTCTTCGAATTCGCGCCACATCTCATCCGTGACCGTTCCGCCGCCCGGGATGTTGCGGCCGAGAAAGATCGTGAGCTGGTGCTATTCCCTTGGGCCGGCCATGGATTCCCCGATCTCCCACCTTGAAACCGGCGCATTCTCTATTCACATTCATTCTGAATGAGTGCCCCACCGTATGGAGGCTACCATGCCGGCCCGCCGCAAGAGTGTCGATGTTCAGGACCCGTCGGAGGTTGTGAGAGTCACGGCGCAGCTTACCGGTGCGCAGCTGGTCGCGCTTGACTTCGTCGCGAAGCGCGACGGGACAAATCTCTCCAGCGTGCTGCGCAGGGCCGTCAACGAACTGATGTCGAAGGAAGCCGCCAAAGACCCGGACCTGAAGGCAGCGCTGCTTCGGGCGGAAGTGGCGATCGCCTACCGCGAATGGCTCGTCACGCAGCAGGCCCCGGTGGGCGTTTCGGGCGATGTGCTCGCCGCATTCTGGAAACGAGTCAAGGCCGAGTCCCGCACCACGAGGAAGACAGGCCGGGAAAAGGCCGCAGCTTAGCGAGCGGAGGATAGCCAACACCCGAGTTCCGCCCTCGCCCGACGCCATGGCCGCCGTTGACCCCGAAGGACGACTGCGGCTGGGCACGGCCCTCTCGGAGACCAGCCGGAAGACCGGCCTCACCAATGCCGATATCGAGGCAATCGAACGCACCCGCGGCACCCGACCCGCCAAACCGATGCGCTTCCGATGACACCCGGGTTCCACCCCAGCCCAAAATGCCGTAAACCCCAGCGCCTCAGAGGCTTGAGGCAGATGCTGGACAAGACGTACGACCCCAAGGATATCGAGGCCCGACGCTACGCCGAGTGGGAGCGCTCGGGCGTTTTCGCCGCGCGGCCGGATTCGCGCAGGCCGCCCTACACCATCGTCATCCCGCCGCCCAACGTCACCGGCTCCCTGCATATGGGCCATGCGCTCAACAACACGCTGCAGGACATATTGATCCGCTGGCGCCGCATGAAGGGCGACGACACCTTGTGGCAGCCCGGCACTGACCATGCCGGCATCGCCACCCAGATGGTCGTCACCCGCCAGCTCGAGGAGAAGGGCATCGGCCTGGCGCTGGGCCAGGCGCCCAAGAATCCCAACCAGCAGCTGCTGAACCGCGACGAGTTCCTCGAGCGGGTCTGGCAGTGGAAGGCCGAGTCCGGCGGCACCATCACCAACCAGCTGCGCCGGCTGGGTGCCTCGTGCGACTGGGGGCGCGAGCGCTTCACCATGGACGAGGGCCTGTCGGCGGCGGTGCTGAAGGTCTTCGTCGACCTCTACAAGCAGGGCCTGATCTACAAGGACAAGCGCCTGGTGAACTGGGATCCCAAGATGCTCACGGCGATCTCGGATCTCGAGGTCGAGCCGCGCGAGACCAAGGGCAGCCTGTGGTACCTGCGCTATCCGCTGGAGGGCGGCAAGCCGGACGAGTTCATCGTCGTCGCCACCACGCGGCCCGAGACCATGCTGGGCGATACCGGCATCGCCGTGCATCCCGACGATCCCAAGTGGCGCCTGCTGATCGGCCGGCGCGCCATCCTGCCGGTGGCGGGACGCTCGATCCCGATCGTCGCCGACGAATACTCCGACCCGGAGAAGGGCTCGGGCGCGGTGAAGATCACGCCGGCGCACGACTTCAACGATTTCGAGGTCGGCCGCCGCCACAAGCTGCCGCAGGTCAACGTGCTCGACCGCTTCGCGCGGCTGGTGCTGAAGGACAACACCGAGTTCCTCGCCGGCCTGCCCGCGGACGCGGCCGCCGGCGTGGTCGAGAAGTATCACGGCCTGGACCGCTTCGAGGCGCGCAAGAAGATCGTCGCCGAGCTCGAGGCGCTGGGCCTGGTCGAGAAGATCGAGCCGCACACGCATACCGTGCCTTACGGTGACCGCGGCGGCGTGCCGATCGAGCCGTTCCTGACCGTGCAGTGGTACGTCAACGCCGCCGAGCTGGCCAAGGCGCCGATGCGCGCGGCGCGCGAAGGCAGGGTGAAGTTCGTGCCCGAGCGCGGCCGCGACGAGTTCTTCCGCTGGATGGAGAACATCCAGCCCTGGGCGATCTCGCGCCAGCTGTGGTGGGGCCACCAGATCCCGGCGTGGTACGACCAGCATGGCAACATCTTCGTCGAGATGTCGGAGCAGGAGGCGCGCGCCTCGGCACGGCGCAAGCACGGCCAGGACGTCGAGCTGACCCGCGATCCCGACGTGCTCGACACCTGGTTCAGCTCCGCCCTGTGGCCGTTCTCGACGCTCGGCTGGCCGGAGCAGACGCCGGCGCTGGACCGCTACTATCCGACCAGCGTGCTGGTGACCGGCTGGGACATCCTGTTCTTCTGGGTCGCGCGCATGATGATGATGGGCCAGCACTTCATGAAGGAAGTGCCGTTCCGCACCGTCTACCTGCACGCGCTGGTGACCGACGAGCGCGGCCAGAAGATGTCGAAGTCCAAGGGCAACGTCATCGACCCGCTAGACCTGATCGACAAGTATGGCGCCGACGCGCTGCGCTTCACGCTCACCGCGCTGGCGGCCATGGGCCGGCCGATCAAGCTGTCGACCGCCCGCGTCGAGGGCTATCGCAACTTCGCCACCAAGCTGTGGAACGCCACGCGCTTCAGCCAGATGAACGGCGTGACGGTGGTCGAGGGCTTCGACCCGAATACCGCGACGCAGACCCTGAGCAAATGGATCATCGGCGAGCTGGCGCGCTGCCAGAACGCGGTCGAGAAGGCGCTGGTCGAGTTCCGCTTCAACGAGGCAGCGAACGCGCTCTACGAGTTCGTCTGGGGCACGTTCTGCGACTGGTATGTCGAGCTTGCCAAGCCGGTGCTCTCCGGCGACGACGAGGCGGCCAAGACCGAGACCCGCGCCGTCACCGGCTTCGTGCTGGCCGAGGTCGTGAAGCTGCTGCATCCCATCATGCCCTTCATCACCGAGGAGCTGTGGGACACGCTCGACCAGCGCGCCGCGAAGGGCACGCTGGTGGCGCAGCCCTGGTCGGTGCTGCCTGAGGACATCGCCGACGCGGCGGCCGATGCCGAGATGGGCTGGCTGGTGAAGCTGATCTCCGACATCAGGAGCGCGCGCAACGAGGTCAACGTGCCGGCTGGCGCGAAGCTGACGCTGCTGGTGCGCGACGCCGGCGCCGAGACCCGCGCCCGCCTCGAGCGCCACCGCGCCGCGATCGAGCGCCTGGCCCGCGTCGAGCAGATCCAGCTCGACGCGCCGACGCCGAAAGGCGCGCTGCAGCTCGTGCTCGGCGAGGCGACCTACGCCCTGCCGGTCGCGGACGTCATCGACCTGAAGGCCGAACGCGCGCGGCTGGAGAAGGAGATCCGCAAGCTCGACGGCGAGGTCTCCAAAATCGACGCCAAGCTGGGCAACGCCCAGTTCATGTCCAAGGCACCGGAAGAGGTCGTCGCCGAACAGCGCGACCGCCGCGACGACGCCGTGGCGACGACAGCCCGCCTCCGCCAAGCCATGGACCGCCTCGCCAGCTGACCCTTCTTCCTCCCTCTCCCCGCTAGCGGGGAGAGGGTCGGGGTGAGGGGCTGCTCCAGGTGACGCACAACCGTTGATTAGTGGAAGAAACGTCGAATACGCGCATGTTTACCGGGATGCGCATCTTCCGCGGTGCCTACCGCACACGAACCAACCGATCCCGAAGCCTGCGCCGCGATTCCACCGACGCCGAGCGCATTCTCTGGTCCGCCCTGCGCGCCCGTCAGCTCGATGGCCTGAAGTTCGTGCGCCAAGAGCCGATCGGCCGGTACTTTGCCGACTTCGCATGCCGCGACGCAAAGCTCGTCGTCGAGCTCGATGGCGGCCAGCACGCAGACAGCGCCTATGACAAGCGACGCGATGCAGCGATGATCGATGCCGGCTACCGGGTCCTGCGACTTTGGAACAACGACGTGATGAACAACCTCGAAGGTGCGCTCGTGATCATCGCTCGTGAAGCCCGACGGGCCCCTCACCCCGACCCTCTCCCCGCAGGCGGGGAGAGGGAGTAACGGCAGTCGCGGCCGCGCCCTACGTGAACCGAACCCCCAGCGATTCCAGCGCCTTCCAGTAGCCGGGCCAAGTCTTGGCGGCGCAGTCGGGGTCGAGGATGGTGATGCCGGCGATCTTCAGCCCGGCGAGCGCGAAGCTCATGGCGATGCGGTGGTCGGCGCGGGTGTCGATGCGCGCGGGCAGGGTCTGGCCGGCCAGCGACGGGTCGGACGCGACCAGCAAGTCGTCGCCCTCTTCGCGGCCCAGGCCGGGTCGGATCGCCGAGAGCCCGGTGGCCAGCGCCGAGATGCGATCGCATTCCTTGACGCGCAGATTGGCGATGCCGGTGAAGCGCACCGGCGTGACATTGAACGCGGCGAGCACGGCGAGCGTCGGCACCGCGTCCTGCATCTGGGCGCCGTCGATCATCGGCGGCAGATGCGGGAAGGTGCGGATCACCGCCAGCGCCTGCGCGTCGGGCTGGGTGAAGGCGTCGGCCGGCACGCCGAGGTCGATCGCCCCGCCGGTCAGGATCTCGGCCGCCCACAGATAGGTCGCGGCCGAGGCGTCGGGCTCGATCAGGTAGTCGGTGGCGCGATAGCCGCCGGGCTCGACGCGCCACTCGCCGTTGCCGGTCTGCCGCGCGGTGGCGCCGAAGGCGGCCATGGCTGCGAGGGTGAGGTCGACATAGCCGCGCGCGCCGATGTCCTTGCCGACCAGCGCCACCTCGACCGGCTCGGCCGACAGCGGCGCGGCCATGAGCAGGGCGGAGACGTACTGGCTCGACAGGCCGGCATCGATCTCGACCCGGCCGCCGGGCATGCGGCCATGGCCGCGGATGGTGACCGGCGGACATTCGGTGGCGGCGTGCGCGTCGACGCCCAGCGAGCGCAGCGCCTTCAGAAGCGGGCCGATCGGCCGCTTGCGCATGTGGTGGTCGCCGTCGATCACCACCTTGCCGTCGACGCTGGCCACCGCGGCTGTGAGGAAGCGTGTCGCGGTGCCTGCATTGCCGAGGAACAGCGGCGCCTCGGGCGCGCGCAACTCGCCGTCGCCGGTGACGGTGAAGCTGGTCTCGTCGGGCTCGTCGATCGTCACGCCCATCTCGCGCAGCGCCTCGGCCATGTAGCGCGTGTCGTCGCTCTTGAGCGCGCCGCTCAGCCGCGACGTGCCGTCGGCGAGCGCCGCCAGCAGCAGCGCGCGGTTGGTGATCGACTTCGACCCGGGCGGCGCCACGCGTCCGCGCAAAGGTGCTCCGGGCGGGATCACGGTGGTGGAGTCACGCTTGTCGATACTGGTCATGGTCACGGAAGTAGGAACGGTCTGAATCACCGCGACCAGTATACTGCCCTTATCAACCGATATTCACTAAGCCAGTCTCGAGCTGAGCCGGACGGCTCAGAAATCGACCGGGTAGGGCGACAGTTCGCCACTCTCGTAGCGTCGGGGCAGGTCGGGCGTGACGTTCTCCCAGACGTACAGCATGGAGCGCTTGCGGGAGTAGCCCTGGTGGCGGATGTCGGCCGGCATGGCGGCGACATCGCCGGCCTTCATCGTCACCCGCGCGCGCGGCGAGCCGGTGTTCTTGTCGGCGACATCCCAGACGATCTCGTCCGAGAGCTGGATGAACCACTCGACGCGATCGTTGCCGTGAAACACCGGCAGAATGTATTCCTCGGTCGTCGGGCAGGCGAGCGAGGCCTTGCACACCGCCGTCACCGACGGGTTCCAGGTGACGTCGGAACGGCTGAGATACTTGAACAGGCTAAAGGCGTGCAGCTGGCCTTCGAAGCCGGGCTCAGCGACGATCTCCGGCTCGTCCTGCGAGACGTCGGCGAAGGCGCGGTTGACCGGCATGTCGTCGCGCAGGGGCGAATCGCCTGGCAGGCCGGGCATGCGTTGTGTCTGGATGCGCGAGCGCTCGATCGCCTCGATGTTCTCGCCCTGTTTGGTGCCGAACGCCGAGCCGGTTTCGACCGGCGCTGCAAAGGGGTCGAAGCCCTCGTTGACCCAGTCGCGCAGGAGCGCCTTGAAGGTCGCCATGATGTGCGCCGAGTCGAAGCGTTCGGTGTAGTCGACGCCGGCCTCCTTCATGACGCCGTTGAAGCTGCCGGCATACATGTCGACCTGGCCATAGAGGTTGCGCGTACCGACGACGTGGTCGAAGTTGACCCATCCGTAGAAGAAGTTCCACGCCACGTCGCGCATGCAGGCCCGCAGGAAGGCCTCTGCCGACATCTGGTGCGAGCGCATCTGACCCTTGGCGGGCCATCGCACTGTGACGAAGTACTCGTCGCGCGACAGCTCGAATTTTCCCAGCCTGAAGGTGCGGTAGCCGTTCTCGTTGCTGGGATCGGTGGCGATGACCTGTGCAAGTGTCGTCGACATGAGTTCACTCCCCTACTTGAGGCAGATCTCGTTCCATTTCTGTCGGCTGAGCTCGCCCAGCGTCGTCTGCTGCAGGATCACGCCGAGCCGGATGGCGGTGAAACGATAGCCGCAACCCGACGCGAGTAGAGCCTGGTGGCCGCGTTTCAGCCTGATCCGGCCCATGCGCTGCCCCGCTGGTGCGTCGCCGAGCAGCACGGCGCCGTTGCCGGCGGACGGGGGCGGCGACGCGAGCTTCAGGAACTCGATCTCGACCTCGCCATCCATGCACAGCGCGAACTCGTCATGGGCGCAGGCGAACCACGGCGAGGTGCCCTCGGCACGCATGACCTCCTGCACGTACTCGAGGTTCTTGCCGACGACGACGCGTTCGTATGGCTGCGATTTCGACGCCACCTCGAAGATGTTGGAGAAGACATAGTGCTTCGGATCGCCGCTGACGATCTCGATGCTGCCCTTCTGGTAGTCGGTGAGCGACCCGAACACGGTGGCGGTCACTGGATGCCTCCCTCGATAGGCGCCTGTTCTTGTTGATGCGCACTATATCGGCGGGGCGCGCCAGCGACTATCGGGTGAAGCGCGAAGCGAGCGTTTGCGAATCGCGAACAATGTCAGGCGACGGTGGTGGCCAACCTCGGTCGCGCCTCGGCCGCCACGTCGTCGTGCGGCAGGAAGCCATTGGTCTTCAGCACCTGGTCCCACGGCGGCTCTCCGGCGAACCTCTCCGCGATGAAATCGACAAACAGCTTGACCTTGATGTTGTGGCGATGCGTCGTCGGGTAGACTGCGCTCAGCCAGTAGGACGACAGCCGGTATCCGTAGAGCACGGGGGTCAGCCGACCGGCGATGATGTCGTCGGCGGCCGCGATGGTCGGAATGCAGACAATCGCGGCATGCGTCAACGCATGTTCCTTCAGGAACTGCACGCTGTTGGTGCGCAGGTGTGCCGGCAACTCGATCTCGACCGCCTTGTTGCCGCGCATGAACCGCCAGTGATTGCGCGTCGGATAGCCGTCGTAGACGCCGAGCCGATGGCGAAGCAGGTCCTCCGGCCGGCGCGGCATGCCGAAGCTGGCGATGTACTCCGGGGTCGCCAGGAACATCCGGCGTACCGGAAAGATACGCCGCGCGATCAGCGCCTCCGATGCGGGTTCGAAGAGCTGCAGGGCAACATCGAAGCCCATCTCGACCGGATCGACCACGCGGTCGTTGACGAACATGTCGACGACGATATCTGGGTACCGTTCCTGGTACAGGTGCAGCACGCGCGACAGATGACCGAGCGCGAAGCCCGGCAATACCGTGATCCTGAGTGCGCCCGTCGGCGAGCCCTTGATCTCGCGCATGCGATCGGTAAGCCCGTCGAGGCGCGCCACCAGCTCGGCGCATTCCGTATAGTACGTCGCACCGGCCTCCGAGAGCTTGACCGAGCGCGTGCTGCGATGAAACAACGGTGTGCCGACGAATTCCTCGAGCTGTTTGATGCGCTGGGTCACCACCGAGTTGGCGACGCCGAGCTGGCGGGCGGCCTCGGCGAAGCTCTGCGCCTCGGTGACCCGGACGAACGCCTGGATACTCAGGAAACGGTCCATCGGGCGCCCCGCCGGTCCATTGCCCCATCACGCAATGATAACACGCCCGATGGGGCGTCAGTCGCCGGCGAAATAGCGGCTGGGCGGGGCGCCCAGCGCGCGGCGGAACATGGCGGAGAAGGCGCTCACCGAATCGTAGCCGAGGTCGAGGGCGATGCGGGTGATCGGCTGGCCGGCGGCCAGCCGTGCCATCGCCGCCAGCAGCCGCGCCTGCTGGCGCCAGTCGGCGAAGCTCAGCCCCGTCTCCTTCTGGAACAGGCGCGCCAGGGTGCGGCCCGAGGCGCCGGCTTCGCGCGCCCAGTCGTCGAGCGTGCGCGGATTGCCCGGCGCGGCACGCAGCGCGCGGCAGACGCGCTCCAGCCTCGGATCGACCGGCATCTTCAGGTCGAGCGCGACCGAGGGCAGGGCGGCGATCTCGTCGAGCAGCAGGCTCATCAGCCGACCCTGCGGCCCCGCCTCGTCGTAGAGTACCGGCAGCTCGCAGGCGCGCAGGATGAGCTCGCGCAGCAGCGGCGAGACGGCGATCACCCGCACCGCCGGCGGCAGCGCCTCGGCCTCGGCGTTGCGCACATAGAGCGTGCGCATCGACACCGCGCCCGACATGCGGATCTCGTGCGTCACATGCGCCGGCATCCACACCGCGCGCTGCGGCGGCACCACCCAGGTGCCGGCCGCGGTGGCCACGGTCATCACGCCGCGCGCGGCGAAGATCAGCTGCGCGCGCTCGTGACGATGGGGAAGGATGTGGAAGCCGTCGGCGAAGTCCTTGGCCATGGCCGCGACCGGGCGCGCGACGCGCTGGTAGTCGCGGGGATCGGTGGATTTCGAGCGGATCCTGGCCATGTCCGTATCGAGACAATTCTAGTCGGTTTCGCGCGTGCGCGACAGGGCCGGCGGGCGTAGGTTGCCAGCGGTTATCGGGAGTAAACGCCGGTGAAGAACACGAGTCCGACCGCCCTGTTGCTCAATCTCGGCCACGCCATGGACCACTGGGTGCTGGTGATCTTCCTCTACACGGTGAGCGTGATCGCCGGCGTCTGGGGCACGGACTGGAAGGAGCTCACGCCCTACGCCTTCGGCTCGCTGTTCATGTTCGGCGCCGGCTCGATCGTGTCGGGCAAGCTGGGCGACCAGTGGGGAAGGCGGGCGATGATGATCATCTTCTTTGCCGGGCTGGGCGTCTCCAGCCTGGTCATCGCGCTGACCTCGACGCCCTGGCAGATCGGCATCGCGATGACCGTCATGGGCGCCTTCGCCTCGATCTACCACCCGGTCGGCATTCCCATGCTGGTGCAGAACGCCGAGAAGCCCGGCTTCACCATCGGCATCAACGGCCTGGTCGGCAATCTCGGCATCGCCATCGGCGCGAGCGCCTCGGTGTGGCTGGCGACGCGCTTCGGCTGGCAGATGGCCTATGTCGTGCCGGGCATCATCTGCCTCGCCGCGGCGATCACCTTCGCGGCGCTGGTGCCGAAGGAGACCGCCGCGCCGGCCAGGCGCAAGCCCAAGATGCTCGACCTGCCGCCCTCGGTGATGGCCAGGGTCTTCGTCATCATGACCTTGACGGCGATGAGCGGCAGCATCGTCTTCAGCTTCACCACCAACGGCAGCGGCGAGATGCTCAAGGCGGGCGTGGCCGCGCTGGCCCGGGACCCCTGGCTGCTCGGCGTGTCGGTCTTCGTGATCTTTGCCGTTGCTTCGCTGGCGCAGCTCGTGGTGGGCTCGCTGATCGACCGCTATCCGCTCAAGCAGATCTACCTGCCGGTGATCCTCTGCCAGATCCCGCTGTTCATCCTGGCCTCGCAGGTCAGCGGCTGGGCGCTGGTCGCGGTGGCCGTGGGCTACATGATCTTCGTCTTCGGCGCGATCCCGTTCACCGATGCGATGATCGTGCGCTACATCGACGACAGGATGCGCTCGCGGGTGACCGGCACGCGGCTGGCGATCGGCTTCACCGGCAGCTCGCTGGTGACGGCGCTGCTCGGCCCGTCGGTCAAGGCGGCCGGCTTCCCGACCCTTCTGCTGGTGTTGGCGGGCGTCGCCACCTTCACCTTGATCGCGCTCTCCTTCCTGCCCGACGAGCGCACCGCGCTGGCGGCCTCGCGGGTCAAGCCGGCTGAGTAGGATTGCGCTATACTTCCCGGCGTGTGCCATCGGCTCGTTGGGGAGTGTCATGTCGTCACGATTCGTCCTCGGCGCCGTCCTGCTGGGTGCGTTCGTCCTGCCGGCGGCCGTCGACGCGCAGCAGAAGCCGCTGCCCTATGGCACGGTGAAGATCGGCGATCAGCTCAAGCAGACCATCGCCACGGTCCTGCAGCTGCGGAGCGGCGATCGAGCCTGCACCATGATCATGAAGGACAGCGCCGGCAAGGAGTTCACCGAGCTCGCCAGCTTCGACTTCTGCCAATGGAACATCATCGGCAAGCGCGTGACGCTCACTTACCGGATGGAGGAGGTGATGGCGGAAGCCTGCCAGGGCAATCCGCGCTGCACGAGGAAGGATCGGATACCGCTGATTGTCGACGTGAAGATGATTCGCTAGGGGCGTGCTCCATCCGTCATCCCTCGCGGCGCTCGGGATGACAGCGTGATCAGGCACCAAGTGCGCGGCCGATGGCGGCGAAGGCGGCGAAGGTCTCGCGGCTGCCCTCGAGCGAGAGCGGCGTCGGCCAGGTCGAGAGCTTCACCGCGGCGTAGCCGATCTGCGGATCGAGATAGATGAACTGCCCGTAGATTCCGCGCGCGGCACAGGTGCCGCGATCCGGATCGACGGTCCAGAAATTGTTGTGATAGGCGCCACGCGGCAGGGCATTGAGATAGACGCCCTCGAAGATTCCACCGCGGCCGGTACGGGTCTCCTCGATCCACGCCTCGGGCACGATCCGGCGTCCGCCGACGCGGCCGCCGTTCAGCAGCAGCTGGGCGAAGCGGCCATAGTCACGCAGGGTGGCGCAAAAGCCGCCATCGGCCAGCGCCATGCCGGCGCGATCGACGGTGAAGCTGGCGTCCTCCTCGGCGCCCAACGGTGCCCACAGTTCGCGCGACACGAGGTTGGACAGTGATGTGGCGGTGGCGCGCTCGAGCACGAAGCCCAGCACGTCGGTCTCGATCGAGCGATAGCGGAAATGCGTGCCGTGCGCGCGCTCCTGCTCGGTGAGCGTCAGCACCAGCTCCCAGATCGTGCGCGGCCAGCCGGGCACCGGCTTGGAGCCCCAGCCGCAGGCGACGCCGAGCTTCTGCATGTGCGATCCGGGCGTGTCGTAGCTCTCGTCGAAGGCAACGCCCGAGGTCATGTCGAGCAGGTGCTGCACCGTGGCGCCGCGATAGGCCGTGGCCCTCAGCTCCGGCAGGTACTGCGTCACCGGCGCGCCGGGATCGAGCCGGCCCTGGCCAACCAGGATGCCGGTGACGATGCCGACGATTGACTTCGCCACCGACATCGAGAGGTGCGCGCGCCTGGGGATCATGCCGTTGAGATAGCGCTCGCAGAGCACCGCGCCGCGATGCAGCACGAGGAAGCCGTCGGTCCAGCTGTCGTCGATGAAGCCGCCGATGGTGCGCGGCCGGCTGTCGAAGTCGTAGGCGATCGACTCGATGTCCTGCGGAGCCGCCGGCAGCGGCATCACCGGTCCCGGACCGCGCCAGACCTGTGCGGTGGGCGTCATCTCGCGCATGTGCTGGAAGGTCCAGCGATGGTAAGGCGCCAGGTCCCAGCCGTATTGCGGCAGCAGCGGCGCGCCATGGTCGCGCGGATCACGGTAGACCGAGATCGGGTCGGTCTCGGGCTCGACGGGCATGTCCATGGCGCGATCCTACTTCTTCGACACGCCCCAGGCGCGCGGCTTGTCGAGCGCCCAGGATTCATAGCCCACGAGCCCGGGCGAGACCGCTTCGATGACCGGGTAGTAGTAGAGCGGCAGGATGGGCACCTGCTCGGCCATGCGGGCCTGGATCTGAAGCAGCAGCGCCTTGCGCTTGGCGAAGTCGGTGATGGTGCCGGCCTCGGTGATCATCTCGATCGCCCGGGCATCGTCCCACTGCACCGTCGCCGTCTTGGACTTGTCGCCGATCAGCATGCCGTAGATGATCAGCGGATCGGTGCGCGAGGAATAGCCGAACGACGACATCTGGAATTTGCCATTGAAGAAGTTCTGCAGCTGCGCGCCCCAGTCGAGCAGCTCGATCTCGGCCTTGATGCCGACCGCCACCAGCATCGCCTGCACCAGCACCGCGGTCTCGTACATGCCGATGTAGCGCTTGTTGGCCTGCATCCTGATCGTCTCGCCCTTGTAGCCGGCCTCGCGCAGCAGGGCCTTGGACTTCTCGGGGTCGTACTTCGGCCACGTGCCGAAGGCGGGATCGAAGTAGGCGCTCGATTGCGGCACGCCTGAAGGATTCTGCGGCGAGAGCCCTTCGGTCTTCACCCGCGCGATCTCCGCCAGGTCGAGCGCATGGGCAATCGCCAGCCGCAGCTTGGGGTTGCCGAGCAGCGGGTCCCTGGTCTGCAACAGCATGGCGGTGAGCGACAGGCCGGGCGCCGTCTGGACGGTCACGCCGCGCTTGCGCATGTCCTCGATGCGCGTGGCCTGCAGCTGCGTGACGACGTCGATCTGGCCGGCGACCAGCGCTGTCTCCGCCGCCGTCTTGTCGGGCACGACGACGAAGCGCACCTCGTCGACATAGGTCGTGCGATCGCCGCTGTAGCCGTCGCGCCTGGCCTTGAGTGGCACGTAGCCGTCGAAGCGCTCGAGCACGACGTGGCGCTCCGGGCGCCACTCCTTGAGCTTGAACGGGCCGCTGCCGATCGCCGAGTTGGCGATCCAGGCGCCCGAGGCGTCGACGTTCTTCGGGCTGGCGACCCAGACGTTGCAGATGATGTCGGCCAGCCGCGCCAGGAACAGCGGGTCGGGGGTAGCCAGGGTGAAGACGAGGGTGCGCGCGTCCGGCGCCGATACGGAGTCGACCTTGAGGTTGCGCGAGCCGTCGAACACCGGCGCGCACAGCCATCGGGTCTCGTTCGGCGCGCGCACGGGCGCCATGCGGCGGTCCCACAGCCACTTGAAGTCGGCCGCCAGCACCTTGTCGCCGTTGTGATAGGCCGCGCCGTCGCGGATGCGGAAGGTATAGACCCTGCCGTCCTCCGACACCGTCCAGCTCTCCGCCAGCGCCGGCCCGACCGTGAGGTCGTTGCGATAGGCGACGAGCTGCTCGTAGATGTGGTTGAGCACCGAGTCGGTGTTGCCGTCGGTGCGGCTGGCATCGAGGCTGCGGATGTCCGCGGTCAGCGCGATGGACAGCACGCCGCCGCGCTTGTGTTCCTGCGCCGCGGCCGTCCCGGCGACAAGCATGGCCCCGACAAGAGCCGGCAATACTCCCCTGATCGACATTGCCATCTCCCCTGACGAATCCTACTGTATTGAATATCAATACAGATGCATCGTATAATGCTACAAACCGTATCGACGGTCGGGTGTCGCTGTCAACGAGTGTTGGGAATGAGTCGCAGCAAGAAGGCCGCGAAGCGGCTGCCGGACGGCCTGGATCCGCGATTGACGCTGAGCACGGTGGTCAAGGCCATGAAGGTGCAGGAGGTGATCGGCGAGGCCGGTCGGCCACTGTCGCTGGCTGAGATCGCGAGCGCCGCCGGTATCGACCGCAGCGCGGCGCAGCGCATCGTGCACACGCTCGAAGGCCTGGGCTACCTGCAGCGTGGCGAAGGCCGCTCGGGCTTCCGCCCCGCGCAGCGCGTGCTCGATCGCTGCTTCGACTTCCTGCGCATGGACCCGCTGATCGAGCGCGCCACACCGGTGCTGCTGGAGCTGCGTCGCTCGACGCGCGAGCGCGTCGATCTCAGCCTGCTCGACGGAACCATGATCAACTACGCTGTGCGCCTGCAGAGCAAGCGCGAGACCTTCTTCGCCACGCTGATCGGCCGGCGCCTGCCAGCTGTATTCACCTCGGGCGGGCGCGCGATGATGGCGCGCATGGACGACACCGAGGTCGACGCGCTGCTCGATCGTTCCGAGCTGAAGGCATACACGCCGAAAACCATCGCCGATCGCGCCGGCATCTGGCGCAAGGTCCGCGAGGCGCGCTCCGACGGGTATGCCCTGGTGCAGGAGGAAATCCAGATTGGCGAGGTGGTGCTGGGTGCTGCCATCACCGACCGCGAGGGGCGCCCGGTCGCCGCCGTGCATATCGCCGGCTCGCTCAGCCAATGGTCGCCGCGGATTTTCCGCGCCCAGTTCAGTCCCCTGGCCATGGAAGCCACCCGCGCGCTCAGCCAATGACGAGCTGAAGCGGCGTGCCAGCGGGCCGCACAGCCTGTCTTCCCGAGCGCAAGGGCTCTTTGCGCTGCCGGAGGATCCTTGGGCTCGGGATGACAGCGCGTTTCCGACCTTGCGGCTTATGCTTTAAGAAGGCGGGGCAGGGGACCGAGACCGATGACCCAACTCCGCATTCCCGCGATCTACATGCGCGGCGGCACCAGCAAGGGCGTGTTCTTCCACGAGGCGGCGCTGCCGCCGCCGGGCCCGACGCGCGACCGCCTGCTGCTGCGGGTGGTCGGCAGCCCCGACCACTACGGCAAGCAGATCGACGGCATGGGCGCGGCGACGTCGAGCACCAGCAAGGTGGTGATCATTGCGCGCTCGAGCCGGCCGGACTGCGACGTCGACTACCTCTTCGGCCAGGTGGCGATCGACAAGCCGGTGGTCGACTGGTCGGGCAATTGCGGCAACCTCACCGCGGCGGTCGGTCCATTCGCGATCAGCGAGGGCCTGGTGGCCGCGCCGCGCGACGGCGTGGCCGTGGTACGCATCTGGCAGGCCAACATCGCCAAGCGCATCGTCGCACATGTGCCGATGAAGAACGGGGAGGTGGTCGAGGAGGGCGATTTCGAACTCGACGGCGTGACCTTCCCGGCGGCCGAGATCCGCATCGAGTTCCTCGAGCCCGGCGGCGGCGAGGACGACGAGGGCGGGCCGATGTTCCCGACCGGCAACGTCGTCGATCGGCTCGCAGTGCCCGACATCGGCACGCTCGAGGCGACGCTGATCAACGCCGGCAATCCCACCATCTTCGTCGACGCCTCGGCGCTGGGCCTGACGGGCAGCGAGCTGCAGGACGACGTCAACAGCGACGCCGCGCTGCTGGCGCGCTGCGAGACGATCCGCGCCGCCGGTGCCGTGGCGATGGGGCTGGCGAAGAGCGCCGACGCGGCGACGCGCGAGCGCCCGCACACGCCCAAGCTCGCCTTCGTCTCGCCGCCGCAGGACTACGTCGCCTCGAGCGGCAAGCCCGTGGCGGCGAAGGACCTGCAGCTCTGCGCCCGTATCCTGTCGATGGGCAAGCTGCACCACGCCATGACCGGCACCGGCGCGGTGGCGCTGGCGGTCGCCGCGGCGATCCCCGGCACCATCGTCGAGCGCATCGTCGCCGGCCGCGCGCCGGGCGCCAGCGTGCGCTTCGGCCATCCCTCGGGCACGCTGGCGGTCGGTGCCGAAGCGGTGAAGCGGGGCGACGAGTGGGTCGTCACCAGGGCGATCATGAGCCGCAGCGCGCGCCGCCTGATGGAAGGATGGGTGCGCGTGCCGGCCGACACGCTCGACGCGCAGCGCGCGCTGGCGGCGGAGTAGGGCGATGGCTGCGTCCAAGCTGATGCCACTGACGATGCTGGGCGCCGGCGTGGCGATCGCCGTCATCAACGTCGTCTCCGTCGCCGGCTGGAACGTCTATTTCGGCAAATGGCTGGCGGCGGTGCCGGTCTTCCTGGCGCTGGGCGTGGCGATGCTGATCTTCCCCGGCGCCGAGGCGCCGCCCGGCACTTCTCGTGGCGAGGAGGCCGAGCACTACTGGAAGGCCGCGCCCACATCGCGCAAGGCGATCTGGATCCTGTCGGGTGCGGTCGGCCTGGCGATCGGCCTGTACGCCGTCGATCATCTCGGTTACTTCGAGCGGTGAGCGTGGCGCTGATCGGCCTCGACTGGGGCACGACGTCGTTGCGCGGCTGGCTGATCGGCGGCGACGGCACGATCCTCGATCGCCGGGGAGGCGGGCCGGGCATCCTCGCCGTGACCGACAACGACTTCGCCTCGGCCCATCGCCGCTTCATCGATGGCTGGCTGAGCCTGCCAACGCTCGCCTCGGGCATGATCGGCAGCAAGCAGGGCTGGATCGAGGCGCCCTACGTGATCTGTCCGGGCGGTTTCGCCGATCTCGCGCCCGGGCTTCGCGCCACGCCCGACGATGCGCTGCGCATCGTGCCAGGCATCGCCTGGCAAGTGCCCGGCCTCGCGCCCGACGTGATGCGCGGGGAGGAGACGCAGATCTTCGGTGCGCTCGAGGCCGAGCATGCGTCCGGCCTGTTCATCCTGCCGGGCACCCACAGCAAGTGGGCGCGCGTGGCGGGGGGCCGCATCGTTTCCTTCGCCACCTTCATGACCGGCGAGCTCTTCGCCGTGCTGCGCCAGCACTCGATCCTCGGCCGGCTGATGGCCGAGGGCGCCATGCCCGACCTCAACGCCGCCGCCTTCGAGGCCGGCGCCGAGGTCGGCCTGCATCACGCCGACGACCTGCTGCACCGCCTGTTCGAGGTGCGCACGCTGGGCCTGTTCGAGCGCCTCCCGGCCGACGACGCGCCGAGCTACCTGTCGGGCCTGCTGATCGGCGCCGAGATCGCCGCGGCGCTGCAGCGCGAGTCGCCGGGCGAGACGCCGCCGACCCTGATCGGCGCGCGGCCGCTCTGCGCCGCCTATCAGCGCGTGCTGGCCGCGCAGGGCATTGCCGCGCGCATCGCCGACGAGGACGTCACGCCGCGCGGCCTGTGGCGCATCGCGCGCGCCGCCGGCATGATCGGCTGACATGAGCGAGACCCTGCGCGCCGCCCTGGCCAAGTGCCCCCTGATCGCCATCCTGCGCGGCATCACGCCGGAGGAGGCGCCGGCGATCGGCGAGGCGCTGGTCGAGGCCGGCTTCATCGTCATCGAGGTGCCGCTGAACTCGCCCAGGCCCTTCGAGAGCATCGCGCGGCTGGCCAAGGCGCATCCGATCCACCTGATCGGCGCCGGCACCGTGATGACGACGTCGGATGTCGATCGCGTCGCCGATGCCGGCGGCCGGCTGATCGTGATGCCGCACGCCGATCTCGACATCGTGCGCCACGCTCGGGCCCGCGGCCTGCTCTGCCTGCCGGGCATCGCCACGCCGAGCGAGGGCTTCGCGGCACTGAAGGCCGGCGCGCACGGGCTGAAGCTGTTTCCCGGCGAGATGCTGACGCCTGCGGTGCTGAAGGCGCTGCGCGCGGTGTTCCCGAAGGACACGCTGATGCTGCCGGTGGGCGGCGTCAGCGACCGCACCATGCCGGCCTACTGGGAGGCCGGCGCCGACGGCTTCGGCATCGGCTCCTCGCTCTACAAGCCGGCCATGAGCATGGCCGAAATCGCCAGGCGGGCGAAGGTTCTGACCGCTGCCGCTCGGTTACTCAAACGTTGATCTGCTGGGACCGCCGGCGTCTCGCCGGCCTTCTTCATGAAGCCGGCGAGACGCCGGCGGTCCCAGGAAGACTCAGATCGCCGGCGCCGAGCGCACGCTGCATCAGCACCGAGTCGACCCAGCGGCCGTGCTTGAAGCCGATCGAGCGCAATGTGCCGACCTCGCGGAAGCCGAACTTGGCGTGCAGGCCGATCGAGGCGGCGTTGGCGCTGTCGCCGATCACCGCGATCATCTGGCGATAGCCCAGCGCCGTGCAGCGCTCGATCAGCGCCGGCAGCAGGGCCGAGCCGATGCCGCCGCGGCGGACTTCCTGGTCGATGTAGACCGAGTTCTCGACCGCGAAGCGGTAAGCCGGTCGCGGCCGGTAGGCGCTGGCATAGGCGTAGCCCAGCACGCGGCCCTCGGCCTCGGCGACGATGTAGGGATAGCCGGCCGCGAGATAGGCCGCGCGTCGCTTCGCCATTTCCTCGAGCGACGGCGCCTCTTCCTCGAAGGAGGCCAGCCCGTGACGGACGTGATGGCCGTAGATGGCAGTGATGGCGGGCAGGTCGTCATCGCGCGAATCGCGCACAAGGGGCAGCGAGGTCATGTCCCGCAGCCTCGCACGATCCATGCCAACTTGTCCAGACAAGTTAAATATCGGCGGGTGGAGTTTCCTCGATCAGCGGCAGGGCGTACCACTCGCCGAGCACGAGTAGGTGGCCGGCGCGGAAGAGACCAGGATCAGCATGCTTGTCGTCATCCCGAGCGTAGCGAGGGATCTAAGCCCGATCCTGGATCCCTCGCTACGCTCGGGATGACAGGAAGGCGCAACATACCTCAGCGCGGCCCGACGCGCAGCGGCGGCGACCATGCTTCGGGCAGCTTGCCGACCAGGCGGACGGCCGCCTGCATGGCGACGATGTAGCCATAGGGGCCCAGCCCGGCGATCACCGCGGTGACGGCGCTCGACAGCTTGGAGTGGCGGTGCAACTCGTCGCGCGCGTGGATGTTGGAGATGTGCACCTCGATGATCGGGCCCTCGAAGATCTTCATCGCGTCGTAGATGGCGATCGAGGTGAAGGAGTAGGCGGCGGGATTGATGATCACTGCGTCGGCGCTCTGCCGCGCCGACTGCAGCAGGTCGACGATCGCGCCCTCATGGTTGGACTGGTGGAAGGAAAGCGTCGCGCCGAGCTGCCCCGCCAGCTCTTGGCAGCTCGCCTCGATCGCGCCCAGGGTCGTCGTGCCGTAGATGTGCGGCTCGCGAACGCCCAGCATGTTCAGGTTCGGCCCGTTGATGATCATCAGGCGGCTCATCGAATCCTCCTCACGTCAGTCTTGACTGTGCGGCCAGCCGCACCGGGGCGTTGGCCGCGCCGTACCCCTTGTACTGCCGGCGCTCGACGATCTCGAAGAAGAAGCGCTGGTCGAAGGTCTGGGTATAGACCTGCAGGTACTCGCCGCTCCCCTCGCGGTCGTAGAGGATGCCGTGCGCGCGCAACGCTGCGATCTGCTCGGCCGGCAGGTCGGTCTTGGCCTCCAGGTCGTCGTAGTAGTTCTCGGGGATCGGCAACAACGCCACGCCGTTGCGCTTCAGCGTCGCGACGGTGGCCCGCAGGTCGTCGGTGGCGAAGGCGATGTGCTGCACGCCCGAGCCGAAGACCTCGTTCAGGAACTTGGCCGACTGGGTGCGCGGGCTCTGCGAGGCGTTGAGCACCAGGCGCAGCCTGCCGTCGGCGGCCTCGATCACCTGGCTGCTGACCACGCCGCCGGGATCGACGATCTCCGCCGGCGCGATCTTCGCGAGGTCGAACAGCGACGTGTAGAACAGCAGCCAGGTCAGCGTCTCCTCGTAGTGCATGGACTGCGAGATGTGGTCGACGGTGCGCAGCCCGGCATCCTCGCGCGGCGGATCGTCGGGCTGGCTGAACTCGATGTCCCAGACGCGGCCCAGCTCGCTCCTGGTGTCGAGCAGGTAGACCAGGCTGCCGCCGACGCCGCGCACCGCCGGGATGTCGAGCTCGCCCGGCGCCACGGCCTGGTGGAAAGGTTGGTCGAGCAGGGCGGTGGCGCGCCTGTGCGCCGCCGTGGCGTCCTCGACGCGGATGCCCAGGGCACAGACAGCCGAACCGTGCGTGAGGTTGAAGGAATGGGCGAAGCCTTCCTTCTCGCGGTTAATCACCAGGTTGATGTCACCCTGGCGCCAGCGTGTCACCGCCTTCGACCGATGCAGGCCGGCGCGCCGGAAGCCCAGCGCGGCCAGGGTCTGCTCGAGATGGGGTGCCGCGACGTCGTCGACGGCGAACTCGATGAACTCGACGCCCGACGTGCTCGCGCGTGGCGGCATGGCGGGACGGCCGGCCGGCCAGCCGAGCTGATCGAACATGAAGCGCAGCGAGCGGTGGCCGTCGATGGCGACCGAGCGCGCCGAGCCGGCGCGGAACTGGTCGTTGAAGATCTCCAGCGACAGCGGCCCGTCATAGCCGGTGAGCGTCAGCGCGCGCATGAAGTCGAGCACCGGCAGATCGCCTTGGCCGGGGAAGTTGCGGTAGTGCCGGCTCCACGACAGGTAGTCCATCTGCAGCAGCGGTGCGTCGGCGAGCTGGACCAGGAAGATGCGATCGCCCGGGATCGCGCGCACGGCGCCGAGGTCGGTCTTGCGCGCCAGCATGTGGAAACTGTCGAGCACCAGCCCCACCGCCGGATGATCGGCGCGGCGCACCGCCTCCCAGGCGTCGCGGTAGTCGTTGATGTGGCGGCCCCAGGCCAGCGCCTCGAAGGCGATGCGCAGACCGCGCCTGGCGGCGCGTTCGCCCAGCTCGCGCAGATCGGCGGCGGCCCGGTCGATGCCGCCCAGCGCATCGGGCGAGACGTTGCTGCAGAGCATCAGCAGGTCGCAGCCGAGCTCGGCCATGACATCGAACTTGCGCTCGGCGCGGGCGAAGGCGCGCTCGCGCTGCAGGCCCTGCATGCCCTCGAAGTCGCGAAAGGGCTGCAGGGTGACGATGCCCAGGCCGAGGTCGCCGCAGATGCGGCGTACGTCGGCAGGAGAACCGTTGAACGTGACGAGGTCGGTCTCGAAGATCTCGACCGCGTCGAATTTGGCATTGGCGATCGCCTCGAGCTTTTCGCCGAGCGTGCCGCTGAGGGAAACCGTCGCGATCGAGGGCTGCATGGCGACTCCCTGGAAGGTCCGGACCCAGAATGTACCATACAGTTAATTCTGTCTGAACTAGGCCCGAACGTAGCGCAGGATGATGTCGGCGACTTCGGCGCGGCGCTTGGCCAGCGCGCGGGCGGAGGCCATGTCGCGCTTGAAGATGGTCGAGAAGGTCGCGCGGTTGGCGACGTTGAAGAAGCACAGCGCGCTGATCGTCATGTGCAGGTCGATGGCGCCGATGCCGGGCCGGAACGTGCCCTGGGCGCGGCCGCGCGCGTAGAGGCGGCTGATGGCGCTGATCGCCGTGGTGTTGACCGCCTGGATGGCGCGCGAGCGCTTCATGTGCCGCGCATGGTGGATGTTCTCGATCATCACCAGCCGGATGAAATCGGGATGGGCATTCTGGTAGTCGAAGGTGAACTCGACCAGCCGGCGCAGCGCATCCTCGGGCGACAGATGGGCGAGGTCGAGCGTCGCCTCGACGTTGCGGATGTTGCGATAGGCCTGCTCGAGGACGGCGACGTAGAGCCCTTCCTTGCTCTTGAAGTAGTAATAGATCATCCGCTTGCTGGTGCGGGTGAGCGCGGCGATGGCGTCGATCCGCGCGCCGCTGTAGCCGTGGCGCACGAACTCCGTGGTCGCGACCTCGAGGATGTTGCGGCGGACGCCTTCGGGATCCTGGATGCGCGTCGGCTTGCGGCGCGCCACGTCAGACGCTCGCCACGGCTTCCAGCTTGGGCGAGCGCTCGGGCGGCAGGTGGGCGTAGAGATCGGCGATCAGGTCCTTCTTGCGCGCCTGCCAGGCGGTCTCGTTCCAGAGGTTGCGGCGCTGCAGCGGATCGTTGGCGCAGTCGTACAGCTCGCCGACCGAGCCGTCGCCGTCGTACAGCGAGCTCTTCTCGTAGACCGTGCACACCAGCCCGTCGCGATAGATCGTGCGCAGATGCAGGCTGGTGCCCTTGAAGACGCTGTCCCACTCGGTGATAACGCGCTCGCGCTTCTGGCCCTCGGCCTCCACCGCGCCCGCCGGCAACTTCTTGCCCTGCATCCATTCCGGCACGTCCAGCCCGGCGATGGCGCAGAAGGTCGGCGCGAGATCGACCTGGCCCACCGGCCGGTCGACCACGCCGGGCGCAACGCCCGCGCTCTTCGCCGGCTTCCAGATGAAGGGCAGGCGCATCAGGGCGTCGATGTGGTAGGGGCCCTTGAACAGCAGGCCGAAATCGCCCTGCAGCTCGCCATGGTCGGTGGTGTAGAGCACGTCGGTGTCGTCGGCCCAGCCGCGCCTGGCGATCGCCTGCCACACGCGGCCGCAGGCCTCGTCGATCAGCTCGTTCTCGACATGGGTCAGCGCGTTGATCTCGCGCAGCTGGTCGGCGCTCAGATTGGCCGGCACGAAATCCGGCGGCGCCTCGAAGCAGGTCACCGTCCTGCCCTCGTACCAGTCGCGCCAGTGCTTCGGCTTGTCTTCCATCATCGCCAGCGCCGCTTCGCGGTCGGCCGGCCAGTTCGCCGGCAGCTTCTCCTGCCGCCAGGGGTGGCGGCCGATCTCGGATTGCGGCGGATCCCAGGGGTGATGCGGATCGGGGAAGCTCACCCAGCAGAACCAGTCGGCATCGGCCGGCAGTGAGTCGAGCCAGGCGATGGCGCGGTCGGCAACCCAGTCGGTGTGATAGAGGCCGCGGTCAACCGGGTTGTGCTTGACCTGGATCGCGCCGGTATCGCCGCCGCCGGCCGAGTCCTGCTCCAGGCTGGGCAGCTTCAGCACGTTGTAGAAGCCGTCGATGGTCTGCGGATGGTTCTTCGCCAGCCACAGTGGATAGTGCAGCGGGCCGCGCGCGCCGTGCGAGGCCAGCTCCATGTGGTCGAAGCCGCGATGCGGGCCGTGCTCGCCCAGCCGGCCCATGCGGTTCTCGTAGAAGCGCCCCCTGGCGTCGAGATAGGGCTCGAAATGCGCCTTGCCGATCAGCGCGGTGCGATAGCCCGCCTTGTCCTTGAGATAGGCCGCGACGCTGGGCGAATCCTCGGGCAGCGGCACGCCGTTCATCCACACGCCGTGCGTGCGCACGTACTGCCCGGTGATCATGGTCGAGCGCGCCGGCATGCAGACCACCGCCTGCGCATGGCCGCGCGTGAAGCGCACGCCTTCGGCCGCCCAGCGATCGACGACCGGCGTGCGCGCCACCGTGCCGCCGTTGCAGCCCAGCGCGTCGTAGCGCTGCTGGTCGGTGGTGATGAACAGGATCTTGCGGCCCATTGGCTCCCCCCCAAGGCGTGCCGGCATCCCGAGCGCGGTTCCGCCCTAAGGCTCGTCGGCTTCTTGCGCCAGTGTATCGAATGGATCGCCGAAGATCACATGCGCCATGGTCGGTACCTGGATGGCGCCGAGCTTTCTGTAGAAGGCCAGTGCCCGCGCATTGGTCGGCTTGGCGACCCACCAGACGAAGACGTCGCCTTGCTTCTTCGCCTCGCGCATGACCGCGGCCATCAGCCGGCGCGCCACGCCCTCGCCGCGCGCGCCTTCCTCGACAATGATGTCGTTGAGGTACAGCCCGCGCGCGGCATGGGCGGTGTCGTAGCTGTCGTGGAACATCACGTAGCCCACGACCCTGCCGGCGATCTCGGCGACCAGCACGCGCACGCGCGGGTCGTCGAACACCGCCTGACGCATCGCCTCGGGCGTGAAGTTGCCAGTCGGCTCGTTGTCGTGGACGCTGAGCGCGTGCGCCAGCTTGGCCACGGCGTCGGCGTCGTCGGGCCGCGCGGGGCGGATCGCGACAGGTTCAGAAGAAGTCAAGCGACAGCCCCTCCCGCCGGTCGCGCACCAGCTCGTAGAGCGCCACGGCGGTGGCGTTCGACACGTTGAGGCTGGGCATCGCGCCGCGCATCGGCAGGCGGGCCAGCAGGTCGCAATGCTCCAGGGTCAGCCGGCGCAGGCCTTCGCCCTCGGCGCCCATCACCAGCACGACGCGGCCGTCATGCTTGGCCGCCGACAGCAGCTGGTTGCCGCGCTCGTCGAGCCCGATCACCCAGAAGCCGGCCTCCTTCAGCTCGCGCAGGGTGCGGGCGAGATTGGTGGCGCGCATCAGCGGGATGCGCTCCAGCGCGCCCGAGGCGGCCTTGGCCAGCGTGCCGGTCTCGTCCGGCGCGTTGCGTTCGGTGACCAGCACGCCCGACGCGCCGAAGGCCTCGGCCGAGCGCAGGATGGCGCCGACATTGTGCGGATCGGTGACCTGGTCGAGCGCCACCACCACCGCCTTCTCGCCGCCGCGCGCCAGGATGTCGTCGAGTGTCGGCTCGGGCAGCGTGCCGACCGCGGCCAGCAGGCCCTGATGCACGGCGCCGGCGGGCAGGTGCGATCCGATGCGCTCGCGCGGCACGATCTCGGGTTGCGGCACGGCGCGGCCCTTGAGGTCGATCTTCGCCAGATCCTCGTGCAGGCGCTGCGCGGCCTCGGCGGTCGCCAGCACGCGGAACACCCGGCGCTGCGGATTGGCCAGGGCCGCCGTCACGGGGTGGCGGCCGAACAGCCAGACCTGCCCGCCGCCTGGCGCGCCGCCGCGCTCGCGGTCGCGCTCGAAGACGCGGGGTTCGGGGGCGCGGGACGGCCGGCGGCCGCGATCATGAGGACGATGAGCCATGGCCGCGCGCTATAGCCGCGACCGGGCGGCGACGCAAATGGCGGCGTAAGCTCACCTTACCTTCCCCCGGAGGGGGAAGGTGCCCGAAGGGCGGAAGGGGGATGTTGAAGACGGACACCGTTTCGTTGAGGCATCCCCCATCCGGCGCTACGCGCCACCTTCCCCCTCCGGGGGAAGGTAAGGCACCCCGTCACAGCGCGATCTCGACGCTTCGCGCGTGCGGTCGCGCCAGTAGAGCGTCGGTGTCGTCTTTCGCTGATCACGGTGATGTCGGGCCGCAGGCCGAGCAGCGCCTCGACCTTGCGCTCCAGCGCCATGTTGCAGTTCCAGGCGACGATCCGCATCATCGGCAGGAAACCCGATGAGGGAAGGGAGTCATCCGTAATGTCCAACGGCCTGCCGGCGCGCGAGGCGCTGACGATTCTGTTCGCCCATGTGGCGTACCGCATGGGCGACCGCTTCATGGCGCGCGGCACCGGCACGAAGTTCGTCGAGGTCCGCACCCGCGAGGACTACGAGGCGGCGATCCCGAACGCCGATGTCGTGGTGGTGTCGGGCATGTGGCGCAACGACCTGCTGCCCGGGGCCGGCAGGCTGCGCTTCATCCAGTCGATCAGCGCCGGCGTCGACCAGTACGACAAGGACGCGCTCAGGGCCAGGGGCGTGCGCCTGGCCAGCGCCCAGGGCTCCAACGAGCGCGCCGTGGCCGAGCACGCGATGTCGCTGATCCTCGCCATGTCGCGCCAGCTGCATCTCGGCCGCGACAACCAGCACGCCAGGGTCTGGCGCGGCATGATCGGCGATCTGTCGAAGCGCGAGGACGAGCTGGGCGGCAAGACGCTGGTGGTCGTCGGCATGGGCCGCATCGGCAGCCGGCTGGCGACCCTGGCCAAGGCGTTCGACATGCACGTCGTCGGCACCAAGCGCGACCCGTCTCGGGGCGCCGAAGCGGCGCATGAAGTCGTCGCCGACGGCAGGCTGCTTGACGTGCTGCCGCGCGCCGACTACGTGGCGCTGACCTGTCCGCTCACGCCGCAGACGGAGAAGCTGATCAACACGGCGGCGCTCAAGGCGATGAAGCCCTCGTCCTTCCTGATCAACGTCGCGCGCGGCAAGGTGGTCGACGAGCCGGCCCTGATCGAAGCGCTGAACGCCGGCCGGATCGCCGGCGCCGGGCTCGACGTCACGGTCGAGGAGCCGCTGGCGCAAGCGTCGCCGCTATGGACCATGCCGCAGGTGCTGGTGACGCCGCACACCGCCGGCGAGACTCGCAAGTACGAGGACAATGTGCTCGACCTGCTGATGGAGAACCTCGACCGGCTGTATCGCGGCGAGACGGCCTTGAGGAACCAGATCGTCTAGAGCGACGAGCCCGAATTCGGCGCCGCCCTGTCTTCCCGAGCGCAGCGAGGGATCCAGGGAAGCTGCCTGGATCCCTCGCTGCGCTCGGGATGACAGGTGGGTCCGATTGACCGCTCGATGCTCTAGGTCTCGGAGGCGGGTAAGCCCCGCTGACCCAAATGCCCGCGTGACTCGGTTGTGGCCGCGCGCAAGACTCGCGGCCTGACCGGGACCGGTCGTCGTCCCGGCGTGTCAGTGGGAGGAGCCAGCATGCAGTTCGGGTACTTCACCATGCCGTCGCATCCGCCGGAGCGGCCGCTCGCGGCGGGCCACGAATGGGATCTCCAGGTGATCCGCTGGCTCGACGAGCTGGGTTTCGCCGAATGCTGGATCGGCGAGCACCACACCGCGCCGTGGGAGCCGCATCCGTCGCCCGACCTGCTGGTGGCGCAGGGCCTGATGCAGACGAAGAACATCAGGCTCGGGCCGGGCGGCTTCCTGCTGCCCTATCACCACCCGGCGGAGCTCGCCAACCGCGTCGCCATGCTCGACCACATCTCGGGCGGCCGGCTGAACTTCGGCGTCGCCGCCTCGGGCCTGCCGAGCGACTGGGCGATGTTCAATGTCGACGGCATGTCGGGCGTCAATCGCGAGATGACGCGCGAGGCGCTCGACATCATCCTGAAGATGTGGAGCGCGAAGGAGCCCTTCGACTACAAGGGCAAGTTCTGGCACGTCACCGCGCCGGAGACGATGTTCGGCTTCCTCAAGCACCACATCCGGCCGCTGCAGACGCCGCACCCGCCGATCGGCGTCGCGGGGCTGAGCAAGGGATCGGACACGCTGAAGCTCGCCGGCGAGAAAGGCTTCCTGCCGATGAGCCTGAACCTCAGCCCGGCCTATGTCGGCAGCCACTGGGAGGCGGTCGAGATCGGCGCCGCCAAGGGCGGCCGCACGGCCGACCGCGGCGAGTGGCGCATGGTGCGCGAGGTGTTCGTCGCCGACACCGACGAGGAGGCGATGAAGCTCTCGGTCGGCTCGATGATGGGCCGCATGATGCGCGAGTACTTCCTGCCGCTGCTGGGCAATTTCGGCTTCCTCGAGTACCTCAAGGTCGACCCGAACCACGCCGATTCCGACGTCACGCCGGAATATTGCGCCAGGCACAACTGGATCGTCGGCTCGCCCCGGACGGTGATCGAGAAGATCGAGAAGGTCTACGACGAGGTCGGCGGCTTCGGCCAGCTGCTGGTCTTCGGCTTCGACTATGTCGAGAACCCCAGGGCCTGGCAGCGCTCGCTCGAGCTGCTGTCCAAGGAGGTGATGCCCAAGGTGCAGCACCTGAAGCCGAAGAAGCCGGTGGCGCGGGCAGCGGCGGAGTGAACTGCACGATCGCCCCACTGAAGGTGCGGCGATCGCTTCTCCCGGAGGCGCATTACCGCTTCAATTTGAAGCAGAATATGAGCTTTGGGGATGTACTAAGATGCAGAGATAGTGTATTGATATAGCTGAATTAGCTGTTGTCCAGGATATGACTTGACGTCCCATTTTGGGCGTTGGGTGGAAAATCGAAATGGAACTAAAGCCCATTAGCCGCCCGGCGCGGGTATTCGTCACCTTGGCTGCGCCTGACGTATCCATCGTCATGCCTTGCCTCAACGAAGTGCAGAGCCTGCCGCATTGCATTGCCAATGCGCGGGCCGCTTTGCATGCGATCGAGCAGACATACGGGCTCACCGGCGAGATCGTCATCGCCGACAACGGCTCGACCGACGGCAGCCAGGCACTGGCGGAGAGCCTTGGCGCGCGGGTCGTCAATGTGTCCGCCAGGGGTTACGGCTCCGCCCTCATCGGCGGGTTCAGCGCCGCATCGGGGCGCTATCTGATGATGGGCGATGCCGATGGAAGCTACGACTTCACCGACGGCGTGGCGATGGTCGGCCGACTGATGGAGGGTGCCGATCTCTGCATGGGATCGCGTTTCGACGGCGGCATCGCGCCCGGCGCCATGCCGTGGAAAAATCGCTATATCGGCAACCCGGTCCTGACCGGAATCCTCAACCTTCTGTTCCAGTCCGGCATCAACGACGCCCACTGCGGTTTGCGAGCGATCACCAAGGATGCTTTCCTCGGCCTTGGCCTGCGTGGCAGCGGCATGGAATTCGCGAGCGAGATGGTCATCAAGGCCAGCCTGAAGCGGCTTCGCATCGACGAAGTGCCGGCCAAGCTGCGGCCTGACCTGCGGGACCGTCCGCCCCATCTGCGCCCTTGGCGCGATGGTTGGCGTCACCTGCGCTATCTGCTGATGCTGAGCCCGACTTGGGTCTTCGGCGTGCCGGCGGCGCTGGCGATGGTCCTTGGTCTGGCCATTCTGTGCGCCTCGGTCCTCTATTCCTTCGGGATCGTCGGCGGAACCCGGCCGTTCGGCGCGGGCTGGGCGATCATCGCCGGCTTCCTGCTCACCTGCGGGCATCTCTCAGCCATCATGGCGATGGCGACGTACTTCCACGGCGTGCGTGCCGGCTATCGTCTCATGCACCCGGTCGTGCAGCGCTTCGGGCACTGGCTGACGCTGGAGACAGCGCTGATCTCAGGCGGTGTCCTCATCCTGGGATCCTTTCTCCTGATCGGCGGCATCGGTATTTACTGGACCGCAACCGGCTTCCTGGCTCTGCCCTCGACTTTGCCCCTTGTCGGCGCCGTGGTGATGGGCGCCATCGGCATGCAGACGATCCTGGGCGGCTTCCTGATGGCAATCATGGCCGGGCACGAGGCCAACCTGGCGCCGAGGCTGAAGGGATGAACGACGCCCGCCGTCGCCAGGCGCCGCGTATCTGGGACACGGACTGGCTCGTCCTGCGCCAGCTGACAAGCAGCCTCGAGGCACAGGCGCGTGAGCACGTCGCTCGCGGCGCGACCCTAGTCGATCTGGGTTGCGGTTCGATGCCTTATCGCGAGCTGATCTCGCGGCTCGGCATCTCCTATGTCGGTGCGGACATCGACGGCGACACCGATCTGAAGATCGACGAGCAGGGCAGGGTCGCCATGGAGGATGCGCGCGCCGACGCCGTGCTGTCGGTGCAGGTTCTCGAGCATGTGCGCGACCTCGACGCCTACTGTGCCGAGATCCGGCGGCTTCTAAAGCCGGATGGAACGCTGCTCCTCTCGACCCATGGCACCTGGCTCTATCACCCGCACCCGGAGGACCATCGTCGCTGGACGCGGACTGGGCTGGTCCACGACCTGGGCACGAGAGGATTCGAGACTCTTGCGCTCGAGCCGCTGGTCGGCCCGCTGGCGACGACGACACTTATTCGGCTGGCAGGCTTCGCCTTCGTGCTGCGCAGAATTCCCTTAATCGGGCGATTGCTCGCCGGATCGCTGGCCGCGCTGATGAACGTTCGCGCGACGATCGAGGATGCGATCACGCCGACACAGATGCGGCTCGACAATGCCTGCGTCTATCTTGTCCATGCGCGCAAGAGGGCGGTGCCGTGATGGCGCGTCACGTCCTCGGCTATGCCGGTGTTTCAGGCCTGTGCCTGGTGATCCACAATCTTCTGATGATCGGGTCTGACGCCATTGGCGCTACGCTGCCGTTGGCTGTCTTTTCTTCCTACCTGGTAGTGGTAGTCACGGGATATGTGCTGCACAGCCTGATCAGCTTTCGCAGAAAGATGCACGCCATGGCATTGTTGCGCTACGCGCTGGCGATGTCCGTGAACATCCCGTTGGCGATAGCGACGACCTGGATATGGACCAGCCCCGTTGGATTGCCGATGCACTGGGCCGCTCCCATCGCAACTCTCTGCATGATCGTCATCAACTACCTGCTGAGTCATTGGGCGATCGGCCGCCGGGCACAAGTGCGCTGGCGATGAACGCCGTGAGCCGGATCGTGCCCCGCGTCACGCCAGCAGTCCTTCAGCGCATCCTTGGCCGTCATCTCGCGATGTACCGGTCCAAGGTGCCCGTCTACCAGAGTGTCATGCTCAACACACTGCTGGACGTATGGGCAGGGCATCACGAGCGTCTGCTCGACGTTGGCGGCGGCACCGGCGTCATCGCACAGGCGATAGCAGAGCTGTTTCCCGTCGGACATGTGCAAGCCGTCGACCTTGTCGATCGTTTCTGCCCCACCCTGTCGGTCGAGACGCGACGGTATGATGGACGGCATCTTCCGTTTGCCGACGGATCGTGCGATGCCGCCACGCTCAACAATGTGCTGCACCACGTGCCGACCGAGGAACGCGTTGGCCTGATGCGGGAAATACGTCGCGTGGTCGATGGGCCTGTCTATATCAAGGACCACGTCAGCACCGGCCGCATCGATGACTGGCGGTTGACCGCGATGGACGCGATTGGCAATGTTCCTTTCGGCGGTAGGCTTTGGGCGCGATATCTGTCCGGCCATGAATGGGATGAGCTTGCCGCTTCGTCCGGATATCGAATTGTCGCCAGCGCAGGCGGTACCTATCGGACTGGGCTCTATGCCTTGATTTTTCCCAATCGGCTGGAGATCACACTACGCCTCGACCCACTCTGAGTGGACGGGATGCGCTTTCTCTGCGTTACTCACTTCTTCGAGGGCCATGGCGGCGGGATCGAACGGGTTGCCGGCCATCTAAATCGCCACATCGCGCGTGCGGGCCACGATGTGTGCTGGGCGGCAAGCGCGATCGTTGACGCGCCCCTCGATCCTCGGGTTGAGATCCTGAATCTGCGGTGTGTCGATCCGCTTGAGCGACTGACCGGCCTGCCCATGCCACTGCCGATGCCGTCCGCCGGCGGCGCGATGCGGCGGGCCGTCAGGCAGGCCGATGTCGTCGTCATTCACGACGCGCTCTACGCCACGTCCATTCTGGCGATGGTGTTCGCCGCCATCGCGCGCAAGCCAGTCGTCTTGATCCAGCACATCGCGGCGATCGAGTTCGCCAATCCGGTCATGCGGGGGCTCATGTGGCTTGCGAACCGGCTCGTCACCCGGCCGATGCTGCGCAGCGCGGATCAGGTCGTGTTCATCAGTGACACGGTCCGGACAGCCTTCGCCGACGTTCGCATGAAGCGCTCCGCCTGCCTGCTGTTCAACGGCGTCGATGGTTCGATCTTCCATGTCGGCTCGACTGATGACGGGATTGCGACACGCCGCAGGCTTGGCCTGCCCGCCGCCAACAGGCTGGCGGTGTTCGTTGGCCGTTTTGTCGAGAAGAAGGGCATGCGGATCCTGCGCGAGCTCGCGCGGCGATTGCCGCACGTCGACCTTGCCCTTGCGGGAACCGGGCCCATCGATCCCGCGCGTTGGGAGCTTGCCAATGTCCATGTCCTCGGCGTCCTGCCGCCAGCGGCGGTCGCCGACCTGTATCGCGCCGCCGATCTTCTGGTGCTGCCGAGCGTGGGGGAAGGCTACCCTCTGGTGATACAGGAAGCGATGGCGTGCGGACTGCCCGTCATCTGCGGCGTGGAGAGCGCGCGGGCTGACCCCGCTGCGTCGCGATGGCTGCGTGGCGTTGACATCGACCTTTCCGATCCCGGGCAGTCCGCGACACGCGTCGCCAAGGCAGCGGAGGGGCTCGCGCCGGATGGCGATCACCGGCGGCAAATGGCCTCGTACGCGGCCGCTGCGTACAGCTGGCCGGCCATGGCGGCGGCCGTTGTCGAGGTGTCGCGGAAGATCATCGCGGAACGCTGACCCGGCACCCGGCGGCGCGCAGCGCCGATGGCAAAGATTCCGTGCGGGGCGCCGGATTTGGTGGCGCGTGCCCGAAGTAGGCAGTGATTCCCGAAAGCGCCTGGTGATTGAACAGCACAATGCGTGGCTGGCTCCGACACAATTGGGCGACGAGCGGCTCGTTCACGTATTCGGCAATCAGCCGAACCGGCCGGTTGGAGAGATCCGGATGGTTAATCACAAGGTCTTGAGCGGAGTGGGCATCCTTCCCGACGATCGTAGCAAAGTCTGCCTCTGCCCTAGCGATCGCCCGGCTGGTACGTGCGTATGCCGCGTACAGTTCATGCGCCATCCAGGCCTGAACCGGCAGCAGGACGAGGAGTCCCCCCACCGTCGTGCGCACCATCATCATCCGTGAGGCCGTGCGGAGGGAGACGAGCTCTGTCCAGCCGAAAACTGCGAGCAGGATGAGGCTGCCAATCAGGCCATGGATGTAGCGATAGCCGAAGCCGTGACCTTGATAGGGCAGGATGATGAGCATGACACAGAGAGTCAGCATCAAGCCGCATGCAAGGGCAGCCGGAAGTCCGCCTCGCCTGATGGCCGGAAGCGATGCAAGCACGAGAGGCAGCAGCAGAACGTGCTGCCACGACAGGAAGCGCAGTCCGTTCAGAAGCATGGTGACGAATCCGCGCGCCTCCCAATCGTGCAGCGTGTCGATCAAGCGCGTGAGGTAGTCCACGCCGCTCGCGGCCACGACGCTTTCCGGTCCGGCGACGAGCGACACCATCCATGTCGGCCAGAGCAGCCAAAAAACGCAGACGATGCCGTAGCCGACTGCAAAGAATGCCGCACGCCGCCATTCCCGTTTCATGAGAAGTAAGGCCAGCACAGGTGCGACGAAGAGAGGATGGAACAGCGGCTGATGCAGCCCGGTGGCGACAAATCCGATGCCAAGCGCCGCCGTATCCGCCATTCGCCGCTGCTGGAGATACAGCCATAACCACACGAGGTTGAGAGCCAGATGCGCGCTCATCGCGTAGCTTGTCATCCCTGTCAGAATTATCTGACCGGATCCCACATAGAGCATCAGCGCGATCAGCGGTGCCTCGCGATTAGTGGGCCACAGGCGCCGCACGCAGCCATGGAGTGCGATTGCGCCGATGCCAACAAGAAGTGGTCCTGTCAGCGCCATGTCGGCGATCTTGCTGACGGCGGCGTGCAACGCCGCGTTCATCGGAAGATAGGCTGAAACCCATGCCGACGGTTGCCTTACCGGCAGCATGAACCAGATGTTGAGCGCGTCGGCGTGCCGCATCCACTCGGCAGGCAGGGGCGCGACCAATCTGCCGCTCGCTAGAATATGAGCGTCGAACAGAGCCATTTGCTCATCGCGGCTAAGGGCATAGCCTGAGAGCAGCCAGTAGTGTCCGGCGTAGCACAGGACAACAAGCGCGAGCGCCGTGGCGAGCGCGCTCCACCGAAAGGGCGGGAGTGTGGTGTCTTGCCCGCGGAGACTCCACGCGGCAAGCAGGGCAATCACAGCCGCCCCGACCAGCAGCCAGCGGTCCTGCCGAGCGAGATAGAACATGGCCAAGCTTTGAAAAGACGCGCCGAGATAGCTGACCAGAAGTGCTGCCACGCAGACCGAGAGGGGGATGTACGTCATCAGACGCGGAGCCGGGGATCCGTTCTGTGTTCCACGATCCTCCGATGACATAGGCTCGAACCCCAAGGAGTTGTGATTGGCTTGTAGCATCCGACCGTCGCGAACGCCGCTCGCTCCGACTCATCGGTCCCGGTCGTGGCTAAGGCCGATGCCTACAACGCCCGCGCCGCCTCAAGCACGTCCTCGACATGGCCCGGCACCTTCACCTTGCGCCAGATCTTGCGCACCGTGCCCGTGGCATCGATCAGGAAGGTCGCACGGTCGATGCCCATGTACTTTCGGCCATAGAGGCTCTTCTCGATCCACGTGCCGTACTTCTCGCAGATCCTGCCGTCCTCGTCGGAGACCAGCGGGAAGTTGAGATCGTACTTGGCCTTGAATTTGTCGTGCCGCGCCACGCTGTCCTTCGACACGCCGATCACGGTCGCCCTGGCCTTGCCGAAGTCGGGCAGCGAGTCGCGGAAGCCGCAGGCCTCCTTGGTGCAGCCCGTGGTGTCGTCCTTGGGGTAGAAGTAGAGGATCACCGCCTTGCCGCGCATGTCCGACAGCTTGATCTTCCTGCCGCCATCGGTGGCGGCGGTGAAATCCGGCGCCTTCCTGCCTTCCTCGACGCTCATGCCTTCTTCTCCTCCTCGCGCGGCGGCAGGTCGGCCGCCGGCTTCTCGATGATCGCGGCGTACACCGCATGGGCGGCGTCGGCCGTCGCCTGCACCTTGTCGCGCAGAAGCTCGAACCTGTCGACGCCGCCGGCCTTGGCCAGCAGGCGGCGCAGGCCTTCCGGCGCCCTGGCTTCGTCGAAGGCTTCGTCCTGTTCCTCCAGCGCCAGCCGCATCAGGCCCTGCAGCGAGGACCACAGTCGATAGGCCTCGATCAGCGTCGCCGCGTCGTCGGGGTCAAGAACTCGGGCGTCGCGCAGCAGGACCAGCGTGTCGACGATATGGCGCGCCAGCAGGAACGGCTTGCCGTTCGCGTGCAGCAGCATCAGGTAGCGCGCGACGAACTCGATGTCGAAGAAGCCGCCGCGCAGCAGCTTGAAGTCCCACAGGCTCTTCGACGGGCGATGCTCGACCAGCCGCGCGCGCATCTCGGCGACGTCGCGCAGCAGGGATTCGCGGTTGCGCGGCCGCGACAGGGCAACGGCGATCGCCGCGTCGATGCGCGCGGCGAGCAGCGGCGGGCCGGACACGACGCGGGCGCGCGCCAGCGCCAGATGCTCCCAGGTCCATGCCGACTCGCGCTGGTAGGTCTCGAAGGCGCCCAGCGACGTTGCCAGCGGACCCTTGTTGCCGGACGGCCGCAGGCGCATGTCGACCTCGTAGAGCGTGCCCTCGTTGGTCGGCGAGGAGAGCGCGCCGACGATGCGCTGCATGAGGCGGGCGTAATAGTGCGCCGGCGTCAGGGGGCGCTCGCCGTCGGACTGCTCGGTGCGCTCGGGCACCTGGTAGATGAAGATCAGGTCGAGGTCGGACGAGGCCGTCATCTCGCGGCTGCCCAGCCGGCCGAGCGCCACGATGGCGAAGGCGCCGCCACCGATCTGGCCGTGCTGGTCGGCGAAGATGCGCTGGATGCGCGCCGGCAGCTCGCCCAGCACCGCCTCGGCGATGTCGCTGTAGGCTGCGCCGGCGAGCTCGGGCGAGAGCGTGCCGGCGAGCTGCTGCACCCCGACGCGGAAGCGCTGGTCATTGGCCCAGCGCCGGGAGTTGTCGAGGATGTCCTGCTCGTCCTCGCCCAGGTCGAGCGCGCGCGAAAGCTCGGTGGCCAGGCTGGCGCGATCGGGCAGCGTGTCGAAATAGTCGCGCGTCAGCACGCCGTCGAGCAGGATCGGCCGGCGCCCGAGATGCTTGGCGATGCGCGGCGCGCTGCCCATGATGGTGGCGACCAGCTCGAGCAGCGGCGCGTTGGCCTTGAACAGCGAGAAGATCTGGATGCCGGCGGGCATGCTCGCCAGCAGGGTATCGAAGCGCAGCAGCGCCTGGTCGGGATCGGCCGAATCGCCCAGCGCCTTGAGGATCGCCGGCATCAGCTCGGTGAGCAGCTCGCGCGCGCGCACGGTATGGGTCGAGCGATAGCGGCCGTGGTGCCAGCGCGAGGCGACGTCCCAGGCGCGCTCGGCCTCGCGGTAGCCCAGGCCGGCCAGGGTCTTGAGCGTGTCGGGGTCGCGGTCGGCGCCGGTGAAGACCAGGTTGCCGCCCGGGCCGGCGAGGCTGGGCGCCTCCTCGAACAGCCTGGCGTAGTGGCCCTCGACGCGGCGCAGCGTGTCGAGGAATTCGGCGCGGAAGCCCCGGGAGTCGTCGTAGCCCATGAAGGTGGCGACGGCGTCGATGCCATCCTCGGTCTCGGGCAGGCTGTGCGTCTGCTGGTCGTCGATCATCTGCAGCCGGTGCTCGAGGCGGCGCAGGAAGTCGTAGGCGTGGCTCAGGTCGGCGACCACGCTGCGCCCGATCTTGCCGGCATCGCTGAGCGCGTCGAGCGCCTCGATCGTGCCGCGCAGGCGCAGGCTGGGGTGGCGGCCGCCGAAGATCAGCTGCTGGGTCTGGGCGAAGAACTCGATCTCGCGGATGCCGCCGCGGCCGAGCTTGACGTTGTGGCCCAGCACCTTGATCTCGCCGGTGCGGCGGAAGGCGTCGATCTGGCGCTTGATCGAATGGATGTCGTTGATCGCCGCGAAATCGAGATGCTTGCGCCAGATATAGGGTCGCAGCGATTCGAGGAAGGCCGAACCGACCGCGGGATTGCCGGCCACCGGCCGCGCCTTGATCATCGCGGCGCGCTCCCAGTTCTGGCCGACGCTCTCGTAGTAGGTCTCCGCCGCCTGCACGGAGATCGCCAGCGGCGTCGAGCCGGGATCGGGCCGCAGGCGCAGATCGGTGCGGAAGACATAGCCGTCGGCGGTGCGATCGCTCAGCAGCTGCACCAGCCGGCGGGTGGCGCGCACCAGCTTGGCGCCGATGCCGTCGTCGTCGGCGATCGCCGGCGCCTCGCGGTCGTAGAGCACGATCAGGTCGATGTCGCTGGAATAGTTGAGCTCGAAGGCGCCGAGCTTGCCCATGCCCAGCACCGTCATGCCGGCCGCCGCGGGCTCGCCGCCCAGCTTCAGCTGCCCGGCGCGCTCCATCTCCAGCAGGATGGCGTCGAGCAGGCGGCCGATCGCCAGCCCGGCAAATTCGCTCAGAGCCCGCGTGACCTTCGCGAGCGGCCAGTCGCCGGCGATGTCGGCGACCGCCACGCTGAGCGCGATGCGCCTCTTGGCGCGCCGCAGCTCGACCGCCAGCCTGTCGGGCTCCGGCGGCAAGGCGTCGAGCCGCGCCGTCTCGCGGCCGACTGCCGCATCGGCGCCGTCGCGCCACAGATCGGCCAAGAATGCCGGCTCTGATAGGACGATTTCCGACAGGTACGGGCTGTTGCCGAAGAGCGCCGCCAGCAGTGCATCGGGCGGCCTGTCCCCGTCGCCATGACCGAGGTCGCGCAGCCGTTCCAGCCAGCGTTCGTTGCGGACTTTCAGCTGCCCGGCGAAGTGCGGGCGGGGCAGCCGTAGCGCATGGGTGAATGTCATTGCACGGTCAGGCCGATGCTGCGAAACAGGACGAGAACCTGACCGCCGCCCGGGCTGAGCGTCAAGCCGAAGGAGTTGAGGTGTCTTGACCAGGAGGCTGAGGCGTGTCGTCCAGAGCATCGCGCACATCCTCGCGGCGTGCGTGGTGGGCTTCAGCGCGCTTGGCCTGCTGCTGGTCTGGCGCCTGACCGAGGGGCCGGTCGATCTCGACTTCCTGCGCGGCTATGTCAGCCGCTCCTTCGACACGCCGGAGGGCCCGGTCCGCCTCGACGCCCAGCACGTGCGCGTCGACTGGAAAGGCTGGGAGCAGCCGCTGCGGCTCACCCTGCGCGGCATCGAGGCCAAGGACACCAACGGCACGGTGGTCGGCTCGGTCCCCGAGGTCTCCATCAATGTCAGCTTCAGCGCCCTGGTCGGCGGCGCGCTGGCGCCGACCGAGATCGTCATCGACCGGGTGGCGCTCAACGCCGTGATCCGCAAGGACGGGCTGATCGACCTGATGCTGCCGCCGCCCGAGGCGGCGCCCTCGGCGCGCATGCTGCCGATCATCGTCGAGCAGCTGCTGCGCGAGCCCAACACCGACCATCCGCTCGGCCGCCTGACCGAGGTGCGCATCGAATCGGCCAAGCTGCGCGTCGACGACCAGACCACCGGCTTCGTCTGGGACGCGCCGGCCGGCCGCGCCACGCTGCATCGCGACTACGACGGCCTGCGCATCAAGGGCTCGCTGACCGTGGAGTCGAAGGGTCACGTCGCCGAGATGGAGCTGATCGCCTTCTACGGCCGCAAGCGCGAGGTCATGGAGGTCACGCTGCGCGCGCGTGATCTGAGGCTGTCGGCCTTCGCCACCGCCGCGCCGCAGTTGGCGCCGCTGGCGCAGATCGACCTGCCGATGACCGGCCAGATCCGGCTGTTCGCCTCGGGCGCCGGCAAGGTGCGGCGGGTGGCGCTCGATTTCGAGGGCGGCAGCGGGTTGATCGGCGTGCCCGGCGTGCTGCCCGAGCCGCGCAAGGTCGACTGGGCGACCCTGCGCATGTCCTTCGACACCAACGACAGCGCCGTGCGGCTGGAGGATTTCCGCTTCGGCCTGGGCGGCGCCGAGCTCGGCATGCAGGGCGTGATGCGCGTCGAGGAGCGCAGCTTCAAGTTCGACGGCGAGGCCAGGCTGGAGAGCGTGCCGATCGATCGCCTGCCCGAGTTCTGGTTGCCCCAGATGGCTGCCGGCGGGAGGCGCTGGGCGCTGGCCAACATCAGCGGCGGCCGCCTCGACAGCGCCAGGCTCACCGTGTCGGCGTCGGGCGATTTCGAGAATCCCGACGAGCTGCGGGTCGCCCGGACCATCGCCGAGCTGCGCTACAGCGATCTGACGGTGAGCTATCTGTCGCCCCTGCCGCCGGTGACGGGCGTAACAGGGACGGCCGAGTTCGACGGCTCGACCTTCCGCTTCCACATCGACGGCGGGCAGGCGGGCGCCATCAAGCTCGACAAGTCGCGAATCGACATCACCGGACTGGAGGGCGAAGACCACCGCACCGACATGCTGATCGAGCTGCGCGCCTCGGCGCAGGACACCATGGACTTCCTGGCCCAGCCCAAACTGGCGTTGCCCAAGGACCTGCTCTTCAATCCCAAGCGTCTGGGCGGCGACGTCGCGGTCAGCCTGTCGTTGAAGTTCGCGCTGCTCGACGCGCTCTCGGTCGACGACATCGTCTACGGCGCCAACGCGAAGTTCGAGCGCTTCTCGCTCACCAACGCGGTCGGCACGCTGAACCTCACGGATTTCGCCGGCGCGCTGCAGCTGGACATGCAGCAGCTCAAGGTCGCCGGCCGGGGCAAGGCCGACGGCCGCGTCGTCGACCTGGCCTGGATCGAGCAGTTCGGCGCCAAGCCCGCCTTCCGCCGGCGCTACGAGGCCAAGGGCACGCTGCCGCTGGCGACGCTGCACAAGGCCGGCCTGCCCGATCTGGCGCCGTTCGCCGGCGGCGCGACCGGCTTCGACCTGTCGTACCAGACGCCCGTGGCCGGTCCCTCCGAGCTGCGCGCGCGCCTCGACCTGCGCGAGGCAACGCTGGCGATCAAGGAGGCCTCGTGGACCAAGGCGGCCGGCGTCGAGGGCCGCGCCACGCTCAGCGCACGCTTCGCCGGCGGTCCGATCCCGCCGCTGGTGGAGTTCGATCTCGCCGCCGCCGATCTGCAGGTCGCCGGCAAGCTCGAGTCGCGGCCGACAGACGGGCGCATCGAGCGCGTGACGCTCGGCAAGCTGGTGCTGGGCGCCACCAACGTCGCCGGCACGGTGCGCCGCGTCGAGGGCGGCTATGCCGTCGATCTCGCCGGCGCGGCCATCGAGCTCAAGCGCATCCTGCCCGACGCCGACCCCAACGCGCGCGGCGTGCCGAAGCCGGCCTCGCCGCAGGGCCCGCTGGTCTCGATCGGCCTCGATGTCGGCGCCGTGCTGCTCAAGCGTGGCGCATTGCCTCGCGTCAAGGGAAGCCTCGCGCTGCGCGGCGACCGGCTGCTCTCGGCCAATCTGCAGACCACGCCCGACGGCGCCCACGCAGCGCAATTGCGCGTGGCGCCTTCGGCCAATGGCCGGTCGATCGAGTTCACGGCGCCGGATTTCGGCGCGGTGCTGCGCAGCGCCGGCTGGCTCGACGGGCTGGTCGGCGGCCAGCTGCACGTCAGCGCCACCACCGACGATACGAAACCCGACCCGCCGGCGCGCGGCCGAGTCGAGATGAAGACCTATCGACTGATGAAGGTGCCGGCCAATCCGGCGCGCGGCGTCGCCAACCTCAACAGCGTGGTCGATCAGCTCTCGCGCGTCGGCGGCGACCGGCAGGTCTTCGAGGCGCTGACGGTCGATGTCGAGAAGGAAGGCGACCGCCTGCGCCTGCGCAACGGCCGCACCGCCGGCAGCAATGTCGGCGTCACCATGCAGGGCACGATCCAGCTCGACACCGACGAGATCTGCCTCGCCGGCGGCATCGTGCCGGCGTACGCGCTCAACAGCATCATCTCGAACATCCCGCTGATCGGCGACCTGCTGACCGGTGGCCGCGGCGGCGGGCTGTTCGCGCTGAACTACCTGATCCGCGGCCCGATCGACGACCCCGCCGCCAGCGTCAACCCGCTCTCCGTGCTGCCCATCGGCCCGCTGCGCAACCTGATGCTGCAGGGCTGCGGCACGACCTCGAACGACGCCACGCCGCCCATCGACCTCATCGAGCGCAACGAGCAGCAGCGCTCGACATCGCAGTGATCAACCTTCTCCCCGCGAAGGCGGGGAGAAGGTGCCGAGCGCCAGCGAGGCGGATGAGGGGCTTCCTCGCGCTACGACAATGTCTGGTGCTGTTGAAACTCCGTGAAGCCGCTCATCCGCCCTTCGGGTACCAGAGAGGGTCTTTTCTGGGAGCGCCGGCGTCCCGCCGGCATCACAGTCGAGCGCTAGACCGCCCGCACCAGCACGTGGCGCTTGCGGCCGGCGGAGAGCTTGATGCGGCCCTCGCCGTCGGCGTCGGCCAGCGACACGGTCGCGGTGTCCGACGCCACCGGCTTGTCGTTGACGCGCGCGCCGCCGCCCTTGATCAGGCGGCGCGCCTCGCTGCGGCTCTCGGCCAGCCTGGCATCGGCGAACAGCTCGAAGGCTGGCAGGCCGCTCTCCAGCCGCGCGCGCGGCAGGTCGACGGTCGGCAGCGACTCGGCCAGCGCGCCTTCCTCGAAGGTGCGCCGCGCCGTCTCGGCCGCCTCGTTCGCCGCCGCCGCGCCGTGGCAGAGCCTGGTGACCTCGGTGGCAAGGATCTTCTTGGCCTCGTTCAGCTCGGCGCCCTGCAGCGCCTCCAGACGCACGATCTCGTCGAGCGGCAGCTCGGTGAAATTGCGCATGAAGCGGCCGACATCGGCGTCCTCGACGTTGCGCCAGTACTGCCAAAAATCGTAGGGCGAGACGCGCTCGGCGTTCAGCCACACGGCGCCGGCGGCGGTCTTGCCCATCTTGGCGCCCGACGAGGTGGCGATCAGCGGCGTGGTCAGCGCGAACAGCTCCGCGCTCTCCATGCGACGGCCGAGATCGGCGCCCATGACGATGTTGCCCCACTGGTCCGAGCCGCCCATCTGCAGGATGCACTTGTGGCGCTTGCTGAGCTCCACGAAGTCGTAGGACTGCAGGATCATGTAGTTGAACTCGAGGAAGGTCAGCGGCTGGTCGCGCTCCAGCCGCAGCCGCACCGAGTCCATGGTCAGCATGCGGTTGACCGAGAAGTGGCGGCCGACATCGCGCAGCAGCGGGATGTAGCGCAGCTCGTCGAGCCAGTCGGCGTTGTTGACCATCGTCGCGTCGGTCGGACCGTCGCCGAACGCGAGGTACTTGTCGAAGATGCGCCGGATGCCGGCCATGTTGGCGGTTATCAGCTCGTCGGTCAGCAGCTGGCGCGTCTCGTCGCGGCCCGAAGGATCGCCGATCTTGGTCGTGCCGCCGCCCATCAGCACCAGCGGCTTGTGCCCGCACTTCTGCCACCAGCGCAGCATCATGATCTGCAGCAGCGAGCCGATGTGCAGCGAATCGGCGGTGCAGTCGAAGCCGATATAGGCCGTGCGCACGCCCGACTGGAGCAGCGCGTCGAGACGCGCCGCGTCGCTGCATTGGTGCACCATGCCGCGCTCGTGCACGGTGCGCATGAAGTCGGACTTGAACGCGCTCATCTTCCTGGGTCTTCGGTTGGACGCCGGCGGCGGGCGCTGTATCACAGGTGCCCGGTTTCAACAACGCGAGGGCAGGGCAGGTGCGGGCGCTGGGCCTGATGAGCGGCACGTCGCTCGACGGCGTCGACGTCGCGGTGATCGACACCGACGGCGAGCGCATCCACGGCTTCGGCCCGGCCGCGACCTACCCGCATGCCGAGGCGACCCGCGAGAAGGTCCGGGCGGTGTTCGGCGCCACGAGCCGCGACCCGGCCACGGACGCCGCCGAGGCGGCGATCACGACGGCCCATATCGAGGCCGTCCGCCGTTTCGCGCGGGAGGAAGGTGTCGAGCTGGCGTCGATCGATGTCGTGGGCTTTCATGGCCAGACCATCACCCACAAGCCGCAGCAGGGCTTCACCTGGCAGATCGGCGACGGCCGGGCATTGGCCCGGGCCCTGGGCCGGCCGGTGGTCGCCGACCTGCGCAGCGCAGACGTTGCCGCCGGCGGGCAGGGCGCCCCCCTGGTTCCGGTCTTCCATCAGGCGCTGACGCGCGACCTCGATCTGCCTGTGGCGGTGGTCAATATCGGCGGCGTCGCCAACGTCACCTGGATCGGCGAGGACGGCCGGCTGGTGGCCTTCGACACCGGCCCCGGCAACGCGCCGATCGACGACTGGGTCCGTCGAAGGACCAACCAGATGTTCGACTTGGACGGCGAACTTGCGGCACGGGGCGAGGTCCAACTGGAGGTGGTGAGGGACTTCCTGAGTTCGTCATATTTCTTAATATCTCCACCTAAATCCCTGGATAGAAATGATTTTATGTTCGATCTTCTGCCCAATATTAATGTAGAAGATGGAGTATCAACGATAACATACTGTACATGCTTGGGATTATCCCTGGCCGAGGCGCATTTCCCGACGCCTCCCCGTACCTGGATTCTCTGTGGGGGCGGGTCTCGTAACGAAACGATCCTGACGTGGCTAGGCCGGCTCGTGCCCGGTCGTGTGACAACCGGGACCGCCTATGGCTGGAATGTCGAGGCGCTGGAGGCGCAAGCCTTCGGCTTCCTCGCCGTGCGCCACCTCAGGGGAATGCCCAATTCCTATCCGTCGACCACGGGGGCGAGCCAGCCAATCATTGGCGGCGTGTTGCACCCGGCAGAGGGCCCAGCTGATTGAGGATACTATTGAACCAACTACTGGTAATCCGTATATTGTGGCGGTGGAATTCGAGTGGGACGAGGGCAAGGCGGCCCCTACGGCGAGGAACGATCCAACCTGCTCGGCACGATCGGCGGTCCGATATTGGCCGTGACATCCACGGAGCGCGGCAAACGCATCCGAATCATTTCGGCCCGAAGGGCAACGAGACATGAGCAAGACAAATACTATCGCGAGAATTCGGCCTGACGGCACGGTGGTCCAGGTGCTGGATGACGGCACCGAACGGCCGTTGCCGATCGGCGAATTGCGCCCGATGACGGACGACGAAATTCATGCGGCGGCGCTCGCCGCCCCCGACGCGCAGCCCCTGACGCCGGAGCGGATGGCGACGATGAAGCGGACCCCCCAGGTGCGGGTGATCCGGCGGGCGCTGGGGCTGACACAGGAGGAATTCGCGCGTCGCTACCGCATCCCGCTGGGTACCCTGCGCGATTGGGAACAGGGCCGCACGGAACCGGATCAGCCAGCCCGCGCCTACCTCAAGGTCATCGCCGGCGATCCTGAAGGAGTCGAACGCGCCCTGAATGCCGGAGCGGCTTGAGGCAATTCGCAGATATCCGGCAGTGGAGACAAAGCGGCAGGCTTGACGGCCAATTCTTCGCCGACGAGCACTCTGTCATTCCGAGCGTAGCGAGGAATCTAGTGACAGAGCCTGGATCCCTCGCTTTGCTCGGGATGACAGACTGGTCGGCCCGACCGGGGTGCGCCTACGCCTTCGCAGGCGCCGGCTTCATCGACTTGGCGACGTACTTGTCGACCTCGACCGCCAGCTTGTCGAGGCAGTCGTGGAAGAAGTGGTTGGCGCCCTTCACCGTGCGCGATTCGACGGTGATGCCCTTCTGCAGCGACAGCTTGGCGACCAGCTTCTGGATGTCGGCCGCCGGCACCACCTCGTCCTTGTCGCCGTGCACGATCAGGCCCGAGGACGGGCAGGGCGCCAGGAAGCCGAAATCGTAGCTGTTGGCCGGCGGCGCCACCGAGACGAAGCCGTCGATCTCGGGCCGGCGCATCAGCAACTGCATGCCGATCCAAGCACCGAAGGAGAAGCCCGCCACCCAGCAGGCGCCGGCGTCGGGGTTCATGCCCTGCAGCCAGTCGAGCGCCGCGGCCGCGTCGCTGAGCTCGCCCTGGCCGTTGTCGAAGGTGCCCTGGGAGCGGCCGACGCCGCGGAAATTGAAGCGCATCACCGAGAAGCCGCGGGTGACGAAGACGTGGAACAGGGTGAACACCACCTTGTTGTTCATCGTCCCGCCGGCCTGCGGGTGCGGATGCAGCATCAACGCGATAGGCGCGTTGGGCTCCTTGCTCTGGTGGTAGCGGCCTTCCAGACGCCCCTCGGGCCCCGTGAAGATGACATCAGGCATCCGTGCGTCGCCTCGCCTGTTTCCTCGCGGCCCCAGCCGTCCAAGACCCTAAGTTCGGTGTGGGATTGGTAGGCCAACCCCATTGAACCGACACGATTCTAAACTTGACCGGTATAGTCGGCTTTCCTATATCCGACTGCAACAGTCGGCTTTTCGGAGATGAACCCGATCATCGAAATGCCACTATCCGTGTCGCTGGCCGCGCTTTCAAGAGCGATTTCAATGCGATCGACGCGGTAGTGGGGATCGGGCAGGCATGCGGACGGCGCCAAGGCGGGCCCGGTCGGACGATCGAGGGCCGGACGCGAACGAGGGAGGCAGGGCGTGAAGCTCAGCACCAAAGGACGCTACGCCGTGATGGCGCTGGTCGATCTGGCCCGTCATGGAGAGAGCAGGCCTGTGTCGCTGGCGGACATCGCCGAGCGGCAGGAGATCTCGCTGTCGTATCTTGAGCAGCTGTTCGCACGGCTGAGGCGTGGCGGGCTGGTCAAAAGCGTGCGCGGCCCCGGCGGCGGTTATCTGCTGGCCCGCGGCGCATCGGGCACGCGGGTCGCCGACATCATCCTGTCGGTCGACGAGCCGATCACCGCGACGCGCTGCAAGAGCAATTCATCGATCGGCTGCCACAGCGATCATTCGCGCTGCCTGACCCACGATCTGTGGGCCGAGTTGGGCAACCAGATCCATCTGTTCCTGAGCTCCGTGACCCTGCAGGACGTGGTCGAGCGCCGCGTGCTGGGCACGGCGCGACCCTTCGCGGCGCCGGTGCCCGGCGATGTGGCGCTGCCGCCGCGCGCCAGTGCCGCCACCGCGGTGGCCGCGGAATAGGACGTCGTCCGATGGCCGTGTACCTCGATCACAACGCCACAACGCCGATGCGCCCGCAGGCCATCGAGGCGATGGTCGAGGCCATGCGCGTCGTCGGCAATGCGTCTTCGGTGCATGGTTTCGGCCGCGCCGCGCGCGGTCGCGTCGATCGTGCGCGCCAGCAGGTCGCGGCCCTGGTCGGGGCCAGGGCGGCCGACGTGATCTTCACCTCGGGCGGCACCGAGGCCAACAACCTGGCGCTGCGCGGTTTCGGCCGCGCGCGCGTGCTGGTCTCCGCCATCGAGCATGACAGCGTGCTCGCGCCGGCCGAGCGGGCCGAGCGCATCCCGGTGCACGGCAATGGCGTGGTCGATCTCGATGCGCTGGAGCGCATGCTGTCGGCTTCGACCAAGCCCACGCTTGTCGCGGTGATGCTCGCGAACAACGAGACCGGCGTGATCCAGCCGGTAGCCGAGGTCGCGAGGATCGCGCGCCGGCACGGCGCGCTGGTGGCGTGCGACGCAGTGCAGGCGGCCGGCAAGATCGCCATCGACATGCCGGCGCTGGGTGTCGACTACCTCAGCCTCTCGGCGCACAAGCTGGGCGGCCCGCAGGGCGTCGGGGCGCTGGTGCTGCGCGAGGGTGCGCCGCTGAGTGCGGTGCAGACCGGTGGCGGCCAGGAGCGGGGCCGGCGCGGCGGCACCGAGAACGTCGCCGGCGTGGCCGGATTCGGTGCGGCGGCGGCGATCGCTTTGAGCGACCTCAATGCATTCGGCCGCCTCGCGAGGCTACGTGATCGGGTACAGGCGTCGCTGGACGGCGCGCGGGTACTGGGGGCAGATGCGCCCAGGCTGCCCAATACCCTGAACGTGGCGATGACCGGCGTGCCGGCGCAGACCCAGATCATGGCGCTGGACCTCGCGGGCATCGCGATCAGCGCCGGCTCGGCGTGCTCGTCGGGCAAGGTGAAGTTCTCGCCCGTGCTGCATGCCATGGGCGTCGACGAGAAGGATGCCGGGTCGGCCCTGCGCATCAGCTTCGGCTGGAATTCCACCGAAGCGGACGCGACGCGGATGATCGCGGCATGGATGGACGTATATCGCCGGCTCGCTCCTCCTCTCCCCGCTCGCGCGGAGAGGGAGCGGACGGCGGCCTAGGATCTCGAGGAGTCGGATGCGATGACCGTCAGCACCCAGTGGAAGCGCAACGATCAGCCGATCTACCTGGACTACCAGGCGACGACGCCGATGGATCCGCGCGTGCTCGACGCCATGATGCCGTACTTCACCACCAAGTTCGGCAATCCGGCCTCGCGCAGCCATTCCTATGGCTGGGAGGCCGAGGAGGCGGTCGAAACGGCGCGCGCGCAGGTCGCCAGGATCATCGGCGCCGACGAGAAGGAGATCGTCTTCACCTCGGGCGCCACCGAGTCGAACAACCTCGCCATCAAGGGCGTGGCGCAGTTCTACAAGGACCGGCGCAACCACATCGTCACCCTGGTGACCGAGCACAAATGCGTGCTCGATACCTGCCGCCATCTTGAGCAGGAGGGTTTCGAGGTCACCTATCTGCCGGTCGAGAAGAGCGGCCTGGTCGATCTCGACAAGCTGCGCGCCGCGGTGACCGACAGGACCGTGCTGGTCTCGGTGATGGCGGTGAACAACGAGATCGGCGTGATCCAGCCGCTCAAGGAGATCGGCAGGATCTGCCGCGATAAGGGCGCCTTCTTCCACACCGACTGCGCCCAGGCCGTGGGCAAGATCAAGCTCGACGTCGAGGAGATGAACATCGATCTGATGTCGATCTCGGGCCACAAGATCTACGGCCCCAAGGGCATCGGCGCGCTCTACGTGCGCCGCCGCCCGCGCGTGCGTCTGGTGGCGCTGATCAACGGCGGCGGCCAGGAGCGCGGCTTCCGGTCGGGCACCCTGCCGACGCCGCTCTGCGTCGGGCTGGGCGAGGCCTGCGCCATCGCCATGAAGGAGATGGACAGCGAAGCCGAGAAGCTGCGCGGCCTGCGCGACCGCTTCCTGACCAAGATGCAGGAGCGCCTGCCGGAGATCTACGTCAACGGCGATCTCGAGCAGCGGATCCCGGGCAACCTCAACATCAGCTTCGCCTTCGTCGAGGGCGAGTCGCTGATCATGGGCATCAAGTCGCTGTCGGTGTCGTCGGGTTCGGCCTGCACCTCGGCCTCGCTGGAGCCGAGCTACGTGCTGCGCGCGCTGGGCGTCGACGAGGAGCTGGCGCACACCTCGCTGCGCATCGGCTTCGGCCGCTTCACCACCGAGCAGGAGATCGACCGGGCGGTCGACGACATCGCCCGGCATGTGACGAAACTGCGGGAAATGAGCCCGCTGTGGGAGATGCACCAGGAAGGTGTCGACCTGAAATCGATCGAGTGGGCGGCGCATTGACTTGACCGTCGTGCCCGCTACACCGACATAGAACGCGAAGGAGCTTGACATGGCGTACAGCGACAAGGTCGTCGACCACTACGAGAACCCGCGCAACGTGGGCTCGCTCGACAAGAACGCCGAGGACGTGGGCACCGGTCTGGTCGGTGCCCCGGCCTGCGGCGACGTGATGAAGCTGCAGATCAGGGTCGGTCTCGACGGCGTCATCGAGGACGCCAAGTTCAAGACCTTCGGCTGCGGCTCGGCGATCGCCTCCAGCTCGCTCGTCACCGAGTGGGTCAAGGGCAAGACGATCGACGAGGCCGAGACGATCAAGAATACCCAGATCGCCCAGCACCTGGCGTTGCCGCCGGTGAAGATCCACTGCTCGGTGCTCGCCGAGGACGCGATCAAGGCGGCGATCGCCGACTATCGCGCCAAGACGGCGAAGAAGCTGGATGAACTGCCGGACGTTGGGCAGCCCAAGGCGGCGGAGTAGGAGCATTCAAGATGGACGCCGGGACGCACACGCCCCCGCCTGCGCCGCCTGCCGCGCCGCCCGCCGCCGTCAGGCCGCGCCGTCCGCGCCCGCAGCTGATGAAGCTGACGGACGCCGCGGTCGAGCGCGTCAAGGCGCTGATCGAGCAGCGCGGCAAGCCCACCGCCGGCGTGCGCATCGGCGTGCGCACCAAGGGCTGCTCCGGCCTGTCCTACACGCTGGAATATGCCGACGAGCGCGGGCCGAAGGACGAGGCGGTCGAGACCCAGGGCATCACCATCCTGGTCGACCCGAAGGCGACGCTGTTCCTGATCGGCACCGAGATGGATTACGTCGAGGAGAAGCTGAAGACCGGCTTCGTCTTCCGCAATCCGAACGAGAAGGGCCGCTGCGGCTGCGGCGAGTCCTTCCACATCTGATTCGCAGGGGCCTCATATCTCCCTCTCCCCGCAAGCGGGGCGAGGGGGCATAAGGAATCCGCGCGAGAGACCATGTCGGCAGAACACGCATCCATAGCGGTGACGCAGTCGCCGGCGTGCTGGTCGTGCGGCGGGCCGGTCGAGGCTGGCGCGCCGTTCTGCGGCGCCTGCCAGGCGGTGCAGCCGCCGGGCCAGATGGACCACTTCGCACGGCTCGGGCTGCAGTGCGGCTATGGCGTCGATCCCGCGGTGCTGGACCGCGCGTATTTCGCGCTGCAGCGGCAATTGCATCCCGATCGCTTCGCGCGCAGGCAGCCGCGTGAACGCGCGATCTCGCAGCAGCAGGCCGCGGCGCTGAACGAGGCCTACGAGACGCTGAAGCATCCGATCCGCCGCGCGCGCTATCTCGCCGGACAGATGGGTGTCGATCTGCCGGGCGACGGCCGAACGATCGACGATCCGGCGCTGCTGATGGAAGCCATGGAAGGGCGCGAGGCTCTCAGCGAAGCCGATTCGGTCTCCGCGGTGCAGGCACTGGAACGGAAGTCGCGTGATGAACGGGCGGCAGAGATCGACGCGTTGTCCGATCTCTTCGCGCAAGCCGATCATGCCGGCATCAGGCACGCAATCTTGCGCCTTGCCTATCTCGACAAATTCGTCGAAGAGGCGCGCGCACGCCGATTGAACATGGGAAGCGCGGGTCCATGACCCTGTTGGACATCCATGAGCCGGGCCAGACGCCGCTGCCGCATGCCGGCGAGCGGGGCCTTGCCGTGGGCATCGATCTGGGCACCACGAACTGCGTCGTGGCGATCGCGCGCGAGTCGGTGGCCGAGGTGCTGCGCGACGAGCATGGCGATGGCCTGGTGCCGTCGGTGGTCTTCTACGGCGAGAGCGATCAGGTCGTCGTCGGCCGGGAGGCGCAGTCGCGCTTCGCCGACAATCCCGATGCGGTGGTCTCCTCGATCAAGCGCCTGATGGGCCGCGGCGCGGGCGACCTCTCGGGCATCGCGGGCAAGCTGCCATACGTCATCGATCCCTCGACGGCCGAGGGCGGCATGGTGAAGCTGCGCGTCGGTGAGCGTGCTCGTTCGCCGGTCGAGATCTCCGCCGACATCCTGCGCGCGCTCAGGACGCGCGCCGAGGTTGCGCTGGGCCAGGCGGTCGAGCGAGCCGTGATCACCGTGCCGGCCTATTTCGACGATGCGGCGCGCACCGCGACTCGCGATGCCGCACGCGTGGCCGGCCTCGAGGTGCTGCGCTTGGTCAACGAGCCCACGGCGGCAGCGCTGGCCTACGGCCTCGACAAGGGCGTCGAGGGTCTCTACGCGATCTACGACCTCGGCGGCGGCACCTTTGACCTGTCACTGCTGCGGCTGGAGAAGGGTGTCTTCCAGGTGCTGGCGACCGGCGGCGACGCGGCGCTCGGCGGCGACGACTTCGATCGCGCGCTGGCCGAGCGGCTGAAGGCCGATCTCGACAGCCCCAGCGCGGTGCGCCGCGTGCTGCTGGCGGCGCGCGAGGCCAAGGAAAGGCTCACGACCGAGGACAGCGTCGCGGTGCTGTCGCAGACGGTGTCGCGCCAGGATCTCGAAGCCGCCATCGCGCCGCTGATCAGGCGCACGACCGACATCTGCGTGCGCGTGCTGTCGGACGCCGGCGTCGGCAACGAAGAAGTGCAGGGCGTCGTGCTGGTCGGCGGCTCGACGCGCGTGCCCGCCGTGCGCCGCGCCGTCGAGCGGGTCTTCGGTCGGCAGCCGCTCAGCGACATCAATCCCGACGAGGTGGTCGCGGTCGGCGCGGCGCTGCAGGCCGAGGCGCTGACCTCGGGTTCTGACACCCTGCTGCTCGACGTCACGCCGCTGTCGCTGGGCATAGAGACCATGGGTGGCATCGTCGAGAAGGTGATCCCGCGCAACACGCCGATCCCGGTCTCGGTGGCGCAGGAATTCACCACCTACCAGGACGGCCAGTCGGCGATGGCGATCCATGTCGTGCAGGGCGAGCGCGAGCTGGCGCCCGACTGCCGCAGCCTGGCGCGCTTCGAGCTGCGCGGCATCCCGCCGATGACCGCCGGCGCCGCGCGCATCCGCGTGACGTTCAGCGTCGATGCCGACGGTCTGCTGACCGTGTCGGCCGAGGAGAGGACCACCGGGGTGGCGCAGCGCGTCGAGGTCAAGCCGACCTACGGCCTCGACGAGGACGAGCTGGCCGACATGATCTACGACAGCCTGGAGCACGCCGAGGACGACATGGCGCGCCGGCTGCTGCAGGAGGCGCGCGTCGAGGCCCAGCGCCTGGCGCAGGCGCTGGACTCGGCGCTCGCCGTCGATGGCGATCTGCTCGACGCCGAGGAGCGCGCCGCGCTCGACCGGGCGCGGGCGCGTGTGCTGGCCGAGGTGGCGGGCGAGGATCGTGAAGCGATCAACGCCGCGGCGCAGGCGCTGGAGGAGTTGTCCAAGGGATTCGCCGAACGGCGGATGGATCGCGGGATTCGCAGTGCGCTGTCGGGCGTCTCGGTCGACAAGCTGGAAAGCAGGATGGGAAAGTGATGCCCAGGATGGTGTTCATCGAGAAGAACGGCAATCGCAAGGAGGTCGACGCGCCGCTGGGCCTGTCCGTGCTGGAGATCGCGCACCGCAACCACATCGACCTCGAGGGCGCCTGCGAGGGCTCGCTGGCCTGCTCGACCTGCCACGTGATCGTCGATGGCGAATGGTACAAGAAGCTCGACGAGGCCAGCGAGGACGAGGAGGACATGCTCGACCTCGCCTTCGGGCTCACCCACACCTCGCGCCTGGGCTGCCAGATCAAGATGACCGAGGAGCTCGACGGCCTTACCGTCAGGCTGCCGGCGGCGACGCGCAACATGATGGTCGACAAGTAGGGGAGGGTTGCATGCCCAAGCTGCGCTGGACCGACACCCGCGACATCGCCATCGAGCTCGAGGAGGCGCACCCCGATGTTGACAACGTCAACCTGCGATTCACCGACCTGCGCAAATGGGTGATGGAATTGCCGAACTTCGGGGACGATCCCAACAAGTCGAGCGAGAAGATCCTCGAGGCCATCCAGATGGCCTGGATCGACGAGCGCGGCTGACGCGCCTGAATAATGTCGCAAAGAAGTCATACAGATCGACGGGGCGGAAGTCGGGGAACTTGATGCTCATCTACGTCGGCGGCGCGGTCCGCCTGGGATTGGCGCTCGGTCTGGCGGGCGCCGTGGCGGCATGCGGGCCGCAGCAGAGTGCCTCCTACTCGCGCGGCGAGCTGCAGCGCGCCGGCACCGTCGAGGTCGGCCAGATCGTCGGCATGGAGGACGTGCCGGTCGACGGTCACGCCACCGGCATCGGCCGGCTGGGCGGTGGCGTCGTCGGCGGCGTCGCCGGCTCGGCGATCGGCAGCGGCCGCGGCTCGATCATCACCGCCGTGCTCGGCGCCGTGGGCGGCGCCTTCGCCGGCGACGCCATCGAGCGCGGCATGACCTCGGGCACAGCCACCCGGTTCTACGTGCGGCGCGACGACGGCAGCGTCATCAACGTCGTGCAGACCAACGAGGGCCGCCTGCAGGTCGGCGAGCGGGTGATGATGCTCGAGGGCGGCGGCAAGCTGCGCCTGACCCGCGAGGGGGCGGCGGCCTACCGCCAGCAGTAGGGCTTGCCCGGCGCCGCCCGAGGCGTATATCGGCGCCATGAACTCGCTCGGCATCGACAAGCCGCCGGCGCGCACCCGTGTGGTGGTCGCGATGTCCGGCGGCGTCGACTCATCGGTCACCGCGGCGCTGCTCAAGGAGCAGGGCTACGACGTGGTCGGCGTCACCCTGCAGCTCTACGACCAGGGCGAGATCGCCCGCCGCAAGGGCGCCTGCTGCGCCGGCCAGGACATCTACGACGCCGCCATGGTGGCCGAGCGTATCGGCGCGCCGCACTACGTGCTGGACTACGAGAGCCGCTTCCGCAGCGACGTCATCGAGCGCTTCGCCGATGCCTATGCGCGCGGCGAGACGCCGATCCCCTGCGTGGCATGCAACCGCACGGTGAAGTTCCGCGACCTGCTGTCGCTGGCACGCGACCTCGACGCCGACGCGCTGGCCACCGGCCACTACGTGCGCCGCACGCTGGGCGCCGGCGGGCCGCAGCTGCGCCGCGCCGTCGATGCGGCCAAGGACCAGAGCTATTTCCTCTACGCCACGACGCGCGCCCAGCTCGACCTGCTGCGCTTCCCGCTGGGCGGCATGCGCAAGCCCGAGACCCGCGCGCTGGCCGAGCGCTTCGGCCTGGCCGTGGCCGACAAGCCCGACAGCCAGGACATCTGCTTCGTGCCCGACGGCGATTACGCCGGCGTGGTGGCGAAGCTCAGGCCCGAGGCGGTGGAGCCGGGCGAGATCGTCGACCAGTCGGGCAGGGTGCTGGGTCGCCACGACGGCATCATCCGCTTC